>DASYJT010000100.1:0-10526 GCA_035996165.1 Acidimicrobiia bacterium
TCGTGGCAACCCGAACGTTCGATGTCGAACGTATGCAGGCCCGCGAGAAGTCCGCCGTCGTCGGCGGTCTCGCCCGTGCGTTCTACGACGATCCGCTGTTCAACTACTTCGTCCCCGACCCGATCTCACAGAGCAAGGCCCTCCTCACGTTCATGGGCGCCAGCGTGGTCGACGCCGCTCCCTTCGGCGAGATCTGGGTCGCGCACACCGACGGCAAGGTCGCGTGCACCGCGGTGTGGCTCCCGCCGGGCGCGTACCCGCGCGGCGCCCGCCGCGACCTCATGACGAACCTGCGCGGCGCGCCGACGTTCATACGCTCGGGCCGGCGAATCGCGGGGGCGCTCAAACTCCTCGGCGCGCTCGACAAGCTCCATCACGAGATCGGTGAGCCGCACTACTACCTGGGCTTTCTCGGTACCGATCCGCTCTACCAACGCGTCGGCGCGGGCAGTGCCGCGTTGCGACCCGTGCTCGACCGGTGCGACACCGAAGGCGTCCTCGCGTACCTCGAGACCCAGAAGGAGGAGAATCTCGCGTATTACGCGCGGCACGCGTTCGAGCTCATCCAGAAGGTCGACGTCGGAGGCGTCCCGCCGGTCTGGACGATGTCCCGCAAACCCCGCTAGCGGGTCACGCTTCCACTACGTCGGCGACGAACTTCTGCAACTGGCGCAGGTTGCGGACCTCGTAGACACCGTCGCAGTACGGCGCGTACTCGGAGACGATCGAGTCGCCCGTATCCCAGTAGCCCCGCGGCTCGGGATCGAGCCAGAAGACCTTGCGCGCCCGCTTCTGCATCTCCGCCACCGTCCACGCCTGTGAGGCGTGATAGTTGTTCCGCGCGTCGCCCAGCAGGATCACGGACGACTTCTTGGTGACCTCGCGGATATGACGCTCGTGCCACACTTCGAATGCATGGCCGTAGTCGCTGTGACCGTCGACCCACACGACATCGGCTTCGGTGTTGACGCGCTGGATCGCCTCGCTCAATTCCTGCGACTCGTCGAAGAAGCGGGTCACCTCGTCGATGCCGTCGATGAACACCCACGAACGGACCTTCGAGAACTCGCTCTGCATCGCGTAGACGAACTGCAGTGTGAACCGGGCGAACGACGCCACCGAACCCGAGATGTCGGCGACCACCATGATCTCCGGCTTCGACGGACGCGGCCGCTTGAACTTGGGCTCGACCGGCACCCCACCGAACGACATCGAGTGCCGCACGGTCTGACGGAAGTCGAGCTGGCCGCGCCGGCGGTGCCGCCGTCGTTGCGCAAGACGCGCGGCCAGCGCCCGCGTCAACGGATAAATGGCACGCTGCAACATCTGCATCTCGTCGCGCGACGCGTGCATGAAGTCGACGTCTTCGGGCAGCGGCTTGCGGAGCGTGCGCGCCATCGCGTCGACGCCGCGGTCGGCGACCAGGCGCCGCCGAATCTCGGCCTCGATCATCTCCTTCAGCACCTTGAGCCGACCCTCGAAGTCTTCGCGGGCGAGTCGTTCGTCGAAGGCTCCTTCGCCGACCTCTTGGGCTTCCTGCGCGCGGCCCATCATCTTCGAGACGAGACCGTCGGCGTCGAGCTGACGAAGCGTTCGGTAGAGGTAGTAGGCGCCGCCCACCGGACGGCCCGGCTCCATCCCCGCGAAACGCGCGACCGCGGCGCCCGCGATCATCCGCATCTCGTTCTGGTCCATGCGCATGAGCGCGTCGAGGAGCATACGTGCGAGCTCCTCGTTCGACACTTGGCTCATCGCGCCGCCCTGATCCATGGCGGCCCGCAGCTCTTCGAAGTTCGCCTGCGCGTCGGCGTCGAGATCCGACTCGCCGTCGGCGTTCACGCCCGGCGAGAACATCGAGAAGAAGACCTCGAACACCGTCTCGAAGACGCGGTAGTGACCGGCGTTCTTCACCAGCGTCGCGCCGAGCGCGGCCTTGAACGATTCCCGGTCGTCGAGCGGCACGTATTCGATCGCGCGCATCGCGTCGAGGTTCTCGGTCATCGATACGGGGAGCCCGGCGGTGCGGAGCTCGTGCACGAACCCCTGCAACACGTCGAGCATGTGCGGCTCGGCCGGCAGGATCGTCACGTCACCACTTCCTGGTCGAAGCGCGTAGTCGAGCTTGTTCCATTGCACGACCGCACGGATTATTTCTTGATCACGGCCGGCGCGTCGACACCGAGCTCTTTGCGCGCCTTGGCAATGTCGCTCTGGTACTTGAGCAGCACGTGCAGCGTGTCGCCGAGCACCTCGGGCGTGATCTCGTTGCGGCCGAGGAAGACGAGCGTGCGGGCCCAGTCGATCGTCTCGGAGATCGACGGCGCCTTCTTCAGGTCGATGTTGCGGATCGAGTTGACGACCTTGGCGATCTGACTGGCGAGCGCGGCGTCGACCTCGGGTACGCGTACCCGGACAATCTCCTTCTCGCGCTCGATGTCGGGATAGTCGATGTGCAGGAACAGGCAACGGCGCTTCAACGCCTCGGACAGCTCGCGCGTGTTGTTCGACGTGAGGAACACGAGCGGGATCTGCTTGCCGACGATCGTCCCGAGCTCCGGGATCGAGACCTGGAAGTCGGAGAGCACCTCGAGTAACAACGCTTCGGTCTCGATCTCGACGCGGTCGACCTCGTCGATGAGCAGGACGACCGGCTCGTCGGCCCGGATCGCCTCGAGCAGCGGACGGGTCAGCAGGAACTGCTCGGAGAAGATGTCGGACTCGACGGTCTCCCAGTCGCGCTCGTGCTCACGGTCGGCCTGGATGCGCAGGAGTTGCTTCTTGTAGTTCCACTCGTAGATGGCCTTCGACTCGTCGAGACCCTCGTAGCACTGCAAGCGGATGAGCCGCGCGCCGAGCGTCTGCGCGACGGCCTTGGCGAGCTCGGTCTTGCCGACGCCCGCGGGACCTTCGACGAGCACGGGCTTGCCCAGCCGGTCGGCGAGGAACACCACGCCCGCGATGCTCGAGTCGGATAGGTAGTCGACTTCACGCAATCGCGTGGCCGCCTCGTCGACGGATGCGAACCGTTCACCCATTACCCTCGTACCTGCCCTTCGCCCCAGATGATGTATTTGTATGTGGTCAGTTCGCGCAGGCCCATCGGGCCGCGCGCGTGCAGTTTCTGCGTCGATATCCCGATCTCGGCGCCGAACCCGAACTCTTCCCCGTCGGTGAAACGCGTGCTCGCGTTCACGACGACGGCGGCCGCGTCGACCTCGTGCGTGAAGCGGCGAGCCGCCTCGAGATCACGCGTCAGGATCGCTTCGGTGTGGCCGGTGCCGTACCGGTTGACGTGCGCGATGGCACTGTCGAGATCGGCGACGATCGCTACCGACATCTTGAGATCGGAGTACTCACGGCCGAAGTCGTCGTCGGTAGCCGCGCCGATGTGCGGCGAACGACGCCGGGCGTCCGCGTCGCCGACCAACTCGACGTTCTGCGCGTGCAGCGTGTCGGCAACACGCGGAACGAACGCGTCGGCCACCGCTTCGTGCACGACGAGCGACTCCGCCGCGTTGCACACGCTGGGTCGTTGCGTCTTGGCATTGACCACGATCTTCAACGCCTGGTCGAGATCGGCCGCCGCGTCGACGTACACGTGACAGTTACCGTCGCCGTCGATGATCACCGGCACCTTGGCGTTGTCGCGCACGCTCTGGATGAGCGCCGGACCGCCGCGCGGGATCAGGCAGTCGACGTAGTCGGTCAGCTGCATCACTTCGGTGGCGGTCTCGTGCGAAGTGTCTTCGACCAGGATCACGGCGTCCTCGGGCAGCCCGTGCTTCACGAGCGCGTCGCGCAGGATCTCGGTGACGACGACGTTCGACCGCAACGCCGACGACGAGCCGCGCAGCAGCGCCGCGTTGCCCGCCTTGACGCAGAGGCCCGCCGCGTCGCTGGTGACGTTCGGACGGTTCTCGTAGATGATCGCTACGACGCCGAGCGGCACGCGCGTGCGCACGATCTCGAGCCCGTTGGGCCGCCGCCAACCGTCGAGCACCTCACCGATCGGATCGGCCAGGGCGGCGACGGTGCGGAGCCCGTTGGCCATGCCCTCGAGGCGGGAGTCCGTCAGCCGCAGGCGGTCGAGAGGACCCTCGGCCATTCCCGCGGCCTGCGCCGCCTCGATGTCGGCGTCGTTCGCGGCGCGGACCTCGTTCGCCCGCTCGGCCAGCAGATCGGCCGCGGTGACCAGTGCCCCGTTCTTGGCCGGCGTCGGCGCCCCGGCCAGCAGCCGGCTGGCGGCTTTGGCCCGGCGGCCGAGCTCGATGACGGGGGTCATCCGCCCAGGCTACCCCTTGACCCAACGGTCAAGTCCGGGCGATTTCGCGGCCAGGCAGGCTCAGGGCAGGACCACGAGGTCGTCGCGGTGCACGACTTCGTGCGGCGAGCCGCTCGGGAGGTCGGCCGTGCGCTTGCCGGCGACGGCGCGCAACTGCGAGGCGCCGTAGCGCGAGAGGCCCTTGGCGAACACGCGGCCGTCGTCGCCGACGATCTCGACCGGCGCGTCGACGTCGAACTTCCCGGCGATCTCGCGCACACCCGCGGCGAGCAACGACTTGCCGCCGTCGACGAGCGCGCGACGCGCCCCCGCGTCGACGGTGATGCGTCCTTCGGATCCCTGCGCGAACGCGATCCAGAGCTTGCGGGACGAGAGCCGCGTCGCCCGCGGCGCGAACGAGGTACCGACCGCGCGGCCCGCCAGCGCGTCGGCGACCACGTTCGGGGTGGTGGCCGACGCGATGACCGCGCGCACCCCCGACCAGGCGGCGATCTTCGCGGCCGCGAGCTTGCTCGCCATCCCGCCGCTGCCGCGCTCGGTGCCGGCTCCGCCCGCGGCCTTCTCCAACGCCTCGTCGACCTCGACGATCTCCTCGATCAACGACGCACCGGAGTCGTGGCGGGGATCGGCGGTAAAGAGCCCGGCCGTGTCGGTGAGCAGCAACAGCGTCTCGGCGTGCACGAGATGCGCGACGAGCGCGGCCAGGCGGTCGTTGTCGCCGTAGCGAATCTCGTCGTCGGCGACCGTGTCGTTCTCGTTGACGATCGGCAGCACCGTGAGCTCGCGCAACCGTTGCAGCGTCTCGCGCGCGTGGAGGTACTGGCTCCGGTGCGCGAAGTCGTAGGGCGTCAACAACACCTGGCCCGCGACGATCCCGTGCGCACCGAGCAGCGCGTTCATCCGCTCGAGCAGCAAGGGTTGGCCCACCGCGGCGATGGCCTGCAAGGTGCCCATGTCGGTCGGGCGGCGGTGCAACCCGAGCGCGGGCATACCCGCGGCGATCGCGCCCGACATCACGAGTACGACCTCGTGGCCGTCGGCGCGCGCGCCGGCGATGTCGGCCGCCAACTTCTCCAATGCGTCGTCGTCGAGCTGGCCCGACTCCTTTGCGATCGACGACGTGCCGACCTTCACGACCGCGACCGGACCCACTACAGCGGTTCCTCGTAGACCAACTCGTGGTCGCCGATGCGCACCGTGTCGCCATCGGCCGCGCCCGCACGCTTCAACGCCTTCTCTACTCCCATGCGCTGCAGCCGCTGTTGGATGTACGCCATCGCCTCGGGGTTCGTGAGGTCGGCGAGCGCGACCGCCCGCTCCGCGGGCCGGCCCTGCACCCGCCAGTTCTTCGGGCTCTCCTGGATCACGGAGAATCCTTGCTCCTCCGGCCGGAACACCACGTACGGCTCTGCTTGACCTTCGGCCGCGCGTGCCGCTTCGATCAACTCGGCGAGGCGGCCGCGGAACTCGTCGAGACCCGCGCGGGTCACGCTCGCGATGCGCAGCCCGTCGAACTCCACGTCGTCGGCAACGACGTCGGCCTTGCTACCGATGACGAGGCGCGGGCGCTCCAACAGCTCCGGCCGGTAGCGACCCAGCTCGTCGAGCAGAACGCGTTCTTGTTCCGCGGGCGAGCGGCCGTCGACCGGCGCGAGATCGCACAGGATGACGAGCACGCGGGCGCGTTCGATGTGCCGCAGGAACTGGTGGCCGAGCCCGCGACCCTCGGCCGCGCCTTCGATCAGACCGGGAATGTCGGCGAGGACGAAATCGTGGTCCTGCCAGCGCACGACACCGAGGTGCGGCTCGAGCGTGGTGAACGGATAGTCCGCGATCTTGGGCTTGGCCGCGCTCACGACCGAGATGAGCGTCGACTTGCCCGCGTTCGGGAAACCGACGAGCGCGGCGTCCGCCATGAGCTTGAGCTCGAGCTTGAGCCACCGCTCTTCGCCGTACTCACCCTGCTCCGCGAAACTCGGGGCCCGGCGCGCGTTCGACAAGAAGCGCGCGTTCCCGCGCCCGCCCTGCCCGCCACGCGCCGCGAGCCAGGTGTCGCCGTGATTGACCAGGTCGGCGAGCAGCTCGCCGTCCATCGAACGCACGACCGTTCCCTCGGGGACGTCGACGGTGAGATCGGCGCCACCTTTGCCGTGCAGCTTCTGCCCCTTGCCGTGGGTTCCGGACCCCGCCTTGCGGTGCGGGTGATCGCGGAACGCAAGCAGCGAGGCCACGTTGCGATTCGCGCGGAGCCAGACATCGCCGCCGCGACCGCCGTCGCCGCCATCGGGCCCGCCCTTCGGCACGTGGGATTCGCGACGGAATCCGACGCAGCCCGCACCGCCGTCGCCACCCTTCACGTTGCTCTGCGCGGTATCGACGAATCCAGACATCTCTGACCAGGATACGGAGGCGCGTGCGCGTATCCTCCGTTCGTGCAACGCCTCGCCCCCGTTCTCGGTCGTGTCGTCGTCGCGATCGCCGTGTTGGCGGTAGCTGCGGCCTGCAGCAGCGCCAAGAAGAGCAGCACACCACCGACGACCACGAGCACCACCAGCTCCACGGTCTCGTCGATTCCCACCTCGAGCACGACGGCCGGGAGCTCGACCACGACGACCGGCGCCGGCCCCACCACCACAACCGCGGGATCGGTCACGACGGTCGTCAACGACGGCCCGACCATCTCCGGCTTCACCGCCAGCCCGCCGTCGCCGGTGTCGTGCAACGCGCCGACGATGATCCAGCTGAAGTGGACGTCGACCCGCGCGACCTCGGTGGCCCTCTCGATCGACGGCAAGCTGTTCGCCGCGTACGGGGGCGGTCCGCAAGACCACCTCGAATACCTCGCGTGCGACGGGAAGTCCCACACCTACCTGCTCACCGCGCTCGGCCAGGGCCGCACCGCCACCGCGGCCAAGATCGTGGCCTCGAACAAGGTCTCCTAGGTAGGAGAGCCGGGCGCGGCCTGCTTGGCGGCCGCCTTCATCGCGCGCTTCTGCTCGCGGATCTCGGCCACGCGTTCGAAGGAGTCGACGTCGGCGATCGACGGCCAGTCGGCCGCCACCAGCTCCCAACCGGCCGGTTGCACACCGAGCCGCTTACCGAGGAGCCCGACGAAGATCCGGGCCTTCGCCTTGCCGAAACCCGGGAGCGCGAGCAGGCGCGCGAGGAGTTGGTCGCCGGACTTGGCGCCCTCCCAGACCGTCTCGGGCCGTCCGTCGTAGTTCTCGACGAGGTAGGTACACAGGGCGTGCGTGCGCTTGGCCATGGAGCCCGGATAGCGGTGCAGCGCGGGCTTGTCGCGGAAGATCGTCTCGAGGTCGGCGGGATCCATCTTCGCGATCGCGCCGGCGTCGAGCGGAGCCCCGCCGAGTCGTTCCTTCAAGAGCATGGGCGCGGTGAACGCCCACTCCATCGGGACCTGCTGGTCGAGGAGCATCCCGATCAGCGCGGCGAGGGGCTCGGCCGCGAGCAACCGATTGGCGTCGGCGTCCGGCGTGAAGTGGAGCGCGGTCGGCATCGGCTCCGAGCCTAGAACGCGGGCTCCGCCGTCGCACCGGCCGGGATGGGGCCACGGACGCGAGGGACTAAGCTGACCCATCCTGAAATCTCGTTCCGCCGATCCAGGGGAGCGATTTGCAAGACCATTTACCAGACCACTTGCCAGACCACGCAGACCCAGAACTGGCCGCCGAACAGGCCTACGTCACTGCGGCCTACGCGCGTCTCGAAGCGATGCGAGCAGCGGCCGAACGGGTCCGAACCGCGTACGCCGATGTCCGGGCCGGAGGCACCCACCAGGCGCGCCTCGAGCGCGACATCGCCTGGGACGTAACCCAGCGCCGGCTGGCCGACCTCGAGATCGGCGAGTCGCCCCTGGTGTTCGGGCGCCTCGACCTGGAGCGCGGGGTCCGCTGGTACGTCGGGCGCCTGGCCGTGGAAGACGAAGGGCACACCCCGCTCGTCGTCGACTGGCGGGCGCCCGTGGCCGAGCCCTTCTACCGGGCCACCGCCGTCGAGCCCATGGCGGTCGTCCGGCGCCGGCACCTCATCACCCGCAAGGGCCGTGAGGTCACCGGACTCGACGACGAGGTGTTCGACCAAGAAGCGGTCGAAGACGAAGGGCTCGGGGTCGCGGGCGAGGGCGCGCTGCTGGCGGCGCTCGAACGGAACCGCACCGGCCGCATGGGCGACATCGTCGCCACGATCCAGGCCGAACAGGACGAGGCGATCCGCGCCGACGTGCACGGTGTGCTCGTCGTCGGCGGCGGACCGGGCACCGGCAAGACGGCGGTCGCGCTCCACCGGGCGGCGTATCTGCTCTACACGCACCGCCGCCGGCTCGCGAACCAGGGTGTGCTGCTCATCGGGCCCAGCCCGGTGTTCCTGCGCTACATCGAGCAGGTGCTGCCGTCGCTCGGCGAACAGGACGTGCAGCTCTCCACCATCTCGGGCCTGAAGCCCCGCATTCGCGTGGTCGCCACCGACACCCGGCCGACCGCCGCGCTGAAGGGCGGCGCCCGAATGGCGCGCGTGATCCAAAAGGCGGTCACCGATCGCGAACGGCCACTGGCGCGCGACCTCATCGTCCTGATCGACGGGCTCCGCGTGCGGCTGTCGCGTTCCGACACCGCTCGGGTCATCGAAGGCACGCGGCGCCGGCGCAACACGCACAACGAGAACCGCCAGTACGTGGCGCGCCGTCTCTACGACCTGCTCGTCGCGCGCTACAAGAATGCGGCGATCCGCGCGTATCGCGAACGCGGCATCGATTCGCGCTCCGACAACGTGACGAGCATCTTCGACCGCGATTCCGCCGTCGACGCGAGCATCGCGAGCACCCTGGCGCGCGGCGAGCCCACGCCCGAGGGTTGGGAGCAGGAAATGCGCGTCCGCTTCCGCGGCCGGCCCGAGGTGAAGGAAGCGCTCGAACGCATCTGGCCCGTGCTGTCGGGCGCGGAGCTCGTGAACGACCTGTTCGGGTTCCGCGCGCTGGTTCGGTCGGCGTCGGGGACGTTGTTGAGCGACGACGAGCAGGAGTTGCTGCATCGCCGGCGCGACGCCGACTTCACTCGTGCGCCCTGGACCGAGGCCGACCTCGCGCTCGTCGACGAGGCCGATTCGTTGCTCGGGCCGGTGGAGGCGGCGCGGCCCGTCGCCCGGCGGCGCAACGGCGGCGGCGACACCTTTGATACCGCGGAGCGGGTCATCGACGATCTCGGGCTGCGCGGCTACGCCGACGCGGCCACTCTCGCGACCCGCTTCGGCGACGGCGCGGCCAACAACGGCAACGGGCACGAGGTGTCGTTCGAGCCCCGCACGTTCGGCCACGTGCTCGTCGACGAGGCACAGGACCTCACCGCGATGCAGTGGCGCATGCTGGCGCGTCGATGCCCGTCGGGCTCGATGACCCTGGTCGGCGACCCCGGGCAGGCGAGCAAGCCGGGTGCGGTGGCGTCGTGGGACGACGTCCTTTCGCATCTGCCCACTCACAACGCGACGCGGCACGTCTCGCTGAGCATCAACTACCGCACCCCGGCCGAGGTCATGGAGGTCGCGTCGCGGCTCCTGGCGGTCGCGGCGCCTACCGTCGAGCCGTCGCGTTCGGTCCGCAGCACGGGCGAGTACCCCCGCTTCATCGACGCCGGCGTCGACGACCTCGTCGCGATCACCAACGAGCAGGCGCGGGCCGCGCTCGGCCGTACGGGAGCGGTCGCGGTGATCGCGCCGCCCGCGCTGCACGACGCGATCGTCGCGTCGCTCGCCGATGTCGGGGCGGTGGCAACTTCAGCCGACGCGCTCGACGCACCGATCGCGGTGCTCGATCCCACCAGCGCCAAAGGGCTCGAGTTCGACCACGTCATCGTGGTGGAGCCCGCCCAGTTGGTGCAGGCCGATCAGGCCGGCCTGCGCCTGCTCTACGTCACCATCACGCGCACGACCAAGACGCTCACCGTCGTGCACGCCGAGGCCCTCCCCGAAGGCCTCACCCCCCGCCTCGACTGAACCAACGAAAACCCTGCCAACACTTGGCAGGAAAATCGTTGTCACGTAACGAAAACCCTGCCAACTGTTGGCAGGAAAATCGTTGCCACATAACGAAAACCCTGCCAACTGTTGGCAGGGAAATGGGGGGTTGGGGGGTTGGGGGGTTGGGGGGGTTTAGGCGTCGGCGAGGACGATGTCGACAAGCTTGCGGCCGCGGCGGGTGCCGAACTTCACGACGCCGTTCGCCTTGGCGAACAGC
>DASYJT010000101.1:0-17027 GCA_035996165.1 Acidimicrobiia bacterium
ATCCTCGCGTTCGGTTTCGTCGAGGCGCCCCCCTCCGTCGCCGATGCCCTCCACATCGATCGCGGCTCCGACGTGTTGCGCGTCGAGCGCGTGAACCTCGCCGACGACGAGCCGTTCGCGTTGGTCACCGTGTGGGTGCGCGCCGACGTCGGCGCCGACGTTTCGCGCGCCGATGTCGAGCGTTCGCCGTTCTACGACCTCCTGCCGCTGCGCGGCGTCGAGCTCGGATCGGTCCACCAAACCATCACCGCCGAAGTTGCGAGCGCGGCCACGGCCCGGTTGCTCGCGTGCGCTCCGGGCGCACCGTTGCTGTTGTCCCGGCGCGTCACGCTCGACGCGGCCGGTGTCGCCACGCTGTTTTCCGAACACCGTTATCCCGCCGACCGCACGACCTTCGAGATCGAGTTCTCGTTGAGAGCAGGAGCACTGCAGCATGCCTGAGACCGAACCCACAACTCCCGAGTCGCTCGTCGAAGCGGTGTACGCCGCGTATCCGGCCCGCATCGCGATCGCCCGCGAGCGCCTCGGTCGACCGATGACGTTCGCGGAGAAGATCCTCGCCGCGCACGCCGACGATCCGCGCACCGTCGGGATGACACGCGGGGTCGACTACGCCGACTACCGGCCCGACCGCGTCGCGATGCAGGACGCGACCGCGCAGATGGCGTTGCTGCAATTCATGCTCGCGAAGATGCCGTCGGTCGCGGTTCCCACCACGGTGCATTGCGATCACCTCATCCAGGCCCGGGTGGGCGCGGATGCCGACATGCAGGTCGCGCTCGATACGAACCAAGAGGTGTACGAGTTCCTGCGGACAGTGTCGTCGAAGTACGGCATCGGCTTCTGGAAGCCGGGCAGCGGCATAATCCATCAGGTCGTGCTCGAGAATTACGCCTTCCCGGGGGGCATGATGATCGGCACCGACTCGCACACGCCGAACGCGGGCGGCCTGTCGATGATCGCGATCGGTGTCGGCGGCGCCGACGCGGTCGACGTCATGGCGGGCTGGCCGTACAACACGCGCGTCCCCAAGCTCATCGGTGTGCGGCTGACGGGAAGGCTGTCGGGCTGGACCGCGGCGAAGGACATCATCTTGAAGGTCGCCGGCATCCTCACGGTGAAGGGAGGCACCGGCGCGATCGTGCAGTACTTCGGGCCGGGTGCGGAGACGATCTCGGCCACGGGCAAGGCGACCGTCTGCAACATGGGTGCCGAGATCGGCGCCACCTGCTCACTGTTCCCCTACGACAACAACACGGCCAAGTACCTGAAGGCGACGGGGCGCGAGGCGCTCGCCGATCTTGCCGATCGTTATGCCGAGCACCTCCGGGACGACCCCGAGATTGCGGCCGACCCCGAACGGTTCTTCGACCGGGTTGTCGAGATCGACCTCTCCGCGTTGGAACCGCACCTGGTCGGTCCGCACACCCCCGACCTCGACCGGCCCGTTTCGGAGATCGCGGCGGAGGCCGAACGAGAGGGCTATCCGAGGGAGGTGTCGGCCGCGCTCGTCGGTTCGTGCACGAACTCGTCGTACGAAGACATCGGCCGCGCCGCACACTTGGCCCGCCAGGCGTCGGCGCGCGGCCTGCGGGTGAAGACGCCGCTCATGATCACGCCCGGATCCGAGCAGGTGCGCGCCACGATCGAGCGCGACGGCCTCCTCGCCGACCTCGAGGCGATCGGCGCGACGGTCCTCGCGAACGCGTGCGGCCCGTGCATCGGCCAGTGGAAGCGCGACGACGCGCCCGCCGGTCCGAATGTCATCGTGACGTCGTTCAACCGCAACTTCCCGGCCCGCAACGACGGCAACAAAGACACGCTCGCGTTCATCGGGTCGCCGGAGACCGTGGTGGGCATGGCGTTGAGCGGCCGCCTCGACGGCTCGTTCCTGCGGGAGTTCGATCCGCCCGTCGCCGACGACCTGCCCGCGCACGGATTCGAACGAGGTGCGAACGAGTTCTCCGCGCCGGCGGCCGACCCGGGCGGCGTCACCGTCGCGGTTGCGCCCGGCTCGGAGCGCCTCGAGTTGCTCGAACCGTTCCCGGCGTGGGACGGCAACGACATCCACGACCTGCGGGTGCTGCTGAAGGCCAAGGGCAAGTGCACGACCGACCACGTATCGCCCGCGGGCAAGTGGTTGACGTACCGCGGCCATCTCACGAACATCTCGCAGAACCTCTTCCTCGGAGCGGTCAACGCGTTCGCCGACGCGAACCCGGGTATGGGCGTGGATGCGCGCGACGGATCGGTGAAGTCGCTCCCCGATCTCGCCCGCGATTACAAGCGCGCCGGTATCGAATGGCTCGCGGTCGGCGACGAGAACTACGGCGAGGGTTCATCGCGTGAGCACGCGGCGATGGAGCCGCGCTACATGGGCGGGCGCGCGATCCTCGCCCGATCGTTCGCGCGGATCGCGGAGGCGAACCTGAAGAAGCAGGGTGTGCTATCGCTGACCTTCGCCGATCCCGCCGACTACGACAAGATCCGCGCCGACGACGTCGTCGATCTCGACGGACTGTCGACGCTCGCGCCCGGCAGCTCGGTGCGGGTCGTCGTGCACCATGCCGACGGCACCACCGACACCTTCGACGCGAAGCACACACTCTCCGGCGAGCACATCGACTGGTTCAAGGCCGGCTCCGCCCTCAACCTCCTCGCCGCCGCCGCCCGCCCCTAACCCCCCAAAGAACCTCCAACAGTTGTCAGGAAAATCGTTCCTCCGGAACGATTTTTCCTGACAACTGTTGGAGGGAATTAGGGGTGTTGGGCGAGCTCGGCGGCGAGATCGAGGCGCTTGGTGATGGCGTCGTGCTCCATGGCGCCCCACTGTTCGCGCGGGACCATCCACATCACCTCGAACTCGTTGCCATCGGGGTCCTTCGCGTACAGCGACTTGGTGACTCCGTGGTCGCTCTCGCCGGCGAGTGAGCCCATGCGCCCGAGCCGGTCCCGCATTTCGGCGAGGTCCTGGATCGTCTCGACCTGCCACGCGAGGTGGTACAGGCCGACGCGACCGGGCTCCGGCAACGGTGCTTGCGGCCCGAGCGAGAAGAGGCCGAGATCGTGGTGGTTCTGCGTCCCCGCGGCCCGCATGAACACCGCCGCGCCGTTACCCGCGTCGATGATCACCTCGAAGCCGAACGCCTCGGCGTAGAACGCAGCCGATCGCTGCGCATCGCGTACGTACAGCACTGCATGGTTGAGTCCTCGAACTGTTGCAGTCATCAGCTCCGCAACCCCCTCAGGCGCTCGACGATTCCCGGGAAGACTTCCACAAAGCGGTCGACGTCGCCCGGCGTCGACGACCACCCCACCGATATCCGGAGCGATCGATCGGCCACCACGCCCATCGCTTCCAGAACGGGCGACGGTTCGAGCGTCTCCGACGAGCACGCCGATCCCGAGTGCACGGCCACGCCGTGCTGGTCGAGGGCGAGCAGGATCGGTTCGGCCTCGACGCCTCCGACACCGAGGCAGAGGACGTTCGGCAGTGATCCGTCGCCGAAGCGTTCGATGTCGGCGACGAGTCCGACGACCGACGCCGCGCGCTCCACGAGGGCGCGTTGCGCGGTCGCTTCGGCAGGGAGATCGATCTCGGCGCACGCCGCGCCGAATCCGAACCACGCGGGCACGTTCTCGATGCCGCCCCGCCGCGTCCGCTCCTGTGCGCCACCCACGATGAACGGCGGCACGCGCAAACCGCGCCGCACCAGCAACGCGCCCGCGCCCAACGGTCCACCGAGCTTGTGGCCCGTCACCGAGCACAGATCCGCGCCGAGTGCGGCGAAATCAATTGCGACGTGGCCCGCGGCTGCGCACGCGTCGACGTGTACGAGCGCGGGATGCTCGCGCAAGTCGGCGCCGACCTCCGCCGCCGGTTGCACCGTCCCGACTTCGTGATTCGCGAGCTGCACGCTGACGAGCGTCGTATCGGCGCGCACCGCCGCCAACACCTCGGCGGCATCGAAGCGACCGGAGCGGTCGACCCCCACCACGGTCACCTCGCCGCGCAGGCGCGCGACCGCGTCGCGGACACACGAGTGTTCCACCGCCGTCGTCACGACGTGTCCGGGCGTGCGCGCCAGCGCCCCCGCGATCGCGGTGTTCACCGCTTCGGTACCCGACGACGTGAACACAACCTCGCGGGGCCGCGCCCCGAAGAATTCTGCTACCTGTTCGCGCGCAGTCTCGAGCGCGACCCGCGTGGTGCGGCCTTCGGCGTGCAACCGACCCGGATCGCCGAACGACTCCTCGAGGAACGGCCGCATCGCGCCGAACGCCGCGGCGCGCAGCGGCGAGGTCGAAGCGTGATCGAGGTATGCGCGCACCGCCACGGCGTTCGCGTGAACCTAGACGCGCGTGACGCAGTGCTGGTCGCCGTCGGGGCGGCTCTCGGTGAGTTGCGGCTGCGTCTCGCCGTAGAGACCTTCGAGCATGCCGCGCACCATGCCCGTGTCGACCGCGCACAGGACGTGCGGCCACCGTTGCGCGGCTTCGCCGAACGGGCAGTGCTCCGATACGAGGGTGAGCAAGTTGCCGCGCGCTTCGGCGTGGGCCGCGAAGCCGTGCGCGGTCAGCGCGTCGGCGACGGACGCGACCGCGGCCTTCACCGAGCGGTGGCCTTCGGTCGGCTCCATGCGGGCCGCGATCGAACGGCCGTAGTCGTAGCCCACCTCCTCGGCGAGCTTGCGCGCCTCTTCGACCGGGAGACGTTCCAGGGCCCGGGCGAGCAATGTGGCGAGGAGATCGTCGCGCTTGGGCGGGAACGACAGGTGCGTGTCGCTCGCGGCCGCCCGGTAGCGCTTCGACGGCCGGCCCGCGGTGACGTGACGCTCGAGCTCGACATCGAGATAGCTGCCCGCGGCGAGCTTCTCGAGATGATGGCGGGCGACGTTCGGGTGCAGTGCGAAGTGCTCGGCGACCTCGGCGGCCTTGGCCCCGTCGGTCGAGGAGCGGACGAAGAGGTAGATCTCGCGGCGGGTCGGGTCGCCGAAGGCGCTCGTGACCGCGGCAACCGCGGCTCCGAACTCGTCCGCGGTGAGATCTTCGTTTGCCACGCTGGGTATTGTACCTACGTCGGTAGTGGAAATCCCCGGGAGGCAACCCATGCCCAGCGAGGCCCAGGTGCTCGACGCCCTGCGCCCGGTCCAGGACCCCGAGATCCATCGCTCGATCGTCGAGCTGAACATGGTGCGGGGGATCGAGATCGACGGTGGGAACGTGAAGGTCACGGTCGCACTGACCGTCGCCGGCTGCCCGATGCGCTCCGAGATCATCCGCCTGGTCACCGACGCGGTGGCGCCCCTCGACGGCGTCTCCCACGTCGACGTCGACCTCGGCGTCATGACCGACCAGGAGCGGGCTGCCCTTTCGCAACAGCTCCAGGGCGGCCACGCTCACGCTCACGGTGACGACGGGCAGGTGCACCGCACCAACCCGTTCACGGATTCCAACACGCGGGTCCTGGCGATCTCGTCGGGCAAGGGCGGGGTGGGCAAGTCGTCGGTCACGACCAACCTCGCGGTCGCACTGGCGCAACGGGGCCACAAGGTCGCCGCCATCGACGCCGACGTATGGGGCTTCTCGATGCCGCGGATGCTCGGCATCGATCGTCCGCCCACGGTGATCGACGAGGTCATCGTCCCGCCCGAAGCGAACGGCGTGACGCTCATCTCGATGGGCTTCTTCGCCCGCGAAGACCAGCCAGTCGTGTGGCGGGGCCCGATGCTGCACAAGGCGCTCGAGCAGTTCCTCACCGACGTGCACTGGGGTGAGCCCGACTACCTCATCGTCGACATGCCCCCGGGCACCGGCGACATCGCGTTGTCGATGGCGCAGTTCCTCCCGCGGGCGGAGGTGCTCGTCGTCACCACGCCGCAGCCCGCCGCGCAGAAGGTCGCCCAGCGCGCTGCGTACATGGCGCGCAAGGTCAATCTCTCGGTTGTCGGCGTCATCGAGAACATGTCGTGGTTCCAGTGCGACCACGGAACGGAGTACCGCCTGTTCGGCGAAGGTGGGGGCCAGGAGCTCGCGGATCAACTCGAGGTCCCGCTGCTTGGTCAGGTTCCCCTGGTACCCGAGTTGCGCGCCGGCGCCGACAACGGCGAGCCGATCGTCGTGAGCAATCCGAACGACCCCGCCTCGCGTGTCTTCGCGGCGATGGCCGAGCGGCTCGACGTCGACATGGCGCCCAAGCGCATCTACCGAACCCAGCTCAAGATCGTCTGACGGCTAGGGTCCGAGGCATGGAAGTACGCATCGGCGTGGTGTACACGGCCCGCGAGCTCACAGTCGACACCGACGATTCGGTCGACGGCGTGACCGCGACCATCGAGGACGCGATGTCCAAGGGCGACTCGATCCTGTGGCTGACCGACACGAAGGGGCGACGCATCGGCGTGCCGGTCGACAAGATCGCGTATGTCGAAGTCGCGGCCGACGCGGGTGGCCGCAAGGTCGGCTTCGGCGCGAGCTAGCACGCACGCCGTCGTGAACGGGCCCGCGCCCGAGCTGCTCGACCGAAGGCTTCTGTTCTTCACGGGCAAGGGCGGCGTGGGCAAGAGCACGATGGCCGCGGCCACGGCGCTCCTCGCGTCGAGCATCGGCAAGCGCGTCCTGCTCGTCGAGGTCGACGCGAAGGGCGACATCCCCGCGCAGTTCGAGCACTCCCCGGTCGGTTTCACCCCGAAGGAGATCCACCCCGGGATCCTCGCGATGGCGATGGACACCGAGGCGTCATTGCAGGAGTACCTGCGGCTCAATCTCCGCGTCCCGGTGATCGGTCGCATCGGACCGCTCGCGCACGTGCTCGACTTCGTTGCCACGGCCGCGCCCGGCGTGAAGGAGATCCTCACGATCGGCAAGATCGTGTGGGAGGTGCGGGAGGCGATCGAGGGCCGCGCCGACTTCGACCTCGTGGTGGTCGACGCCGCGGCAACCGGCCACATCGTCGCCCAGCTCGGTGCCGCCGACGCGATCCGCGATCTTGTCGACGTCGGTCCGTTGCGCAACCAGACGCAATGGGTATCCGAGCTGCTTGCCGATCCGGCCGTCACCGCAGTGAACGTGGTCACCACGCCGGAGGAGATGCCGGTCGCGGAGACGATCGAGCTGGTCGAGAACATCCGGCGCGAGGTCAACGTTCCACTCGGCAGCGTGATCGTCAATCGTGTGCTGCCGGAGTTGTTCACCCGCGCCGACGAGGAGACGTTCGAGGCGCTGCGCGCGTCGCGGCCGCTCGAGTTGCTGGCCGCGCGCGTCGGGCCGGGCGCCGCGGAAGTGCTCGACGCGGCGCGCCTCGCGGTGTCGCTGCGCCGCACGGGGGCAACGCACCTCGAGCTCTTGCAGCAGTCGGTCGACCTGCCGCTGATGTACGTGCCGTACCTGTTCGTGCGGGCCCACGGACTCCGGGTGACGCGCATGGTGGCCGATGCCCTGGGCGCGGAGCTCGGGTTGTGAGCGCGCGCCGGCGGAGCTCCGACGCCGCACCGGACACGCTGGAACAGCTCCTCGCGGCCAAGGAGATCGTCGTGTTCTGCGGCTCCGGGGGAGTCGGCAAGACCTCGGTCGCCGCCGCGGTGGCGCTCGGCGCAACGGTCCACCTCGGCGGGAAGGTCCTGGTGCTCACCATCGACCCGGCCCGCCGCCTCGCCACCGCGCTCGGCCTCGAGGGCCTCGGCAACCGGGCCAACCGGGTCTCGCCCGAGGTGTTGAAGGCCGCCGGAATCGAGCCGCGCGGCGAGCTCTGGGCGGCGATGCTCGACACCAAGCAGTCGTGGGACGATCTCGTGCTCCGCCACGCGCCCGACGAAGAGACCGCGTACCGCATCCTCGAGAACCGCCTCTACACCAACCTGACGGCGCGGTTCGTGCAGAGCCACGACTACATCGCGATGGAGCGCCTGTTCGAGATCCATGCGAGCGGCGAGTACGACCTCATCGTGATCGACACGCCGCCGACCCGGAACGCGATCGACTTCCTCGACGCGCCCGCCCGGATGGCCGACTTCTTCGGGAGCCGATTGTTGCGATGGTTGACGCTCCCGTACCGCGTCGGAGGCAAGCGCGGCACGCGTATCCTGAACGTCGCGAGCCGGCCCTTCTATCAAATGGCCGACCGCATCCTCGGCAGTAAGTTCCTGCAGGACATCGCGGAGTTCTTCTTGAATTTCCAGTCGATGTACGAAGGATTCGTCACCCGGGCGAAGGCGGTCGAACGGTTGTTGCACGACAAGCGCACCACCTTCGCCGTCGTCACCACACTCGAAGCCGCGCCGCTGCACGAAGCCGAGCGCTTCTGCGCCACGTTGATCGAGCGCGACTTCCATCTCGGGGCGCTCATCCTCAACAAGACACTGCCCGACTCGCTGCGCGATCCGGCCGGCGCCGCCGCGGCCACCGCGTGCATCGACGACGCCGGTGCCCACGCCGACGCGCTGCTCGAGGCGGACGAGCCCGCGCTCGCCGATCGCGATCGCACCGCGCGTGTGCTGCGAACGGTCGGGGAGTCGTATCGCAACTTCTCCGTGGTGGCGATGCGCGAGGCCGAGCTGCGCGCCGAGCTCGCGCGGGTCCCCGGCGTCGTAGCCCGAGTACCGACCTTCTCCGACGACATCAGCGATGTCGAAGGCCTCGACGCGATCAGCCGGTACCTGTTCAGCGGGCCGCCGGCATGAGCACGCTCGAAGACCTCGCGCTCGCGCGCACGGCGCTGTCGGGCGCCGATCTCGTGCACATGGAACGGCTCGTTTCGTCGTGGCGCCATCTCGCCGACCTGTCGTTCGCCGACCTGATGCTCCTCGCGCCGATCACGGGCGAGGAAGGTCACCGATTCGTGGTACTCGCGCAGGTCCGGCCGGTCACCGGGCAGACGAACTACCCGCAAGATCTCGTCGGGACGATCGTCGACGAGGTCGAGCGGCCGTTGTACGCGCGGTGCTGGCGGTCGGGCGACATCGTCCGCGGCGACACGGCCGCCCTCGGTTCGAAGGAGCGCGTGCGGGTGCAGGTCATTCCCGTGCGGCGCGACGACCGCCTCATCGGGATCGTCACTCGCGAGGAGTCGATGACGTTGGCCCGGCGTTCGGGCGAGCTCGAGCGCACTTACTTCGACGTGTTCGACCGGTTCGCCCGCATGATCGCCGACGGCACGTTCCCGTTCGACGTCGACGAGGTCGAGATGGAAAGCGCTCCTCGCGTCGGCGACGGCGTGATCGTCATCGACGCCGAGACCCGTGTGAAGTTCGCGAGCCCGAACGCGGTGAGCTCGCTGCACCGCATGGGCATCCACGCGTACGCGCAGTCGCAGCGGTTGATCGATGTCGGCTTCGACGACACCGCGGCGCGCAGTGCGATGCTCCTGCATCTTCCGGTGGCGGAAGAGATCGAGCGCGACGACGTGTCGGTCTTGGCGCGGGTGCTCCCGCTGGTCGACCAACGCCAGCCCGCGGGTGCGCTCGTGTTGCTGCGCGACGTCAGCGACCTCCGCCGCCGCGACCGGCTGCTGCTGTCGAAGGACGCGACGATCCGCGAGATCCATCACCGGGTCAAGAACAACCTCCAGACGATTGCCTCGCTCCTGCGGCTGCAGGGCCGACGCTTGCAATCACCCGAAGGGCGTGCCGCGCTGGCCGAGTCGGAACGGCGTATCCGCTCGATCGCGATCGTCCACGAGACCTTGTCGCGAGAAGCGGGCGATGTGGTGTCGTTGAACGAGATCGTGCGGCCGCTCGCCCGGCTGGTCGAGGACACCGCCTCGTCGCCGGAGCACACGATCCGGTTCAAGGTGGAAGGCGACGCGGGGGAGCTGCCCGGCGAGGTGGCCACGCCGCTCGCCGTCGTGCTCAACGAGCTCATGCAGAACGCGGTCGATCACGCGTTCCCCGAAGGCGTCGCCGAGGCCCTCGTGGAGGTGACGCTGTCGCGGACCGACGACCACGTCGAGATCGAAGTTCGCGACAACGGCACCGGACTCCCGGCGCTGTTCACGCTCGAGGGTTCGCGCGGCCTCGGTCTCTCGATCGTGCAGGCCCTGGTGACGAGCGAGCTCCAGGGCTCGATCGAGATGCACGACGACGACGGCACGTCGGTACGCGTGCGCGTACCGGTGGCGATGCCGCGGGTCGAGCTCTAGCCCGGAGGTCGCAAGACCCCCGAAGGTGGCTTACGCCAAGCGAGTGGCGGAAACCGGCGGTGCGACGTCGAGTCCCTTGCGGAGCCGGCGCCGCTCGTCCTCGGTGGTACCGCCCCATACGCCCGATTCCTGGTTCGTCGCGAGCGCGAACTCCAGGCATTGGCCGTTCACGGGGCATTCGTCGCAAACCTGCTTCGCCGCGTCGATCTGATCGAGCGCAAGGCCGGTCGTGCCGATCGGGAAGAAGAGCTCGGGGCTGGTGTCGCGACAAGAGGCTTTGTCGCGCCAGTCCTCGGCGTCCCAATCGTGGGTTCGAATCCAGGTCAACGCCACTTTTACTTCCCCCCTGTTGGGTCGCATAGCTGCGGGCTACCCCGCCACACACTTGTGCGCCCGATCACAAACACTGCCCACATGCCTCACTCCAAGGCGAGTGCAGGCTAACGGGGTAAAGGTTGCGGCGGCAAGGGGCATGATCAGGTCTTTCGCGGCGCCGAGTGGAACGTGTTCCCGCACGCCCGCTCCGTAGGCTGGCGCTCCATGGGCCGGCGTCCACTTGTTCTCGGCCACCGCGGCGCCTCCCGTGCGCGCCCCGAAAACACGTTGGCGGCGTTCGCGGAAGCCCGGGCGATGGGCGCCGACGGCGTGGAGCTCGATGCGCGCCGCACGGCCGACGAACGGCTCGTCGTGCATCACGATCCCCGGATCGACGGCTTCGGCCTGCTGTTCGACCAGCCGTTCGCGACCCTGCGCGCGGCACGTCCCGACATCCCGACGCTGGCCGAAGCGCTCGACACGTGCGCCGGGATGATCGTGAACGTCGAGATCAAGTGTCTGCCGTGGGAGCCCGACGCCGACACCCCCGATCGCGCGGTCGTGCGCGCCGTCGTCGACCTCGTGCGCAGTATCGGGACGGTGCCGGTGGCGGACGTCATCGTGTCGTCGTTCGATTTGGGTGCGATCGACGCGTGCCGCGCGTTCGCGCCGGATGTCGCGACGGCGTGGTTGACGAGCGGCCAGGACATCGCGGTCGCGGCGCCGATCGCGGCCGAGCGCGGGCACGGGTGGCTCAACCCCGACCGCGTCGCCGCCCTGCGCGCGTCGCACGCCGATGTTGCCGCCGCGCAGCGCTCGGGAGTGCGTGTCGGCGTTTGGACCGTCGACGAGCCCGACGACATCGCCGCGCTCGCAGCCGCCGGCGTCGACGCGGTGATCACCGACGTTCCCGACGTCGCGCTCCGAACGCTCGGGGCCTAGGGAACGACGACGGTCAGGGCGTCGGGTTCGTATTCGATGTCGAGCTGATCGGTGTCGCCGACATCGTCGCCGTCGACCTGATACGGGAACGGCTCGGAGCTGCGGATCAGGATCCGGTGCACATCGTGGCGATGCTCGATGCCGCGGCGATGCTCGAGGAAACGGCCGCTGCGCATAGCCGACGCGGCTCCGCCCAGGAGCGTCAGCGCGTCGAGCTTCCGGAATGCCGTGAGCGCGAGCGGTTTCTCGAGCGTGGCCACCGGTGCGACCCGCAGCGGCAGACGACCGAGATACGTGTACGGGTCGGTCTTGGAGACGATGGCGAAGCGCACGGCTTCGATCTCCTCGCCGGTGTCGAGCTCGAGATCGAGGCGCAGGCGGGTGGCCTCGTGGCGGAAGAACGCCTGGAATGCGGCCACGACGTGAAGCGGGTGCGAGAAATAGCGCTTGAGATCACCGTGGCGCTCGACCCGGCGGATGACCGCGGCGTCGAACCCGATGCCCGTGTTGAAGAGGAACGGGCGCCGGTTCGCGCGGCCGACGCCGATGCGTTTCGTCGCCCGGCGCTCGAGGGAGCGGATGAGCTCGTTCGTGGCATCCATCGCGTCGGTCGAGAAGCCGAGCGTGCGCGCGTAGACGTTGGTCGAGCCGCCGGGCAGCGGCGCGAGCGCGGTGTCGGTGTGCAACAGCCCGTCGGCCGCTTCGTTCAGCGTGCCGTCGCCCGCGAGCACCACCACGACCTCGAAGCCGTCGTTCGCCGCCGCGTGCGCGAGCCGCGTCGCATGACCGCGACGCGAGGTTTCCGCGACCTCGACGTCGTGCTGGGCGGCGAGCAACTTGCGAATCATCACCCGCTTGCGGGCCGTGACCGACGACGCGGTCGCGTTGACCAAGAGCAGGACCCGCACGGACCGAGGGTACTGGCGCTCCGCCCGTAGGCTCGCACCCCGTGCCGCCCGGTGACCTTCACGCGTTGACGGCCGAGATCGTCGAATGCCACGCGTGCCCGCGCCTGGTCGAGTGGCGCGAGGAGGTGGCACGCGAAAAGCGCGCCGCGTATCGCGACGAGGAGTATTGGGGTCGGCCGGTGCCGGGTTTCGGCGATCCGGACGCGCGGCTCCTGCTGGTCGGCCTCGCGCCCGCCGCGCACGGCGGCAATCGCACGGGCCGGGTCTTCACCGGCGATCGCTCCGGCGACTTCCTCTTCGCGTCGATGCATCGCACCGGGTTCGCGAACCAGGCGGAATCGGTGCGGGTCGGCGACGGTCTCGAGCTCCTCGACGCCTATGTCTCGGCGGCGGTCCGGTGCGCGCCGCCCGCGAACAAGCCGACGCCGGAGGAGCGCGACACCTGCATGCCGTTTCTCGTCCGGGAATTGCAGTTGCTCACCCAGGTGCGCGTGATCGTCGTGCTCGGCGCCTTCGGATACGAGGCGACGTGGGCCACCTTGCGGGCTGCCGATCTCCCCGGGGTCGCGCTCGCGGCGCGGCGGCCGAAGTTCACGCACGGTCTCGAGGTCGCGTGCGGACGGGTCACGATCGTCGGCACGTTCCACCCGAGCCAGCAGAACACGTTCACCCGACGGCTCACGCCGGCGATGCTCGACGCGGTGTTCGAGCGAGCGCGTCAGCTCATCAGCGCCAGCACCTCGCCCGCGCCGTAGACCAGCGCAATGATGCCGAGCGCGCTGCCGACGCTGTAGCGCAGCACCTTGTCGCGCGCGTTGATCGTGAAATGCGCGCCGATGCGCGCGCCGGGGACGACACCGACTGCGAGCGCGGCCGCGAACGTCCAGTCGATGTGACCGAGGTACCAGTGCGTGAGCGTTCCCGGGATCGCGAAGATCCCCACGCACGCGAGCGAGGTCGCGATCGTCTCCTTCAGCGGCATGCCGACCCAGGCCGAGAACGCGGGCACCATGAGGATGCCGCCGCCGATGCCGAGCAGGCCCGAGAGCGCGCCCGCGGCGATGCCGATGATCGCGAGCCGCCACCATTCGTCGTTCGGCGGTTGGCCGGCGCGTTCGAGCGTGCGGACCGTCGGGAACGCCGTGCGATAGCCGGTGTACGCGACGAGCAACGCGGTCAGGATCATCAGCGCGTGCCCGTTGCCGGGCACGGCATCCGACAGCCGCGATCCCGCGACCGACGCGGGGACGCCGAGCACCGACGTCAGCGCCACCACCCGCCACAGGATGAAGTTCTCTCGGTGATAGCGCAGTGAACCGGAGATCGACGACGGCAGGATCGACGGCAGGGTCGAGCCGATGGCCTGGAGCGCGGTTGCGCCGAGCGCACGGATCGCGGGTGTCGAGACGACGGCCCCGCCGATGCCGAACATGCCCGACAACACGCCCGTCGCGACGCCGACCAGCACCGTGATCGTTATCTCGAGCCACAGCGGCATCTCGGGAACGTACTGGAACAGTGTCCCTGCTCCGGGAACCGCGACGGACGACGAAGTACGCTTTGCGCCATGACGAGCGATCTCGATCTCCGCGGCGTCTGGGTGCCGCTGATCACTCCCTTCGATGCGCAGGGCGCGGTCGACGTCGAGGCGATCGAGCGCCTGTGCCACGAATACTCCACGGCGGGTGTGAGCGGCATCGTCGCTCTCGGAACGACCGGTGAGGCGAGCTCGCTCGACGACGACGAGAAGCAGGCGGTCGTCGCCGCGGTCGTGCGGGCCTGCAAGTCGGCCGGAATCCGCGTCATCGTCGGTACCGGCTCGAACAACACGAAGTCGACGATCAGTGCCACGGCCGCGCTCGCGGCCACGCCCGACGTCGTCGGTGCGCTCGTCGTCGTGCCGTATTACGTGCGCCCGTCGGTCGAAGGCATCGTCGCCCACTTCAAGGCCGTCGCCGCCGCGAGCCCGGTTCCCGTGATCGTGTACAACGTCCCGACGCGTACCGGTCGCGACCTCGGCGCCGCCGGACTCCTCGAGCTCGCGGCGGTACCGAACATCGCCGGCGTCAAGCAGGCGGTCGCCACGCTCGACGCCGACACGCTCGAGGTACTCGCGAACGCACCGGAGGGTTTCGGAGTGCTCGGCGGCGAGGACACGTTGCTGTTCCCGCTGATGTGCCTCGGCGCGGTGGGCACGATCTCCGCCGCCGCGCACCTGTGCACCGACCGTTTCGTCGCGATGATCGAGTGCGGTCTCGCGGGCAAGATCGACGACGGCCGGGCGCACGCCGAGGCGCTGCTGCCGGTCGTGCGCCGCGCGTACGTCGACCCGAACCCGGCGATCTTCAAGGGTGTGCTCCATGCCCAGGGCCGGATCGCGACCCCCGACGTGCGCCTTCCGCTGACGAACGGTTCGGCCGACGGCATCCGGCGTTGCCTCGATGCGGTCGCGCACGCGTCGCACCCGTAGCCTCGACTTCGTGTCCCGCCGCGTCGCCTGGTTCCTGATCGCGCTCTGCGCGTGGACGCTCTACGTCTGGATCAGCCGGGTCGTGATCATCTCGGGCCAGGATCAGAGCACCGGCTTCAAGGTCGTGCACGACGTGTTGGCCGCGATCTCGATCGCGTTCGGCCTCGGCGCCGGCTACGTCGGCTGCAAAGCCCTGCGCTCCCGCTGACCACGATCCCCGCTCAACCGTTCGTGCAGGCCGTCGCCGTTTGCGACGGAATCGGGAGCAACGACGGATCGAAGAGCCCGCGAAAGAGCGTGATGGCCGAGTCGACACCGGCCAACCCTTGATAGCGCAGGACGACAGCCGAGACCGAGCGGCCCGACTTCAGGATCACACGGAACGACTCCGGAAGACCGGACGCTTTCGTGCTCTTGACCAGGTCGGGCTGATCGGCGAACTCCCGCTTGAAGACTGCATACGCGTCCGCCTTGCTCAGGTGGCGAACCGAGAGGATGTCGGGGTCGGCATTCAGCGCGGTTTGCACGGACTGAACATCGTGCGAGGACGCGGTGACCTTCATGAAGACTTCCAGATCGGCGCTGAACCGGTCTGACTGGTCCAGGACACGTGCCTGATCCCGAAGTAGACGAGTCAGATCTTCGGCAAAGTTGGCGCCCGGGGCGACACCATCGACCGCGTATCCGTCACTGGTCCCGAGCGCACACAAACCGTCGCTCGGTGGCTGCAGTTTCCATCGATCGCTCTGGGGGACTCGCGCGTACTTGGTGACGAGGGGTGAGGCGTCGAGGGCGGCCTTCACGACAGGAGTCGCAGGTACGACGATGGCGTCGACGTGAGTGATCTGGTCGGGCGAAACTTCCTTGTCGGGGCCCGCGGCGATGCGAGCTCGACCGTTGTCGTGGCGCGCGATGGCCACGGTCGACACGGCCACGACGACGGCGAGGGCAACGGCGACCGCAGATCCGACGACGCGGCGGCGCCGGGCGCGCCGATGGAGCTGCCGTACGTCGCCTTCGAACGGAGGGATCTCGTCGGCGAGCGATGTCAGCTCACCGCGTAGTTCATCGATCTGCATCGTCGTCCTCCAGGTCCTCGAGATCCACGCGCATGCTCTGCAGGGCGTGGTGCAGGGTCGCCTTCACGGTTCCGGTTGCGCAGCCCATCGCGTCGGCCACATCGGCGAGTGGGAGGTCGGCGAAATAACGCAGCACGACCGCTTGGCGTTGGCGCGGCGGCAACGTCGCGATCGCTTCGCGCAGCGACAGCCGCGTCGCCACTGCACTCGTGTTGTCGAGGGCGGTTTCGTCGATCTCGGCCGCGCGTCGTTCCGCGCGGCGCCAGTGATCGCGCAGTTGGTTCATCGCGACGACGTAGACCCAACCGTCCGGGCGATCCATCTCGCCGACCTTGCGCCACCGGCGGAGCGCACGCGTAAACGCCTCTTGGGTCGCGTCCCGCGCCACTTCCCGTTCGGCGCCGGCGAGGACGAGCGCCCGACCGACCCGGTCGAAGTGCGACTCGTAGAACTCGTCGAATCCCAATGCGCCCATCGCGGAGGAAACGCTAGAGGAGTCGCAAAGGTTTAGTCCGGTGTGCTGGATTTCGAGATTCGGGCGACGAGCTCGATCTCGACGGCAATGCCGAACGGGAGGGCGGCGAGGCCTACCGCGGAACGCGTGTGGCGACCTTTCTCGCCGAACACCTCGACGAGAAGATCGGAACAACCGTCGATCACCGCCGGCATCCGGTCGAACGACCCGCCGACATTGACCATGCCGAACACCTTGACGATCTGTTCCACCCGGTCGAGCGAACCGAGGTCGGCGCGCATCGTCGCCAACAGCGAGAGCGCGGTCATGCGCGCCGCCGCTTGTCCCTGTTCGAGCGTGAGGTCGGTGCCCACCCGGCCGAGGATCATGGTCGTCCCGTCGACCGGCCCGTGTCCGCCGACGAACAACAGGTCACCGGTCTGCACCGACGACACGTAGTTGCCCGCCGGAGGAAACGGATCGGGAAGCGTGATGCCGAGCTCACGGAGCCGGTCGTCGACTGACATGCGCGGAGACTATTGAGCCGCGGCCGTCAACGCTGTACATCACCCGGCTTGATGGCCGCATCGAGGAGCGCGGCCTGCTCGGCGTCGTGCACCGTCGACGATCCCGTCGCCGGGCTCGGGCTCTCGGGGCGCGCCACCACGTCGCATACCCGCACGCCGGCGAGCTCTTCGATCCGGCGGCGGGCGAAATACCGGGC
>DASYJT010000102.1:0-9402 GCA_035996165.1 Acidimicrobiia bacterium
GAGTACGGCACGACCGTCGAACAGCTCGCCGAGATCGCCGTGAGCACCCGCTACAACGCCTCGTTCAATCCCGAGGCCTTCTACCGCGATCCCATCACGATCGACGAGGTCAACAGCAGCCGCATGATGGCCGACCCCCTCACGAAGCTGCATTGCTGCATCCGCAGCGACGGCGGCGGCGCGGTCGTACTCACGTCGGAGGAACGCGCCCGCGACCTCGCCCAGAAGCCGGTGTGGGTCCTCGGCACCGGCGAGGCCACGAGCCACACCACGATGAGCGAATGGGACGACTTCACCCGCTCCCCCGCGTACGCGAGCGGCAAGCTCGCCTTCGAACGGGCCGGCGTCACTCCCGCCGACATCGACACCTGCCAGATCTACGACGCCTTCACGCATATGGTGCTCGCCAGCCTCGAAGCCCTCGGCTTCTGCAAGCCGGGTGAGGGCGGCAGCTTCGTCGAGGACGGCAAGCTCCGGCTCGGTGGTGCGCTCCCCACTAACACCGACGGGGGCGGGCTCTCGCACTGCCACCCGGGTATGCGCGGCATGTTCTTGCTGGTGGAAGCGACCCGTCAGCTCCGGGGCGAGGCGCACGGCCGTCAGGTCGAGAACGCGCAACTCGCGTGCGTGAACGGAACCGGCGGCTGGTTCTCGTCGGCCAGCACCGTCATCCTCGGCGCGTAGCGCTCACTCGGGGCCGGGCGCGGCCGCGAGCACCTCGGCGACCTCCTCGGGACCGAACTCGGCGATCATCGAGACGAGCAGCACCGCGCCGAGCACGAACAACAGCGCGCCGCTGAGGCCGTAGAGCTCGAGGCCACCGAACGCCGCCAGCACGATCGCGAACGAGCCGACGACCACGGTGCGCCGTTCGAGCCAGCGATTCACGAGCCAGTCGCAGATCAGGATCACGAGGAAGCATGCGGCGACGGCCAGAGCCCGTTGGAACGTGTGCGCACCGGCGAACACCACGATCGGCAACGCGCCGATGAGCACGCCCGCGATCGGCAGGAAACTCCACAGACCGACCCACACTGCGAGCGCGGCGGCGCCCGGCACGCCTGCGGCGCGTGCGATCGTGAACGCGAGCATCGCCTCGACCAGCGCCTCCCAGAGCTTCACCCGGGCGAAGAACAGTGCGCGCCGCGAGCCGTCGCGGAGCACGTACTCGGTTCGGCGGCGGACGGTCTCGTCGTCGATGAGGCTGAGCCCGCCCTCGAACAGCCGGCTGCCGTACAGGACGAAGAAGATCGTGAGGATGAAGCCGGCGAGGAACGCGACGCCCTGGGTCGCGGCCGACTTGATCGCCTCCGGCGCGCTGCCACCCGCGAGGCGCGCCGGGATGGCGTTGACGAGGTTGGTGACCCGCTCCTGCAGCTTGATCTGGCGGAAGAACTCGGAGTTCTGCTCGAGCTCGCCCGCGCGCTGCGGCGCCGCCTGCTGCAGGCTGCTCATCGCGTCGGAGACGTCGTTGACGATCTTGTAGCCGACGAACCCGATTGTCCCCAGCAGCAGCAGTGCCGTGAGGAGCACCGCCACCGCCCGCGGCACGAAGCGGAAGTGGGCGAGCCAGTCGACCGCCGGGTAGAGCAGCGCGGCGATCGCCATCGCCGAGAGCGCCCACGCGATCACCCGCTCGGCGTCGTGTGCGATCGCGAGCAGCAAGAAGGTGAGGCCCAGCGCGAACACGAGGGCCAACGCGGAACGAACCGACAGCCGCACCCGAAGTGTGCGCGCCATTTCGACCATCGGCTCGTACGATACCGACGTGGCGTCGTCTGCTATCGGATCCTCGAGCGACCAGCCCACCGGGATCGACCTCGATCCGCGCTCGGCGATTCCGCTCGCGATCGCGGTGGCGCTGTTCGCGATCACGGTCTGGTTCATCCGCTCGGTCCCGCGCACGTTGTCCGCCCTCGCGCTCGCGTCCCTCTTCGCCTTGGCGTTGAATCCGATGGTCGAAGCGTTGAAGCACCGCACCGGATGGAATCGCCGCACCGCGGCCGGAGTCGTACTCGTGCTGGTCGCGGTCGCCGCGTCGATCATCGGCGCCCTCATCACGGTCCCGACGATCAACGAGGTCCGCGACTTCAACAAGCAGATCCCCAAGACGGTCAAGGATCTCGGCACGCTCCCCATCGTCGGCCCGCGCCTGCGGGAGGCGAACGCGTCCGAGAACGTCCAGAAGTGGCTCAACGACGTACCCAAGCACCTCAGCGCGAACTCCAAGCCCATCGAGAACGCGGCGGGCGCGGTCGCCGACGGCCTGGCCGCCGCGCTGTTCACGATCCTGTTGGCGATCACGATCCTGCTCGACGGCGACTTGATCGTCGGCGGCACCCGCCGCCTGGTTCCCGCGCGCCGGCGCGCCGAGGCAGACCGGATGGGACGCCTCGTGTACGAAGTGGTTGGTCGCTATATCGCGGGCACGCTGCTCGTCGCGGCGCTCGCGGGCGTCGTGATGCTCACCGGGTCGCTCGCGCTCAGTGTTCCGCTCGCGCCCTTGATCGCGGTGTGGGTCGCGATCACGAACCCGATCCCGCAGATCGGCGGCTTCCTCGGCGGGGTGGTGTTCGTGATGCTGGCGCTCACCCAAGGTGCGGTGGCCGGCGTGATCGCGCTCGCGATCTTCCTCGTGTACCAACAGCTCGAGAACCATGTGCTGCAGCCGCTGATCATCGGCCGCGCGGTACGCCTGTCGCCGCCCGCGACGATGGTCGCCGCGCTGGTCGGTGTGGCCGCGGGCGGACTCGTCGGCGGGTTGTTCGCGATCCCGCTGCTCGGGGCTACGAAGGCGATCTACCTCTCGACCCGGTCGCCGGCCAAGACCAACGTGGCGGGCACGGCCTCGACCTGAGGCTCGGCGCAGTTACGCCGCGAGCGGTGCGCCGAAGAAGCCGCGGTGCACGACGAGCGTCACGGTGTCGAACAACGCGTCGGAATCGAACTCCAGCTGGCGCGACACGAGGAAGTAGGCGAACCGCTCCAACAGCGCCATGAGCGCCGCGACGGTGGCAGGGTCGCCGCGGGCGCCCGCGTCGCGCATGCGGGCGCCGAGGGCGGCCGCGATGTCGGTGAACGCGACGACGCCGAGCTGGCTGGTCTCGCGGTCTTCCACGTTGCCTTCCATCCACGCGCGCAGCACGGGACCGAAGCGCGCGTACGTCGAGAAGAACGTCTCGAGGAAGCGCCGAAGCTCGGCCGCGCCCGCTGCGTCGGCCTGCACCTCACCGAGCCCACCCGCGAGTGCGCCCATCTCGTGCGCGCATTGGATGGCGAGCGCCCGGAGCAGCTCTTCCTTGTTGGCGAAGTAAAGGTAGAAGGTGCCGTGCGACGTGCGCGCCGCGCGCACGATGTCGTCGACGCGAGCGGCGTGGAATCCGCGCTCGGCGAACACCCGCATACCCGCGTCGAGCAGCTTGCGCATTGTCTTGCGACCCTGGGCCCGCAGCTCTCTCGCGGCGGCCGGCGTACCCGGCGGTGCGGGCGCGTCGCGCCGGCCGGTCGATCGTCGAGGCGACTTGTACGCTTCGGCCATGTCTCTCCCGGGGCTGCCCTGGACGATCGCGGAAGCGGCCCGCCGCTTCGCGGATCGTACCGCCTATGTGACTCCGCGCGGCTGGTCGCTGTCGTACGCCGATGTCGACCGCCTCTCCGACGAGGTCGCGGTCGGGCTGGCCGGCCGCGGCGTACGCGCGGGCGACGTCGTGGCGCTCGTCCTCCCCGCCGGCCCCGAATACCTCCTCGCCTACGCGGCGACGGCCAAGATCGGCGCGATCACCGCGGGAGTGAACGACCGGCTCTCCGAGCGCGAACGAGAAGCGATCCTCGCGGTCGCCGATCCGCGCATCGTCCTCACCACCGACGACGCACCACCGGCCGACTCCGCGCGCACGGCGCTCGAGGGATTGCGGGTGCGCGGTGAGTCGCCGCCGGTGCTCGCCGACGATCCCGAACGCCCGGTAGCGATCATCTTCACGTCGGGCACCACCGGGCTGCCCAAGGGTGCGCTCTACTGCACGCGCCAGCTCGCGTTCATCACGCAGACCGACGTCGGCGACGCGTGGGACGGCGGCGGTCGTTCCTTCAGCGGCACGTCGTTCGCGCATCTCGGCTTCATGACGAAGCTCGCGGGAAACCTCCGGCGCGGCGGCACCACATTCATCATGGAACGCTGGCGCGCGCGCCCCTCGCTCGAGCTCCTGGCGCGAGAGCGCATGACGACGGTCGCGGGCGTGCCGACCCAGCTCGCGCTCATGCTGCGCGACCCCCAGTTCGACGACTTCGACCTTTCGTCGGTGCAGTACATCATCGCGGGGGGCGGGCCGGTCACACCCGGGCTCGCCGAGGAGGCGCGCCGGCGCTTCGGCGCGCGGCTGGCGACGCGCTACTCGTGCACCGAGGCCGGAATCGGTCTCGGCACCGCGTTCGACGATCCCGACGAAGACGCGATCATCAGCGTGGGGCGTCCGCACGCGAGCGTCGAGCTCTCGTTGCGCGACGGTTCCGGTGCGCCGGTGGCCGGTGACACGATCGGTGAGGTGTGCCTGCGGTCGCCCGCGGTGATGTCGGGCTACTGGCACGATCCCGAGCAGACGCAGGCGGCCTTCACGACCGACGGGTTCGTGCGGACCGGCGATCTCGGTTGGGTCGACGACCGCGGGCGGTTGCGTCTGGTCGGCCGCAGCAAGGAGATGTACGTCCGCGGGGGCTACAACGTGTACCCCGTCGAGATCGAGAGCGTGTTGTCGACGCATCCCGAGATCGCCGCGATCGCGGTGGTACCGAGAGCCGACGACGTCATGGGCGAGATCGGTGTCGCCGCGGTCGTGCCGCGCGACCGCGCGCGCCCGCCCGCGCTCGCCGACCTCCGCGCGTTCGCGGCCCCGCACATCGCGAGCTACAAGTTGCCCGAAGCCATCCACGTGGTCGACGCGTTGCCGTTGACCGTGGGCGAGAAGGTCGACCGGCGGGCGTTGGTGGACGAGATCGCCAAGCTCCTAACCTGACCGGCCATGGAGCTCGAGTTCACGGCCGATCAGGACGAGCTGCGGGACTCGATACGCGCGGTGCTCACCCGGGAGAGCCCGGTCGCACTCGCCCGAAGGGTCGTCGACGACGGCGTGCTACCCGACGCCCTCTGGACCACGCTCACGGGTTTGGGCTGGCCCGCCCTCACAGTTCCCGAGACCGACGGTGGCATCGGGCTCGGCATGATCGAGGCCGGCATCCTCGCCGAGGAGATCGGTCGCGTGATCGCGCCGGGTCCCCTCCTGGCGACCGTTGCCCAGTTCGTCCCCGCCGTGCGCGAAGCCGGTACGGCGGAGCAACGGGCGCGCTTTCTCGGGGCCGTCGCCGAAGGCCGCTGCTCGGGCGCAATCGCGGTCGCCGAGCACCACGGCTCGTTCGATCCTGCCACCGTGACCGCGACCGTCGTCTTCGACGGGAACCACGCGGTGCTGTCGGGCGAGAAGCGATTCGTGGTCGAGGGCGACGCGGTCGACGAGCTGGTCGTCGTGGCCCGCGAACCGGGAACGTCCGGTGACGACGGTGTGCACGCGGTGGTCGTACCCGTCGAGTCCGCCCGCACCCGGCGCGTCAACGCCCTCGACGCCAGCCGGCGTTTCGCGCACGTCGACCTCGACGGCGTGCGCGTCGAACGCGCCCGAGTGCTGGGCGACACCAAGTCGTCGAGTGCACCCGCACTCCGACGCGCGATCGAAGAGGCCACTGTCGCGACCGCGCTCGAGATCGTCGGTACCGCGCAGACCATCTTCGACGTCACCCTCGAGTACGCGAAGCAGCGCGAGCAGTTCGGGGTGCCGATCGGGTCGTTCCAGGCGATCAAGCACAAGTTCGCCGACATGATCGTGATGCTCGAACGGGCGCGGGCCACCGGCTACTTCGCCGCGCTCACGATCGCCGAGGACGACCCCCGCCGCACGACGGCGACATCGGTCGCGAAGGTCGCCGCGGGCGACTGCCAGCGGATGCTCGGCAAAGAAGGCATCCAGATCCACGGCGGCATCGGCTACACGTGGGAGCACGACATGCACCTCTACGTGAAGCGCGCCAAGTCGCTGGAGCCGATGTTCGGATCGAGCCGCACCCACCGCGCCCACATCGCCGATCTGCTCGGCGTGTGAGCGCGGGCCGGATGCGGCTTACGCCTTGAGGATGATCTCGGCGAGGACGTAGAACGCGACGATCAGCGCGATGCCGGTGTACATCGCGTTCTTGTGCGTTTCGTAGACCACGTTGAGGCCCGTGTTACCGCGCCCGCTGATCTTGCCGAGCGCGTTCAGCTCCAAGACGGCGAGCACGACGATCCCGATGATGAGATAGATGATGCTCTTGCTCGAGCTGATCAGGCTGCCGAAGCTCGGACCCAGGTTGTAGAAGTGCGACGCGCCGACCATGAACACGAGCAGCGGCAACGAGAAGATGGTGTTCTGCCGAGACGCCATGGCGCCGGCGCGGGCCGCGGCCGCGGCGGCCGGGTTGGCCTCGCCACCCGCTTTCAGCGTGCGCGCGTTGGCGATCACGATCTGCTGGTTCGGCCAGATGACGAGCCACACGTTCAAGAACATGGCGAGGCCGAAGAGAATTCCGATCGCGAGAGTGGGACCGGCCGCGGTGTGGACCCAGAAGTCCTTGCCGTAGGTGCCCTTCGGCGCGATCCCGATGATCAGCAGCCCGAACACGACCGTGGCCGCGGCCGACCAGCGGAACCACCACAACGCGCGCCACGTGAGCTTGTCGAACGCGTCGTTACGCGAGCTCGCTTCCATCTCCGCGTACGCCGGCGTCTGCACGAAGTTGAAGTACCACAGCAGGCCCATCCACATGACGGCCACGATGACGTGGCTGATACGGAATGCTCCGGCCAGGCCAACCCGGTGAAAGATCTCCATCGCACGCTCCGGTCATCTGCATCTAAGGGCTCGGCGAACGTACCAAACCTTTCCCCGTCCCGTCAGGGATGATGCGGGATCTACAGATCGGGGACGTGGGCGTCGCCGGCCGAGGCGCCATCGCCCTTGAGGGGTTGACGGAGCGGGACGATCATCCCCGCGAAGTCGGCGACGGCGATGAGATTCTCGAGATCGTCGATCACCCGGCACTCGACCACGACGAGCTGACGACCGGCGCGCACCACTCGCGCCTCCGCTCGCACGACGGTGCCCTTCGGGCGGCCGAGGTAGCGAACGTGCAGGTCAGCGGTGACCAGCGTGTTCTCACCCGGGCGGAAGGTGCCGGCCCGGGCCGCGGCCGAACCGGAGGCGACGTCGACCAGCGTGGCGATGGCGCCCCCGTGCAGGTTGCCGGATCCGTTGAACGCGCCCGACGCCACCGGCATCTCCACGATCACGACATCGGGATCGGCGCCGGTGAAGTGCAGGCCGAGGAGCTGGTGCAGCGGCGTCGAGGAGTGCGCCGCCCGGAGGAGCTCGATGACGTCGTTCGAGAACCCGCCGAAGGGATGGTCGGTCGCACCCTCGTCTCCGTCAGCCATGACTTCACGCTCTCATTCGAAGGGGTGGACGCGCCACCACGAGAACAGTCCCGCGAGATCGCCGTTCCGAGCGATTGCATGCACGAGCCGGTCGCCGTGCGTCCACCACATTGCCGCGCGGCCGTGCTCGAACCGGCACCGGTAGCGACCGACCGCGCTGACCGGCGCGGCCGCCACCGACCAGGCCCGCTCGTCGGGAACACCTCTCGCGCACGCGGGCGGCCCCGAGCGCGGGGCGACGATCGCGCCCGCCGCGCGGCGGTACGCATCGGCGACGATCGCCGTGGAGTACAGGCGGACGTCGACGTCGACCGCGTCGATCACGCAGCGCACCGCCGACCGTTCGGGCGCCAAACCTCGACAGCCCGGGCGGATCGGCACGGTGGTCGGCGGCGCCGGGATCGAAGTGCCGGGCGCCGACGACTCACTCGTGGTCGGCGCGCCGGCTTGCGCGCCGTTCGAGCGATGCCCCACGACGAGCCATGCCGTCGTCAGTGCCACCAGGAGTGCTGCCGCGGCGACGGGTCGGGCGCGGCCGGCGGGCACGCGTGGACCGCGGGACCACCAGCGCTGGAACGGGGACGAGCGAAACGACGGGCGCGGATGCGCGGGACCCTCGGAGCGCGCGTCGTGGTGGGCGCGGCCCGACCAGAACTCGAGGTCGGAGGCAAGGTCACGGTCGGGCATGTCGGGGACCGTAGCGCCGTCCTACCAATGTTCACAATGTTTGACACAACTTGAGACAGTTTGATAGCAAGCACCGATGGACCTTCGCCGACCGCGCCTCCGGCTCGCTCTCGTCATGTTGCTCGCGTTGGCGGCGGTCGGCGCGCTCGTCGCGGTCCGGCCGCCGGTCACGGATGCGCTCTGGTCGCACGGCGACGACCTCACGCTGGCGGTCGCCTGGACGCTGGCTCTCGCCGCGAGCGCGTGGCTCGTCCTGGCCGCGGGTGCTTGCCTGCTCGCACTCGGGTTCGCCCGTCCGCAGTTGGCGCGGCGCCTCGCGCCGCTGCTCCCCGTCGGACTGCGCCGGCTGGTCGAGGTGGCGATCGTGAGCGCGTGTATCGCGGTTCCCGCGCTGCCCGCGTCTGCCACCGATCCCCCGCCGACGACCACGCTGGTGCTCGCCGACCTGCCGGTCGTACGCGCCGTCGCGGCCGTCGAGCGGGCACCGGAACCGGCGCCGGCACCCACCCCGCGGGCGAGCGCACCGGTTGCCGATCGCGTCGTCGTGCGCCCCGGCGACAATCTCTGGCTCATCGCGCGCGCCGCCCTCGCCCGAGCCGACGGTGCGCGCCCGGCAGACTCCGAGACGGCGCACTACTGGCGCGCCGTCGTCGCCGCGAACCGGTCGACGCTGCGTTCGGGCGACCCGAGCCTGATCTTCGTCGGCGAGATCGTCACCCTGCCGCCGCCGGCGACCGTGTCCTAGCCTCCCCCGCGTGGGTCTCCTGACGGGCAAGACCGCGGTGGTCACCGGCGCAGGTGGCGGCATCGGACGGGGCCATGCCCGCCTGCTCGCGCGCGAAGGAGCGAACGTCGTCGTCAACGACCTCGACGCGGCGCGGGCCGACGCCACGGTCGCGGAGATCGTGGCCGCGGGCGGCACCGGCACGGCGAGCGACGAGAACATCGCCACGTGGAGCGGCGGCGACGTCCTCGTGCAGAGGGCGATCGACACTTACGGGCGCGTCGACATCCTCGTCAACAACGCGGGGATCCTGCGCGACGCGATGTCGTTCAACATCACCGAGGAGGAGTGGGACGCGGTCATCGACGTCCACCTCAAGGGTCACATGGCGACGTGCCGGGCCGCCGCTCGGCACTGGCGGGAGCGCGCCAAGGCCGGCGACCTGCCGAACGGGCGCATCGTGAACACCGCGTCG
>DASYJT010000103.1:0-4295 GCA_035996165.1 Acidimicrobiia bacterium
CCGCGCCGGCGACTCGATCGATCGCGACGCGACAACCGACGGACCCTTGATCGGTGCAGCCGAGCTGCGCATCGTCGACCCGAAGACGCTCGCCGATCTTCCCGCGGGCGCGGCGGGCGAGCTGCTGGCACGCGGGCCGGAGATGTTCGTCGGGTATCTCGACCGCGGGCTCGACACCGCCGCGTTCGTCGCCGACGGCTGGTTCCGCACCGGCGACCTCGCGACCTACGACGGCGAATACCTCACGATCGTCGACCGGCTGAAGGACATCATCATCCGCGGCGGCGAGAACATCTCGGCCCAGGAGGTGGAGGCGCTCCTCGTCTCGCACCCTCGCGTATCGGAAGCGGCCTGTGTCGCGATGCCCGACCCGATCATGGGCGAGAAGGTGTGCGCGTTCGTCACGCTGGTGGACGATTCCGTGGTGACGCTCGACGACCTACGCGCGCACCTGCTCGCGTGCCGTCTGGCCCGCTTCAAGCTCCCCGAGCGCCTCGAGATACGCGCATCGCTGCCGCGCACCGCGAGCGGAAAGGTGCAGAAGGCGCCGCTGCGCGCCGAGCTGCGCAACGAGGTGCGCAGTGGCTGATCAGCTGCCGGCTTCGAGCGCCCGGTAGACAGCGCGCACGAGCTCCTCGCTGCGGGGATCGCCGTCCTTCGTATCGAAGCGGAGGTCATTCATCACGTAGCCGAACGAGAGACCAGTGTCGGGATCGGCGAACGCGAGCGAGCCGCCCGCGCCGGCGTGCCCGAATGCTCGGGGAGGGTTCGCCCCACCGAACGCGCGCCCGAGCATGTATCCGAGACCGAAGCAGCTCTCGGTGAGCAGGACCTCGTCCTTGCCGCAGGCTCGTTCGACGGTCGCGCGCTCGACGGTCTGTTCGTTCAACGCGCGGAAGCCGTCGACCTCGCCGATGCACGACGCGTACATCCGCGCGAGTCCGCGGGCACTGCCGATCCCGTTCGACGACGGCAACTCGGCGGCGTGGAGCTGGCGGGTGTTCCACATCGCGTCGTAGTTGAAGTGACCGCCCGGACTGGAGAACACGCGCGCCAACAGGAGGTCGTCGAGGAAGGGTTCGAGCGCCTTGCGGAGATCGACGCGGGGCGGAACGAGCCTCGCGACACGCGGTTCCAGCGACTCCGGAAGCCCGATCCAGAAGTCGACACCGAGCGCGTCGGCGATCTCCTCCCGCCAGAACGTGCCAACCGTCCGGCGTTGCGGATCGACCCGGCGGATGATCTCACCCACCAGCCATCCGTAGGTGCGCATGTGGTACCCGTGCTTCGTCCCCGGCTCCCAGATCGGCGTCTGCGCGGCAAGCGCCTCGACGATCGGCGACCACTCGAGCGCCTGCTCGAGGGTGAAATCGCCTTCGACGTACGGCAGCCCGGCTTGGTGCGACATCACCTGACCGACGGTGATCTTCTCCTTGCCGCCCTGGGCGAACTCCGGCCAGACCGACGCGACCGCGGCTTCGGGATCGAGCTCACCGCGCTGCATCAACAGGTTCGCGCACGTCGCGGTGACACCCTTCGTCGCCGAGTACACGAGCACGAGCGTGTCTTCTTGCCAGCGGATCCCGTTGGTCGCGTCGGCCAGACCACCCCACAGATCGACCACGGGCCGACCGTCGAGGTACACGCTCACCGCCGCGCCGACCTCACCCCGCTCGTCGAAGTTCTGCGCGAACGCGTCGAGCACCGGTTCGAATTCCGTTGCGACATACCCGTCGACCGCCATGGTCGGCGAGTGTAATTGCTGTCGGCAGAATGCGAAATTCTCCTTGTTTGGTAGGGGGTTCTTGGGTACACTACGAACATATGTTCGTATCCGTGGCACTCCTCGCGAAACAACGACGAGAGATCGACGCGGCCGAAGCCGCCTGGCTCAATAACGTCGCCGAATACGACCGGTCCAACGACTGGCAACTCGACAACTTCTTCAGCGCCGCATCCGCGCTCCGCCACACCTGCAACATCGATGAAGGCATCGCCCGCGGCTATGTCGACCTCGCTCGCAAACTCGAACACCTCCCCACCGTCGCGACCGCGTTCGAACACGGTCAGATCTCCCAACGCCACGCCCAAGTGATCGCCAACGCCCACACGCCGGGCCGCGCCCAACACCTCGCGCACTGCGAGGACGAACTCGTCGCCGTCGCCCGCGACCACACCCCAAAAACCCTCCGCGGGATCGTCCGGCACCTCACCGATGCCATCGACGGCGACGGCGGCGCCACCTCCGACGCAACCGCCTTCGAACAACGCGCCGCCTACGCCGCGTTCACACTCGACGGCCGCCACGACCTCCAACTCACCGGCGACCGACTCTCCGGCGAACTCATCGAAACCGCACTCAAAGCCGAAATGGCCCGCGACCTCCAAAAACACGACCCGCGCACCACACCCCAACGCCGCTACGACGCCTTCGTCAACCTCGTCCGCCGGAACCTCGACCGCGGCGACCTCGGCGCATCCCACGGCATCCGTCCCCACCTCAACGCCGTGTTCAACATCGACGAACGCCCTACCGCGTCCACCGAGACACTGGTGAAGGTGCGGACCGAACCCGGCCGCCACAACCTTTCCGCCACCATGCTCGGCATGCTGCTGTGCGACTGCACCCTCAGCCGAATCATCATGCACGGCCGATCCGAAGTCGTCGACGTCGGCCGCGCCACCCACACCGTCTCCGCCGCACAATGGAAAGCGCTCGTCGCCCGCGACCGCCACTGCACCGCCTCCCAATGCACCCGACCACCCACCGACTGCCATGCCCACCACATCATCCACTGGGAACACGGCGGACTCACCAACCTCGCAAATTTGCAGCTCCTGTGCTGGAACCACCACCGCCAAACCCACATCGACGACGCCAAAGCCCAAGCCCGCGGCGGATAAACGCGGTCGCGAGACGCCCGGGCGGACGTAACCTTCCGGTCGGAGTCGGGTGGTCCGACATAGGGAGGGCCTATGTCCGGAAGTGCGTTCATCGAGGGCGCCGACAAGGTCGAGCGGGCCGCCGCCGAACTTCACGAACGCACTCGCGCACTCGTTGCCGTGGTGGTTGCCACTCGCGAGCAGCGCCGGGCGGATGCTCCGATCGCGCAGATGGTCGCGGATGCCGTCGCCCTCGGCGCCGTGACCGCGCGCCGCGCCGTCGAAGACGCGTGGCGGGCGTACGCGGCATCAGTGAGCGAACTCCGCGCCGCGACTGTTCGGATGCTCGTCGACGAAACCGGGATGACGTTTACCGACGTCGCGCGCGTGCTCGGCATATCGCGCCAGATGGCCAGCCGGCTCTACGCCTCGAGCTAAATCGGTCGCCCGTCTGCCGCGTTCCTGTCAGAGTGGCGCCGTGGCGAGGCCGAATCACTTCGACGAATCTGTCGCGGCGGAATACGACGCGAGCACGTGGACCGAATTCGAACCCGCAGTCATCGACGCAACCGTGAGCTTCCTCGCCGAACTGGCGGGAGGAGGCGCCGCCCTCGAGCTCGGGATAGGCACCGGCCGCATCGCGTTGCCGCTCAGCCGCCGGGGCGTGCGCGTACACGGGATCGATCTCTCGCCCGACATGGTGGCCCGGCTACGAGCGAAGCCGGGTTCCGATGCGATCGACGTCACGATGGGCGACTTCGCGACGACACGCGTCGACGCAACGTTCGATCTCGTGTACCTCGTGTACAACACGATCGGGAACCTCACCAACCAAGACGATCAGGTCGCATGTTTTGGCAATGCCGCCGCGCACCTGAAGCCCGGCGGACACTTCGTGATCGAGATCGGCATCCCGGAGCTCCAGCGCCTGCCGCCCGGCGAGACGGTCCGGGCGTTTCACGTGAGCCCGACGTACCTCGGCTTCGACGAATACGACGTCGCGACGCAGCTCCTGGTGTCGCACCACTACGTCGTCGTCGACGGCAAACTCCAGATCCACTCGTATCCGTTCCGCTCCGTCTGGCCGTCCGAGCTCGACCTCATGGCGCGCATCGCGGGAATGACATTGCGCGAACGTTGGAGCGATTGGAACCGAGAGGCCTTCACCGGCGAGAGCCGCAAGCACATCTCGGTCTGGCAGAAGCCCGGTCGGCTCGGGCCCGACGCGCCTGCGATCATCTCCCAATGACCTACACGCACGGCCACCACGAAAGCGTGTTGCGATCGCATCGCTGGCGTACGGTCGACAACTCCGCGGCGTATGTCTCGTCGCGGTTCGTGACGGGCGCGCGCGTGCTCGACGTCGGATGCGGTCCCGGCACGATCACGGTCGACATCGCCGGGCGGGTCGC
>DASYJT010000104.1:0-4002 GCA_035996165.1 Acidimicrobiia bacterium
AAGCTGACGTACCGCGAAGTGCAGGAACGCCGCGAGGTCGTACGCCAACGCCTCGAGGAGAAACGCAAGCGCGCTTAGCCCGGCGGTTCCTCACGACCGCTTGCGAGGGTGTTAGCCCTGCCAGAGGAGGATGTCGCCGACGGTGCCGCCGCTCACGAGCGCGGTGCCGGGGAACACGCGCAACCGCCACGGCTCGAGGCGCAGCGCGGCGAAGCTGTCGGAGGTCGGCTTGTCCCAGGCGGGGACGATCGCCGGGTCGTAGCCGACGGGCGGGGGCGCGTTCACGAACTTGTCCCACACGGCGGTGCGCGTCTCGTCGTCGAAGTGCCAGATCGCACGACACTCGGCAATGCACGTGTCGTGGTTGTCGGTCCAGTAGCTGCACGAGATGTACGGGCTGTGTTGCAGGTTCGACCGCTTGGTCGGTGTGGGTCCGGTCGCGATCCAGCCGACCAGCGTCTCGCCGTCCCATTCCCACAGCGGGTGCAGGATGCGCGAGCGGGGCCGGCCCTGGTGGTCGACGGTGGCCACGGACGACCAGACGATCCGGTGAGCCATGTCGACGAACGCGGGTGCGACTTCTTCGAGAGCGGACATGGCGCGAAACGTACACTCCGCCCGTGCGGATGCGCCCGGCGTGGCCGATATGACCGGACGACTCGACGGTAGGCGGATCCTCGTCGTCGGTGCGGGGACGCGCCGGTCGGCCGACCCGGACGCGCCGATCGGCAACGGCCGCGCCATATCGGTTCTCGCGGCGCGGGAAGGCGCGGCGGTCGCGTGCGCCGACGTCGACGCGGACGCCGCGGCCGAGACGGCCCGGCTGGTCGAAGGCGAGGGTGGTCGAGCGGCGGTGATCGTCGCCGACGTCACCGACGAGGCCGATTGCGCACGTATGGTCGGCGACGCCGTGCAGACGTTCGGGGGCCTCGACGGTGTCGTGTGCAACGTCGGCATCGGTCTCGGTCGAGGACTCGTAGGGACCACGGTCGAGGAGTGGGACACGGTGCACGCGGTCAACGTGCGCGGCCACTTCCTCGTGTGTCGCGCCGCGCTGCCCGTCATCGACGATGGCGCCGCGATCGTGTTCGTCTCGTCGGTCGCGGGACTGAAGCCGGGCACGCGCATCCCCGCGTACGACACGACCAAGGCCGCGCTCGCCGGACTGAGCCGGAGCGTGGCGCTGGAGGGTGCGCGCCGAGGTATTCGCGCCAATGTGATCGCGCCCGGCCTGATCGACACGCCGTTGGGGCGGCGCGCCACCGAAGGACGGCCGAGCCGCGGCCGCACGCCGGTTCCGCTCGGTCGCCAGGCGACGGCGTGGGAGGTCGCCGCGCCCGTCGTGTTCTTGTTGAGCGCCGACGCGAGCTACATCACGGGCCAGATCCTCGCGGTCGACGGGGGGCTTTCGACCCTCTGAACCCGGGAGGAAAGGTGCCCGGAACGCGCGCGATAGTGGTCGATGCCTGAAGCACCGCAGATGCAGGCGCTCTCCGAGCGCGTCGCGGCGTGGTTGCTGGGCGCGACCTTCGAGGGTTACGACCCGCTCGGCTTCACCGGCCTCAAGACCTTCGACCCGCCGCCCGAGGCGTTGGTGGGGGCGGTGCTCGCCGGCGTCTCGCGCCGGGCGAAGTACGTGACACTGCATTTCGACAACGACCTGCGCGTCATGTTCCATCTGTCGCAGGCCGGTCGGCTCGACTTCGAGCAGCCCCCGAAGAAGACGCGCCCGAAGGGTTCGGTCGTGCGGTGGCGCTTCTCCGACGACCGCGCGGTGCTCATCCGCGAGTTCGGTACGGAACGCAAGGCCGGCTGGTGGGTGCTCGGTTCGGACGATCCGGGTCCGGTCGAGAAGCTCGGACCGGAGGCGACGAGCGAGGAGTTCGCGGAGTGGTTCCGGACCGCGGTCGACGGCCGGCGCATCCACACCATCTTGCGCGACCAGCGGACGGTTGCCGGTGTGGGCCGCGGTTACGCCGACGACATCCTGCACCGCGCGAAGTTGTCGCCCTATGCCTCACTCAAGGCGCTGAAGCCGGACGAGCGCGAGCGGATGCTCGCCGCGTTGCAAGAGGTGTTGGCCGAAGGGCTGGAGCGGGAGCGGCTGCGCACCGGTGGGCTCTCCGCGAACAAGCTCGGTGAGCACTTCACGGTGCACGGCAAGGCGGGGCTCCCGTGCCCCGAGTGCGGTAGCGACTTGAAGCGGGTTTCGTACGAGTCGCACGAGGTCGTCTACTGCCCTACATGTCAGACGGGCGGCAAGGTGCTCGCCGATCGAAGGCTTTCGCGCCTCGTCAAGTGAGCGCGCTTGGTGGGATCACGCCACCTCGAGGTCGGCCCACATCTCCCAGATCGTGACCTCGGTGCCGTCGGCGATCGCGACCAGGTCGAAGGTGCCGGCCTCGGTGCAGCGGAGGGCGTCGCCGGCGTCGAGCGCACCCGTTCGGTCGAAGGTCGCCCCGCCGGTGGAGACCATCACGTGGACGAAAGGTGCGTCGGGAACGACGACGCGCGCGCCGGCGTTCAGGGTCGCGACCCAGAGCGTCGCGTCGCGCTGGTGGAGCTGGATCGCGGCCTCGGCCTCGCGGCCCGACGCGAGCGGGAACAGCTCGTCGTCGCGCTTGAGCGAGCTGATGTCGTGCTGTTCGTACCCGGGCGCGATGTCCATCGTGTCGGGCGGTACCCACATCTGGAGGAGCCGCACGGACTCGGCGCGGCTCGCGTTCTGCTCGGAGTGCCTGATGCCGGTGCCCGCGCTCATGCGCTGCGCGACGCCCGGCGTGATCACGCCCTGGTTGCCCTCGCTGTCGCGATGCTCGAGCGCGCCGTCGAGCACCCAAGTGACGATCTCCATGTCGCGGTGCCCGTGGGTTCCGAAGCCGCCGCCCGCGGCGATCACGTCGTCGTTCAGGACCATCAACAGGCCGTGATGCGTGTTCTTCTGGTCGTAGTGGTTCGAGAAGCTGAAGCAGTGCCACGAGTCGAGCCAGTCGATCTCGGTGTGGAATCTCTCGTCGGCCCGGCGAAGATCGATCATGCGCTCTCTCGCTGCGTCGTTCGACCCCGCTTCACGGCGCGGAGTTTATCCGTCGTTAGGCGTGCTAAATCCCCGCCCCCGCCGCATTCCCCCAGCTCACCACCCCTACCGCGCGCGCCGTTGCGAAGAATCTTCGGAAGAATCTTCGCAACGGAGAATTCTGCGGGGGTGTGACGCGCGGAGCGATCAGTGGTGGGTCGGGCCGGTGTCGACGGCTTCGAATGCAGATCCCGGAACACCTTTGAGCTGGTTCAAATCGTTGTCGTTCCACCGGGCGTCCGCCGCGCCCGTCACGAACCACGACGAGCCGTTGTCGGCCACGATCATCCCGTACGTCTTCAGCGCCTGCAGGATCACGAGCGATTCGCCGTGGTACCCCGCGAGCGAGAAGTTCGCCTTCAGGCGCAGACGCAGACCCATCGGCGGCAACGAGAGATTCGTCGACGACGACGCCCAGTGCGTCGCCGGGAAGATGTATCCCTTCTGCGTATTCGGCACGGTGAAGCGCACCGCGTGATCGATGTGCCCCGCGGCGACCTCGTCGTAGCGCACCAGACCCGGCAGTATCGGGAGCCCGGCCGCGTCGGCCGACGTCCAACCGAGCGGCCGCAACGCGTTCGAGCTCAGATTCCAGTTCACGCCCACGTCGGCGTTCCAACGACTTCCGGTCCAGAACGCGCGCCCGAGCTCGTACAAGTGACACGTTCCCTGCTGCAGTACCAGCACGTGACGGTCACCGGTGCTCGCCGAACCACCTTCCACCGGCGCGTTGGCCGGAATGGGGAACGGCCCCGGATCGCTCTCGTCGCCGTACGCGGTGTAGTGAATCGCGACCTTCGGCTGCGACGCGGGCACGATCTTGAAGGGGATGCCGTACGCGCCCCCGCCGCCGAAGTCGGGGTGCAGATTCGTCTTGCCCGCCGAGCTGATGTTCGCGACCAGCGTCGAGGAATCCCGCCGCACCG
>DASYJT010000105.1:0-4039 GCA_035996165.1 Acidimicrobiia bacterium
GGGCAGGAAGACTCGGGCTCCATGGTCGAGTACGGCGGATACACCTATCCGACGGTGAGTGCGTACATCTTCTACGCAGACGTCGGGGCGGCGCTCGAGTTCGTCGCTGACGCGTTCGGTTTCACCGAGCGGATGCGCAACACGAATCCGGACGGGTCGCTGAGTCATTGCGAGCTGGCCTACGGCGATTCCGTGATCATGTTGGGCAGCCCGCCGGACTACCGGAACCCCGCGCAGCTCGGCGCCGTGACCGTCGGCATCCACGTTCATGTCGACGACGTCGACGCGCACTATGCCCGGGCCGTCGCCGCCGGCGCGACGGCCGAACGCGCACCCGTCGACATGCCCTACGGCGTGCGCAGCTACGCAGCCACCGACCCCGAGGGTCACCAGTGGTATTTCGCCCAACCGCTCGGCTGAGGAAAGAGCCGGTCAGCCGCCGCTGAAGCGCTCGAACAGTTCGGCCAAAGCCGCGTCGGTGCCGGCCTGGGGGAGGGAGATCCCGCCGTCGACCACCAGCGTCTGCCCGGTCACGTAGCTCGCCCGACCCGACGCGAGGAACAGCACCACTTCGGCGATCTCGTCGGCGTGACCGATGCGCCCGAGCGGGATCTGCTTCGCCACCGGATCGAACACGTCGGGGAACTGCTCCCATACGGCGGTCAAGGGTGTGCGCACGTGCCCGGGTGCGACGCAGTTGACCCTTACCTGCGGCCCGTACTCCAGCGCCCCGCTCTTGGTCAGCGCGACGACCCCCGCCTTCGCCGCCGAGTACGCCGCTTCGTTGCGGGTGGGTGTGAGCGCAGACACCGAAGCGTTGTTCACGATGGCACCCCGCCCGGCCTCCAACATGATCGGCACCACGGCGCGCATGCCGTTGAAGGTGCCCGTGAGGTTGACGTCGATCAGGCGGTGCCACAGCTTGTCGTCGACGGTGTGCAGCGGGCGCAGGTCGCCCGATCCCGCGTTGTTGAACAGCACGTCGATACGCCCGTGCGCATCGGCGACCGCACGGACCGCCGACGCCAACGCGTCGCCGTCGCGCACGTCGACCGCGTGCGCGGTCCCGCCGACTTCCTTCGCAACCTGCGTCGCCGCGGCGCCGTCACGGTCGAAGACCGCCACGACCGCGCCCTCGGCCGCAAACCGCACGGCCGTTGCGCGCCCGATTCCCGACGCGCCCCCGGTGATGATCGCTACTTGCCCGTCGAGCTCGCCCACGAGTGGCGACGCTAGCGGTCGCTATCCGTGCGGAGCGAGAGCCGCCACCGCGCCGCGTGCGTACGCGTCGGCGAGAGCCACGTCGGCGGGGCGGTAGCGGTCGCCCGGCGGCAGGACCGCTTCGAGCAACGCGAGCACCTCGTCGCCCCGACGCAGCGCGACCACGAGCACGCCTCGATCATCCGCCGTCACCTGGCGAACCGCCTTGTGGTTGCGCCGCGCCTCGTGCGCCGCGGCCGGGTCGTCGGGCACCGAATGCCGAGAGGTCAGCTCGCGCTCCGCCGCCACCGGGACCTCGCCCGACGGACCGAGCAGGCGCAGCCGCGTGCAGTCGGCGCGGACCACCTCCGCGAGACCTGCCGCGAGCCGCCCGGCCGCGCGGCCGATGCCGTCGCGCAGGTCGAGCAGCTCGCGATCGCCGGCGAGCGCGCCCGAGAACATCAACTCGTTTGCGACAACGAGTGTGATGCGCATCGAGTCGCCTCGGAGCAGCGCCAGCCGGCGGAGATGACGGTCCTTTTCGATCGCGTAGGCACCGAACAGCGCCGCGACACCGATGGCGGCCGCTTGCACGACACCGCTCGCGAGAAACACCGCGCAGACCGCGGCCAATCCGCTCGCACCGAGCACGACCGCGATCTGCACGCGCCGATGCGTGATCGCACCGTCGGTCAGCGGTCGACCGGTCGGCATCCCGACGCGGCGTTCTTCGAGCGCGATCTCCCGATCGAGCGTGGTGATGGTGGCCGGCATGGCTCCCCCTCTCGAGCCGCCCGTTCCGATGTTTCCCCTCCCCCTCTTCATCGAGCGCGCGGCGCCTCAGACTTGAGCGGGGACCTCGTAAACGATGTCGTGATCGCGGGTGAGCCACGCGATCCCGTTGTCGTCGGCATATCCACGGCCTTGCACGTTGAAGATGCGGACGGACGGGGCGTCCAAGGGATACGGCCCCCAGTGCCAGGTACCGCGGTGCAGATGTACACACGTGTGGCGCGCCATCACGAACGCCCGGAGCGTGTCGAAGTGCTCCGGTTTCGAGAAGTCGACGTCGCCCGGCGCGACGACAACGATCGCGTCGCCGCTCATCGGCATCAACGTCTGCGTGTGTGTGTCGTGGCGATTGAGCAACTCGCACCGCAACCAACCGTCGACGACCTCGAGCTCGTCGAGCGTGTGCCCGATGAAGTTCGCCGCGCCGTCGTTCCAGAGGAACTCGAGGTCGGCGGTGGGATTGCCGTCGGACTCCTCGGGCGGGATCGTGCCGAACGGAGCGAACGATTCGCGCGTCGCCACCATTGCCTCGAGCCTGACCGTCCGCACGCTTCCCGTCGATTCTCTAGGCTGACGTGAGCGTCAGTCTTACCCCATCGCGGGCGTGGAGGTCACGAAATGGACGTGAGGTCGATCGAGGACGTCGAGCCGGTCATCGAGCACAACGGCACGGTTCCCGTTTGGTGGTTGGTCAGCCCGCGCGAGATGTTCGACATCACGAAGGGCGGGCACCTCGAGCTCGTCAGCGAGTTCGAGGTCGCGGGCGGTGGATTCGTCGATCCGCACCACCATCCGACCCACGAGTTCTATTACGTCACCGCGGGGCGCGGCGTCATGACCATCTCGGGCGAAGACCGTGAGATCCGTCAGGGTGATCTCGTGCACATACCGCCGAACGCGGTGCACTCGCTGCGACCGGTCAGCGACCACGCGCCGATCCATTGCTTTGCCTTCGCGGTCGGCGTCGACGGCGCCGCCCCCGTCGACTACACGAGCTAACGGCTGCTGCGTGGGTCGCGTCCTGGTGACCCGTCGTCTTCCCGACGGCGGGCTCGATCCCCTCGCGAATACGGGTCACGAGATCGTCGGGCCGAAGCCCGACGACACTCCGTACTCCGCCGACGAACTGCGAACGTACGCCCGCGACTCCGACGCGATCGTCTCGCTCCTGACCGACAACATCGACGCCACCGTGTTGGCCGCAGGCGCCGAAGGTGGGCGATTGCGCGTCGTCGCCAATGTCGCGGTCGGCTACGACAACATCGACGTCCGCGCCGCGGCCGAGCACGGGATCACGGTCTGCAATACGCCCGGTGTCCTCGACGAGACCACCGCCGATACCGCGTTCCTGCTGATCCTCGCCGCGTGCCGGCTCGCGTCGACCGCCGAGGCCGACCTGCGCGCCGGCCGGTGGAACGGCTGGGGTGTCACGCAGTACCTCGGGCTCGACGTGCACGGCGCGACGCTGGGCATCGTCGGCTTCGGCCGCATCGGGCGGGCGGTCGCGCGGCGGGCGACCGGATTCGGCATGCACGTTCTGCACCACGCGCGCCGTCCCACCAACGAGCCCGGCTACGTCGCCGAGCTCGACGACCTCCTCGCCACAAGCGACATCGTCTCCCTGCACGCGCCCGGCGGCGCAGAAACGCACCATCTGATCGATGCTCGCCGGCTCGCGCTGATGAAGCCGACGGCAGTGATCGTGAACACTGCGCGCGGCACGGTGGTCGACGAGGAGGCGCTCGCGGAGGCGCTCCACGGGGGGAGAATCTTCGCCGCCGGCCTCGACGTATACGAACGTGAGCCGGCGATCGAGCCGCGTCTGCTGTCCGCGCCGCGCACGGTGCTGTTGCCGCACGTCGGCTCCGCCTCGAACGCGACCCGCACGCGCATGGCCACGATGGCAACGAGCGCGGTCGCGACCGTCCTGGAAGGCGGCGCACCTCCCAACGTCGTGACGCCCGCGTGATCGCCGCGTAGATTCGCCGCCATGAGCGAACAGGTACGCGGGGTCGTGGCGACCGCGAAGAAAGCGCCGGTCACCGTC
>DASYJT010000106.1:0-8104 GCA_035996165.1 Acidimicrobiia bacterium
CGCGAACAGCGGTGTCGGGCGCGCCGCAAGCTCCCGCGATTCAAGCCGCGCGGAGCCGTCGCCGATATTTGCAATGCAAGGACAGCAATGCAAAGCCAAGTGCCTTTGAGGAAAGGACCTGAGACACATGCAACGTGAGCCACTCGGCGCTCGCGCTGCCCAGCCTGGTGAAGAAGGCTTCACGTTGTTGGAGCTGATGATGGTGATCTTGATCATTGCCATTCTGATCGCCGTCACAATGCCCGTCTTCTTCGGAGCGAGCACCCGGGCCAAGGACCGCGCCATGCAAACGAGCCTGTCGACCGCGACGACGGGTGCGAAGAGCCTGTATCTCGGAAAGGCCGACTACACGACGGCCACCCCGGCGGCGATGACCGCCGAGTTGGGTGGTGTGACCTTCGTCGCGAGCGCGGTCGCACCGACCGGCCAGAACACGGTCTCGCTGTTTCCCGTGAACGGGACTCAGCTCGTGCTCTCCGGTCAGTCGAAGACGGGTTCGTGCTTCTACGTCTTCGACGACGAGGGGGTCGGCACCACTGTGTACGCGAAGCTGCCGGGCGCCGGTGGCTGTGCCGCCAACGGTGCGCCCCTGCCGAACGACCCCGCCTGGAAGTCGACCTGGTAACGACGACCGTGCACGTGTCTCCGCGCATCGGCGCGTGAGGCACGGGCCGGCGCCGCGCCGCGCCTAGCCTCGCCGATCATGACCGCGCTGGATATCGCATGACCGTGCTGGTCGCGGCGATCAGCGGCGTGTACGGACTCGTCATCGGTTCGTTCCTGAACGTCGTCATCTGGCGCGTTCCCCGCAAGGAGTCGATCGTCAAGCCGCCGTCGCACTGTCCGTCGTGCGACATCAAGATCGCGAACCGCGACAACATCCCGCTGTTCTCGTGGCTGTTGCTGCGCGGCCGCTGCCGCAACTGCCGCGCTCCGATCTCCGCCCGCTACCCGTTCGTCGAGCTCCTCACCGGCGTGCTCTTCGCGGCCGTCGGCGCGCGCTTCGCCCATTCCTGGGCGCTTCCCGCGTATCTCGTGCTGACGGCCGCACTCGTCGCCCTCTCGGCGATCGACCTCGAGCACTACATCCTCCCGAACCGCATCATGTACCCGACCGACGCGGCGATGATCGTGCTGCTCGCGGCCGCGTCGGTGGCCGAGCACGATTGGGGCGCTTTCGTCCGGGCGCTCGTGTGCGGTGCGATCGCGTTCACGGTCTTCTTCGTCATCCATCTCGTCTCACCGCGCGGACTCGGATTCGGCGATGTCCGCCTCGCGTTCCTCCTCGGCCTGAGTCTCGGATGGATCGGCGCGGGGGAGGTCGCGGGCGGCCTCTTCGCCGGTTTCCTCTACGGCGCGGTCGTCGGCGTCATTCTCATCGCGGTCAAGGTGAAGGGCCGCAAACAGCAGATTCCCTTCGGCCCGTACCTCGCAGCCGGTGCGATCACCTTCGTGTTGTTCGGCGAGCCGCTCGTCGACTGGTACCGGCACCTCGGCCGGTAGTCACAAATCGGCCCCTCCGCCCAAAGCGGCACCGCCGCGCGCGCATCTCGTCATTTTGCGGTGCATTCGCGTTACAGCGCGATGGGGTTGTTGTCGATTGTTGTCCTTGAAGTCTGCTCGGGAATCGGGTTTCGGACGGACAGGGGGTGACGACCGTGAGCGAACGCCAGCACGAACTGCTCACGGTGCGCGAGATCGCGGATGCGATGCGCGTGTCGACAATGACCGTCTACCGCCTCATCCGGGCCGGCGCGCTGCCGGCGATCCGAGTGGGCAAGCACTTCCGCATCCGCGCTCGTGACCTCGATGAGTACCTCGAGGCCCAAACCTTTGGAGGAGGGGACGCATGGCCCGCCGCCTGATCGGCCTCGACATCGGCACCAACGCGGTGACGATCGCCGAAGTCACCGCCGGCACGCCCCCGCGCCTCGACATGTTCGCGCAGGTGGCATTGCCACGCGACGCGATGCGTGAGGGCGAGGTCGCCGACGAAGCTGCCGTTACCGACGCGGTCGCGCGTCTTCGTGCCGAGGTCGGCTTGAAGAAGGTGCCGGTGCGAGTCGGCATCGCCAGCCCGCGCGTCGTCGTGCGCCAGGTCGAGATGCCGGTCATGACTCGCGACGAGTTGATGAGCGCGCTGCAGTTCCAGGCCGGCGACCTCATCCCGATCCCGATCGAGGACGCCGTCCTCGACTTCGCGATCCTCGGTACGACGGCACCCGGCGCGGATTCCGGCGCCGAGCCGACGATGCAGGTCCTGTTGGTCGCGGCGTACGAGGCAACCGTTGCCCGGCTCGTCTCGGCGGTCGAGGCGGGTGGCCTCGAGGTCGGCGCCGTCGACCTCATCCCGCTCGCGCTCACGCGTGCGCTCGCGCGCCCGATCGGCGCGCTGGTGTCGGCCACCGGTGGACCGGTCGCGACCGACGAATCGCCCGGCGCCGAGGGCATCGTGTCCTTCGGTGGCGGTGTCACGGCGATCGCGGTGCACGAAGCCGGCATCCCGCAGTTCGTGCGCGTGCTCGGCAGCGGCGGTCGTGAGCTCACCGACGCGATCGCCAGCGACCTCGCCGTCCCGCCGGAGACGGCGGAGGCCTTGAAGCGTGCGCTCGCCAACCCGTCGGCCGACGAGATGGTCGCCCGGGCGCGTACATCGGTCGACCGGCCGTTGTCGGTACTGCTCGACGAAGTAAGAAGCTCGATCGACTACTACCGGAACCAGCCCGGTTCCGCGCAGCTCCGGCGGGTCGTCGTCACCGGAGGTTCGGCACAGCTCCCCGGCCTGCCCGAGCGGCTGTCAGCGCTGGTCGGAGTCCCGGTCGAGCCCGCGTACATGCACGACCTGTTGCGCATCGGCGACATCGGATTCGCCCCCGACGAGCTCCCGCGCCTCGAGCCGTACCTGCCCGCGCCGGTCGGACTCGCCCTCGGCGGCGCCAACGTCGGCATCGTCATCGACCTGCTCCCGCGCCGCAAGAGTTCCGGATCGAAGTCGCGGGGACGCGTCGACCAGCGCGCCATCATCGCGGCTGCAGTTGCGGTCGTCGTGCTCGGCGCCGGCACGTACAAGGCGCACAGCGACCAGACGAGCGCGCAGTCGAAGAACGTGACCGCGCAGGCGGCCGCGAAGAAGTTGCGCTCGCAGCTCTACTACGAGCAGCAGGGCCCGGCGCAGACACCCGGTTCGGGATCAGTTTCGGCGGCCGCGCTCAAGGCCGACGTCAAGACGGTTCTCGCGCAGGACGTTGCCTGGCCCGCGATCATCTCCAACCTCGGGGTGAAGCTCCCGCCGGGCGTGTTCCTCACATCGTTCACGGGCAACCACACCGTGGCCGCGCCCGGCCCCGTGACGACTCCGGTCGCACCGGTCCCGACCACACCGGGCTCGAAGCCCGCGGTCCCGGCGCAGCCGGTGGCAACGCCCGTCGCCAGCTCCACCGACATCTGTTCCGGTGTGGTGCCGCCCGCGGGGACGGTGTCGATCAACGGGTCGGCGCCCAACTTGCCGGCCGTCGCCGCGCTCAAGGATTCGCTGGGGAGCGACACCGATCTGTCCGTGGTCTGGGTCTCGACTGCTCGTTCGACGCTCGGAACCGTCGACTTCACGATCACCGCGTCGCTCGGCGACACGGCCCGTGGACACCGTCTGGAAACCTTGTTCAAGGGGGCGACGTGCAAGTAAAGACGAAGAACCTGGTCGTCGGGGCACTCGTCGTCTCGCTCGTCGGACTCCTCTGGTATCGCGTCGTGTACTCGTCGATGGAGAGCAAGGCGTCGAAGGCAACGTCCGCCGCGCACGACGCCGACGTGACCTCGGCGAACCTGCGCAAGGAACTGAGCGGTGTGGTCGCCCAGAAGCCGAAGAAGGGCCAGGAGATCAGCGCCGAACTGTTGCGCGGCGCGCTCCCCACCGACGCGGCCGAGGCCTCGTTCCTGCGCGGCATCGACACGATCCGGGTGAAGTCGGGTGCCGATTGGCAGTCGGTCACGCCGACGGCTCCGGTCGCCGGGATCGGGATCACGACGGTCAACGTCTCGATCACCGCGCAGGGAACCGAAGATCAGTTGAAGCGCTACATCGCCGGCATCTACGGGCTGCAACGGGTCTTCATCATCGACAACGTGTCGTTCTCCGGCAGCGGCAGCAGCGCCCCGGCCGGGTCCGCCGCGACGCCGCGCGGTGTCGCGGGGCAGACCTTCATCGGCGACAAGCTCCAGTTGACGATCGCCGGGCGCATCTTCAGCCAGCCCACGGCCGCACCGACCGGTACAAGCGTGACCGGGACGGGCACCGCGGGGAGGACGCCCACGACGGGCGCGCCCGCTCCGACGGGCGCGGCCGGCCAGACCGGCGTGCAGAACGGCTAGCCGAACCGGGTACTGCCGTACAATCCGGTGACCCGACCGACGTCGGCGGCGCCGCGAGGGCGTCGCGGCACCAGGAGGCACCGTGTTGCGGTTCCTGACGGCGGGCGAGTCCCACGGACCCGCGTTGGTGGTCACCGTCGAGGGCCTGCCCGCCGGATTACCGATCCTGATCGACGCCGTCGCCGACGAGCTGGCGCGCCGACGCCTGGGCTACGGCCGCGGACCGCGGATGCGGTTCGAGAAGGACGAGGTCGAATTCCTCGGCGGTGTGCGTCACGGCCGCACTCTCGGCAGCCCGCTCGCGATCCTGATCCGCAACAGCGAATGGGCCACCGGGAAGTGGGCCGACGAGATGTCGTCGGCGCCGGGTCGCACCGCGTCACCCCTCACCCAGCCCCGTCCGGGTCACGCCGATCTCGCCGGGATGCAGAAGTACGGCTTCGACGACGCGCGCGACGTGTTGGAGCGCGCGTCCGCACGCGAGACCGCGGCGCGCGTCGCGGCGGGCGCGGTCGCCAAGGAGCTGCTGTCGCATCTCGACATCTCGGTGTTGAGTCACGTCGTCCAACTCGGCGCCGCGACCGCCCAGATCGCACACCGCCCGATGCCCGAAGATCTCGCGCAGGTCGACGGGTCCGAGGTCCGCTGCTTCGACCCCGACTCCGAGGCCGACATGATCCGCGAGATCAAAGAGGCTGCCAAGGCGGGCGACTCGCTCGGCGGTGTCGTCGAGGTGCTCGGCTACGGCGTGCCGCCGGGGCTCGGATCGCACGTGCACTGGGACCGCCGCATCGACGGCCTGCTCGCGCAGGCGTTGATGAGCATCCAGGCGATGAAGGCAGTCGAGATCGGTGAAGGTTTCACGATGGCCGGCGTGCGCGGCAGCGAGGCGCACGACGCCATCAGCTGGGACGCGAGCGCGCGTGAGTATCGCCGGGAGACTTCGCACGCGGGCGGTATCGAAGGCGGGATGACCACGGGCGACCTGCTCGTCGCGCGCGCGGCGATGAAGCCTCTCGCCACGTTGAACCGTCCGGTGCTGAAGACGGTCGACGTCGAGACGAAGGCGGAGACCGTGTCGTTCAAGGAACGCACCGACGTCACCGCGGTACCCGCCGCCGGAGTCGTGGCCGAGACCATGGTCGCCCTCGTGCTCGCGGGCGAGGCGCAGCGCAAGTTCGGCGGCGACTCGCTCGACGAGTTCGTCCGCAACCACGACGCGTACCGCGCCACGTTGACATGACGGCCGCGAACGGTCGGTACCCGGCCGGCAAGCACCTCGTGCTGATCGGGTTGATGGGAGCGGGCAAGACCACCGTCGGGCTCGAATGCGCGCGCCAACTCGACCGCGACTTCGTCGACACCGACGATCTGGTGACGGCCCGCGCGCAGATGAGCGTCGAGGCGATCTTCGCCGAGGGCGGCGAGCTGCAGTTCCGCAGCGTCGAGCACGACGTGGTCGCCGACGTGTGCGCCGCGCCGCGCCCGTTGGTGGTCGCGTGCGGGGGCGGCACCGTGCTCGACCCGGAGAACCGGCGCGCGCTGCGCGCCCGGGGAGTCGTGGTGTGGTTGCGCGCACCGACCGGCACGCTCGTGTCGCGCGTCGGCGACGGCACTTCGCGGCCGTTGTTGCGCGGCGACCCCGAAGCGGCGCTGGAGCGGCTCGGCCGGCTCCGCGAGCTCACCTACGAAGCGGCGGCGCACGCGTCAGTCGATACCGATGATCTCGATGTCGACGAAGTCGCCCGCGCGGTAATCGCGGTATTCGAGGGCCGCGCGGCATGAGTACGCGCATCCGCGTCGATCTCGGGTCGCGCGGCTACGACGTGGTCGTCGGGTCGGGCGCCGTCGCCGAGCTCGCGCAGGTCGTCGCCGGCCGCCGCCGGGCTGCGATCGTCAGCCAGCCCGCGATACCGACCGCGCTCGTCGACGAGGTGCGCGCGGCGCTCGACCGCGCCGAGATCGTGCACGAGACCTTCCTCATCGGCGACGGTGAAGATCACAAGACGATGGCGACGGTCGAGCAGTTGGGCCGGCGGTTCGCGCAGTACGGGCTCTTGCGCGGCGACGCGGTAATCGCGCTCGGCGGCGGTGTGGTCGGCGACACCGCCGGCTTCGCCGCGGCCGTCTACTACCGCGGGATCGACGTCGTGCAGGTGCCCACGACGTTGCTCGCCATGGTCGATTCGGCCATCGGCGGCAAGACGGGCGTGAACCTCCCCGAGGGTAAGAACCTGGTCGGCTCGTTCCACCAACCGCTCGCCGTGCTCGCCGATCCGGCGGCGCTCGCCACCCTCTCCGACCGCGAGTACCGGTGCGGTCTCGGCGAGATCGCCAAGTACGCATTGATGGGCGACGACTTCGTCTCCGGGCGCACGGCGGCGTTGGTCGAGCGCGATCCCGCAGTCCTCCAGGAAGTGATCGCGCGCGGCGCCGAGATCAAAGCGCGCTGTGTGAGCGCCGACGAGCTCGAGCGCACGGGAGTCCGCGCGGTCCTCAACTACGGACACACGCTGGCGCACGCGCTCGAGACCGCGTCGGGGCACGCGCTGTTGCACGGTGAAGCGGTCGCGATCGGTCTGGTATTCGCCGCGCAGCTTGCGGGCACGCTCGAGCGCATCGACCAGCCCGCGGTTGCGCATCACGAGCAGCTCGTCGCTTCACTCGGGCTGCCGACCCACGCACCACCCGGACTCCGCGCCGACGACCTCGTGCCGATCATGGCGCGCGACAAGAAGTCGGGTGGCGGCCTCACGTTCATGTTGGCGGGACCGAACGGGATCGAACGGGTCGACAACCCCGACCCGGCCGCGGTGCGCAAGGCACTCGCGGCGATAGGCGTAGAGGCGTAGAGGACAACTCCACATGGCGACCATCCTGTTGCTCTCCGGACCGAACCTGAACCTGCTGGGCGAGCGCGAGCCCGAGCAGTACGGCACCACGACGCTCGACGAGCTGGTCGCGATCGCGTCGGAGGCCGCGGCCAAGCGGGGTCACGACGTCGAGCACCTCCAGTCGAACCACGAGGGCGTGCTGGTCGACGCGATCCACGCCGCGCGCGGCCGGTGCGCGGCGATCGTCTTCAATCCCGGCGCGTTCTCGCACTACGCGTACGCGCTCACCGACGCGCTGGCGACCTACACCGGCGTCAAGGTCGAGGTGCACCTCTCGAATCCGTACGCACGCGAGGCCTGGCGCCACCACTCGGTCGTCTCGCCCGTCGTCGACGGCACGATCACGGGTCTGCGCGCGGCCGGTTACCGCCTGGCCGTCGACGCGGCCGCAACCTTGTTGGAGGAGCGAGCATGAGCACCGCGACGAGTCTGTCCACCGAGCCGCTGGCGGCCCTCGACATCGCGTCGCGCCTCGGTCGCCTCCGTGCGCGTCTCGCCGACGACGCGCTCGACGCGCTACTGGTGACCAAGCTCGCGAACGTGCGGTACCTCACGGGGTTCACCGGATCCGCGGGTCTGTTGCTCGTGACGAGCGACGACGCCCGGTTCGTGACCGACGGCCGCTACACGCAACGCGCGCAGGAGGAGCTCGAGGCGGCGGGCGCCGCGGCGCGCATCGAGATCGCCCTCACCGGTGCCGCCCAAAAACAGATCGTCGTCGACGCAGTCCCCGCGGGCGCTCGCCTCGGCCTCGAACAGCACAACGTCACGTGGGCGCAGCAGATCGACTACGCAAGCGCGCTCGCGGGCGTCGAGCTGGTGCCCGCGGGCGAGCTCGTCGA
>DASYJT010000107.1:0-5558 GCA_035996165.1 Acidimicrobiia bacterium
GGCGAGGTCGTCGTGATCGACGAGGAGTTCGGCATCCGAATCTCCGAGCTCATCCCGCAACCCGCCGCGGCGCGTTAGCGGCGAGCGGTCGCAACCCCGATCATGCCCTCGCTGTATCCCGCACCCAACGAGCACGACGTCGAGGTGGTCCTCGCGGCTCTCGTCTCGACACCGACCCACGTCGCGCGTCTGCAGTCGGCCGAACCGGACCGCGAGCCGACCGGAATCATGGTCGAGTACGTCGGGGTTGACGACTCCCTGGCCGCGATCGCCTTCGCCGACCACGACATCGTGAACTTCATGGGTGGTGCGATCGCGGCGGTCGACGTCGCCGCCGTCCAGGAATCGAACAACGGGTCGAAGCTGCACTCCGCGGCGGTGGAGAGCTTCCGCGAGGTCGCGAACGGACTGGGGTCGAGCCTGAACGGCGACTACACCCCCGAGCTCCGGCTCGCGAACGTCCACCAGCTCCCAGGCGAGCTGAGCGAAGAGATCAAACAGCTCTGGCGCAAGCCGCGCGGCAAGCGGGGATACCGCGTGACCGTCGACGAGTACGGCTCGGGCACGCTGATCCTCTACCTGAGCTGAGCCGTACCGAGCGTCGTGCGCGGCCCGGCGCAGCGCGCTAAACCGTCGGCATGGACTCTCCCGGGCACCCGATCACCGACGGCACGCGCTTCCGTTCGCCTCTGAGCCGGCGTTCCGTGTTGAAGGGCATGGCAGTTGCGGGGGCCGGGGTTGCAGTCGCGGAGCTCGCCGGCTGCTCGTCGTCGAAATCGGCAACGCCGCCCCCGACCACGGTCGGCGGCCCGACGACGACCACCGTCGAGTCGGCAATCCCGAAGGTGCTGCGCAAGCCGGGATCACGGCCGAACCCGACGCTGCCCGAAGGGACAGACACGCTGCCGAAGATCGAGCACATCATCGTCGTGATGCAGGAGAACCACTCGTTCGACGGGCGCTACGGGATGCTCGGCCGCGGTGACGGCTTCAAGCTCGACGCCACCGGCACGCCGCTCGACGCCAACCCGATCGGCGACGGCCGGCTGCTGCGCGCGTTCCACATGCCGTCGACGTGTCAGCTCGACCACGTACCCAGTCAGAGGTGGTCGGCGAGCCACACCTCGTACGCGAACGGACGCAACGACGGCTTCGTCCGGGCGAGCGGTCCGGTCGCGATGGGCTACTGGGACCAGACCGACATCCCCTTCTACTACGGCCTCGCCCGCGCGTTCCCGCTGTGCGATCGCTATTTCTGCTCGGTCATGGCGCAGACATATCCCAATCGGCGCTTCCTCATCGCGGGTACTGCGACAGGTGTCGTCACCACGAACCTCTCGAACATCACCAAGTTCGCGCCCGCGAACGGAACGATCTTCGATCGACTCCACCAACACGGCATCACCTGGCGCGACTATTCGAGCGACCTTCCGGGCGTTGCGGTGATCGCGGGCGTCGCCAAGACCTACGGGCCGAACCTCGTGCACATCGACCAGTACTTCAAGGATGCGGCCGCGGGAACGCTGCCGTCGGTGAGCTACGTCGACTCGCGGTTCGCGACCGAGCCCGCCGAGTCGGAAGAGAACAACGACGACATCGCGTTCGGCGAGAACTTCGTCGCGAGGGTCGTCAACGCGGCGATGCACGGCCCGAAGTGGAAGAGCACCGTGCTCATCTATACGTACGACGAGCACGGCGGCTACTACGACCACGTGCCGCCGCCGGCCGCGGTCAAGCCCGACAACGTTCCGCCCGGCGCCGACGACCCCACGGTCAGCGGTGCGTACGACCGGCTCGGCTTCCGGGTGCCGACCGTGATCGTGGCTCCGTTCGCGAAGAAGAACTACGTGTCGAGCCAGGTGCACGATCACACGTCGATCCTGAAACTGATCGAGACGAAGTGGAACCTCGGCGCGATGACCTACCGCGACGCGAACGCGAGCAACCTCCTCGACTCGCTCGACCTCGTCGGACCGCCTGCTTTCATCGACCCGCCGACACTGCCCGCGCCGGGCAAGCTGCAGACGTGCAAGCCGGGAACCCCCGGCGGGCCGATTCCACCGTCGAGCGCGATCGTGCCCGGGAGCCGAGCCGCATCTCTGCGCATCGGCGCGAGGCCGTAGCGTGGTTGCCGTGGCGATCGACGTTCGCAGCCGGGTAGACGGTCCCCGCTCTGACTTCGATGCGGCCCGGTTCTTCGACGACGAGCTCCCCGCCCGCATCGACGAGCACGCCGCGGCCATCGTGCCCGCGCTCGCGTTCATCCGGCCCCGGCCACTCGTCGTCGACGTCGAAGGCGAATCCTGGACACTCGATGCCGACGACGGGCGCGTCGTGATCGCGCGGGGCGCGCGTGCCGGCGCGAGCGCGCGCGTGAAGCTTCCGGCCGAACAACTCGCCGACCTCGCCGACGACCAGCAGACATTTATGAGCCTCTGGGCTTCCGGCGCCCTCGATCAGCAGGCCGGAACCGTCGGCCACCTGCTCGACTGGTGGCTCGTGATGCGCGCGGCGCTCGACGGCACGCCGATCTACACGCCCGGTTCGATCGCGCTCGACGACCGCAACGGGCACCCGCTGGATCTCACCCGCACGTTCCGCGCCGATGACGACGACGACCCCGACGAGATGCGGCACTTCCTCGAGACCGCGGGCTTCCTTCACATCGAGGGCCTGTTCTCGGCGGACGAGATGGCGGCGGTATCGGCCGACATGGACCGGGCCGCGCCGACGTACGCGCAAGGCGACGGCCGCTCGTGGTGGGCGCGCACGGGCGAGGGCGAGACACGCCTCGTGCGCATGCAGGGCTTCGACCACGAAAGCGAAGGGGCGCGCGCGATCACCGAGGACGCGCGGTTCCTCGATCTCGCCTCGATTCCGGGTGCCGGCCATCGCTTCGGAAACAAGCGCGCGCACAACAAGATCGAGGCGCTGTTCAAGCCGATCGGCGTCACCGAAGGCATCTCCGACATCCCGTGGCACAAGGACTGCGGGATCGGCCGCCACTCGTACGACTGTTGTGGCCTGACCGTCGGCATCTCGGTGACCGGCGCCGACGCGGTCTCCGGCCAGCTGTGGGTCATCGCCGGTTCGCACCGCGCGCTGGTGTGGTCGGGAATCCGTCAGCCCGAGCTCGACCTGCCCGAGATCGCGCTGCCGACGCGCACCGGCGACGTGACCTTGCACCTCAGCTGCACCATGCACATGGCGCAGCCGCCCGCCGAGCGCGAACGTCGAGTGATGTACAGCGGCTTCGCACTTCCACCGCTCGCGTCCGCGGACGCGTCCGCCGTCGCCGCGGGACGCGCCCGGATCGGCGCGGTGCGCGAAGGTGCGCCCCTCACCGTTCTCGACCGGCACTTCAAGAGTTAGGACGACCAGCGTGCTCGAATTCGACCCCCTCGACGAATTCCCGATCCATCAGGTTCCGCTCCCGATGCGTTATGTCGCGAGCAGCGACCGCAACGTGTACGACCGTTGCATCTACCAGGGCGTCGACCACGAAGCCGACGCGTACTTCATCACCGGCATGGGCGTGTACCCCAACCTCGGCGTGATGGACGCGTACGCCACGGTCCGCCGCGGCGACAAGCAGTGGGCGATCCGCACATCCGGCTCACGCCCCGACGACAAGCTGAGCCAGGAGATCGGCCCGTACCGCATCGAGGTCGTCAAGCCCTTTCACGAGATCCGGTTGATCTGCGACGCCGACGACCACGGCATCGGGTTCGACCTCACCTACCGGTCGGAGTACGGCCCCATCCCGGAGCCGCAGCACATCCGCCGTCAGGGCGATCGCATCCTTTTGGAGGCGTCACGGTTCGCGGGCGTCGGCACGTTCGAGGGCGAGTTGCGCGTCGAGGGTGACACGATTGCGGTGACGCCCGAGCGCTACACGGCCACCCGGGATCGCTCGTGGGGCATCCGGCCCGTCGGTGAGGCCGAACCGGCCGGCAAGCCGAACGAATTCACCGGCATGTGGTGGTGCTGGATACCGCTGCGCTTCGACGACTTCGCACTGCACATCATCCTCGAAGAGGATCGCGACGGGCTGCGGAACACAAACTTCGCGGTACGCGTGTTCCCCGAGGGATCGGGGCGAGCTCCCGAGCAGCTCGGATGGCCGCTGCCCGAGATCCGGTACGAGTCGGGGACGCGCAACCCGGTGGGCGCATCGATCGAGTTGACGAACCGCGAAGGAAAGAAGTCGACGCTCGAGATCGAGCCGCTGATCGGCATCTCCTTGAACGTCGGCTGCGGATACGGCGCCGACCCCGACTGGACGCACGGCGTCTGGAAGGGCGAAGGCTGGGTCGAGGGATCGAAGTACGACTACAAGGATCCGGCTGTCGCGGGTCGGGGCGCGTTCTCGTTGTGGGACCACGTCGCGCGGGTGACGTACGAAGGGCACGAGGGCTGGGGCATCTTCGAGCACGGCTGCATCGGACCGCACGCGCCGTCGGGTTTCGCGGACATGATGTCGGTCGCGCCCTGAGTAGTTAGTGCGGGACGAGGCCGCCGTCTACCAGGAGCACCTGGCCCGTCATGAAGCTCGAGGCGTCGGACGCGAGGTAGATGACGGGGCCGACCATCTCGTCGGGGCTCGCGGCGCGGCGCATGAAGCTCGCGTTCGCCATCGACGCCTGGGTTTCGGGGGTGTTGGCGCGCACCATGTCGGTGTCGACGGTGCCGGGCGCGAGGGCGTTCACGCGAATACCCCGGGGGGCGAAATCGGCGGCCATCGAGCGCGTAAACGACATGAGCGCAGCCTTGGCCGCGCCGTACATCGCGACGTTGGCCGAGAACAGGAACGCGCCGGCCGAGATCACGTTGACGACTGCGGCGTGCTCGCTCCGTTCGAGGTAGGGCAAGGCGGCCTGGACGAGGAAGACGGGACCGCGCAGGTTGACGTCGAACGACTTCTGCCAAGCCTCGGCGGTAAACGCGCCGAGCGGCTGCGTGAGTGCGTTGGCCGCGTTGTTCACGATGATGTCGACACCACCGAAGCGGTCGACGGCCGCGTCGACGAGGTCGGTCGCGGCGCCGAGCTCGCCCATGTGCGCGGGGATTGCGAGCGCGTCGGCGGGGCCCTCGGCGAGCTCGCGCAGGTGTAATTCGGTCTCGCGGCACGCTTCCGCCTTGCGGCTTCCGACGACGACCTTCGCCCCGCCGCAGACGAAACCCTCGGCGATTGCCCGACCGATCCCCCGGGTTCCACCGGTTACGATCGCGACGCGATCGCGTACGTCGAACAGCTTTTCCAGCGTTGCCCTGTCCATCGCGTGGAACCTAACGCACCCGTGTCTCGACGAATCTTCCGAAGAATCGCCGAGACGCCGGCCTCGCCACTCAGGGTCGGGGTCGAAATGTGCCGATACAAGGGAGATGGAACTCCACCCCACCCCAGAGAGTTGGCGCATCGCGTTGTTCACCGCACTGGGAGCATTCGCCGTCGGGCTCGGCGGTGTGCTGATCGCGGCGCTGTTCGCCGGCTCGTGGGCGTTGCTCGCGGCCGGCTCGGTCCTGGCCTTCGCCGCGCTGGCGACATTCGCTCCCGC
>DASYJT010000108.1:0-2940 GCA_035996165.1 Acidimicrobiia bacterium
GATCGAGCGCCGCGCGTGCCCCACCGAGGGCTCCTGCGCGGGGATGTTCACCGCGAACACGATGTCGTCGATTGCGGAAGCCATGGGCATGGCGTTGCCGGGCTCGGCGTCACCGCCGGCCGTCGACCGCCGTCGCGACGATTTCGCGTACGAGTCGGGCCGGGCGGTCATGCACCTCCTCGAGCTCGACCTGCGGCCGCGCCAGATCATGACCAAGGACGCGTTCGAGAACGCGATCGCGATCACGATGGCGCTCGGCGGATCGACGAACGCGGTCCTGCACCTGCTCGCGATCGCGCACGAGGCGCGCGTCGAGCTCGAGCTCGACGACTTCAACCGCATCGGCGCACGCGTGCCGCACCTCGCCGACATGAAGCCGCACGGCAAGTACCACATGACCGATCTCGATCGGATCGGTGGCGTGCAGGTCGTGATGAAGGAGTTGCTCGACGCCGGTCTGTTGCACGGCGACTGTCTCTCGGTCACGGGCAAGACGATCGCGGAGAACCTCGAAGAGCTTGCCCCGCCCAAGCCCGATGGCGATGTCGTGCATGTGCTGTCGAAGCCGGTGCACCAACAGGGTGGCATTGCGGTGCTGCGGGGATCGTTGGCTCCGAAGGGCGCGGTCGTGAAGGTTGCGGGCCTCGACCAGATGCGGTTCGAGGGTCGGGCTCGGGTGTTCGACGGTGAAGACCTCGCGATGGCCGCGATCCTGGACGGCAAGATCGAGCCCGGCGACATTCTGGTGATCCGCTACGAGGGCCCCAAGGGTGGGCCCGGGATGCGGGAGATGCTCGCGGTGACGGGCGCGATGAAGGGCGCCGGTCGCGGCGCCGACTGCGCGTTGATCACCGACGGTCGTTTCTCGGGCGGGACGCACGGTTTCTGCGTCGGCCACGTCGCGCCGGAGGCGGTCGACGGCGGTCCGATCGCGTTCGTGGCCGAAGGCGACCAGATCGTCATCGACGCCGCGGCGCACACGATCGATCTCCTCGTCGACGATGCCGAGATCGCGAAGCGCAAGGTGAACTGGAAGCTGCCTGAGCCGCGTTATACGAGCGGTTTCCTCGCCAAGTACGCGCGGCTCGCGCAGGGCGCGGAGACGGGCGCGATCACCAATATCTGAGTGCCCGAGATCCTCGAAGTCGAAGCCGCGCGCAAAGTGCTCGAGGCGCAGGCACTGAACCGCGAGATCGTCAAGGTGCACGCGCCCGACACGTGGTTCATGAAGCGCGGGACCACCGCACCCGCGCTACGGCACGCACTCGTCGGCAACGCCTTCACCGCGGCGCGTCGGCGCGGCAAGCAGATCGTTCTCGACACGCGCGATCCCGACGTTCGTGTCGGCGTGCATCTCGGCATGAGCGGCCGGGTTCTCGTCGACGACACCGAAGCGGGCGACCCGCTCGTGTACGCGAGCAACCGCCGCGTCCCGAAATGGCACCGGTTCGGCGTGCACTTCGCCGACGGCGGCGACTTCATGCTGCGCGATCCGCGGCGCCTCGGCGCGGTGGAGCTCGATCCCGACGAGAGCCGGCTCGGGCCCGATGCGATGACGCTCACGTACGCGCAACTCGACCACGCGCTCGCCCAGCGGAACGCCCCGATCAAGGCGGTGTTGATGGACCAGCAACGCATCGCCGGCCTCGGCAACCTGCTCGTCGACGAGTCGCTCTGGCGCGCGGGCCTTGATCCGGCACGCACCGTGGCGACGATCGGTCCCGACGAACGCAAGGTGTTGCACAAGGCGATCCGCAGCGCCCTGCGCACGCTCGATCGGCGCGGCGGCTCGCATACCGGCGACATGCCGAGATCCCTGGAGGCGCCCTGCCCGCGCGACGGGTCGCTGCTGCACCGGGCCAAGGTCGGCGGCCGGACCACCTACTGGTGCCCCGTTCACCAGCACTGATGAGGAAATGGAGTTGCGCCCGCACCCCTGATCTGGTGTTAGGATCGGCTCCGATGTCCGCCTCTCACCTCCTCGTAGTAGTTACGTAGCGCTCCGGCACGCCTACGCGCGCCGAGCGCTACCTCGCCCCTCGCAGCCGCGAGGGGTTTTTCATGTCCGGAATCGTCCGAAGAAGGAACCATGAAGCTGACCGGAGCCCAGGCCCTCATCAAGAGCCTCGAGATGGAGCAGGTGGAGGTCATGTTCGGCCTCCCGGGCGGAGCGATCCTGCCCGTCTACGACCCGCTCATCGACTCGTCGATCCGTCACATCCTCGTCCGTCACGAGCAGGGCGCCGGCCACATGGCGAGCGGTTACGCGCACGCGACCGGGCGGCCCGGCGTCGCCATGGTCACGAGCGGCCCGGCCGCGACGAACATCGTCACGCCGTTGTGCGACGCGTACATGGACTCGATCCCGATCGTCGTCATCACCGGCCAGGTCGCGTACTCGGTGATCGGCACCGACGCGTTCCAGGAGGCCGACACCGTCGGCATCACGATGCCGGTCACGAAGCACAACTGGTTGATCAGTGACGCCCAGGACATCCCGCGCGTCGTGCGGGAGGCGTTCCACGTCGCGACCACCGGCCGGCCCGGTCCGGTGCTGATCGACCTGCCCAAGGACGTCGCCAACGCGCAGATGGAGTGGTACTGGCCGGAGAAGGTCGACATGCCCGGCTACAAGCCGAACGTGAAGGGCCACCCCCGCCAGATCAAGGACGCGGCCAAGCTCATCAACGAGTCGAGCCGACCGGTGATCTACGCGGGCGGCGGCATCATGCTCGCCGGGGCATCGAACGAGTTGCGCGCCCTCGCCGAGCTCACCGGCATCCCGGCCGTCACCACCTTGATGGGACGCGGCGCGCTTCCCGACGAGCACCCGCTGTGCCTCGGCATGCCGGGTATGCACGGCAACTACACCGCGGTCACCGCGATGCAGAAGGCCGACCTGCTCATCACACTCGGTGCGCGCTTCGACGACCGGGTCAC
>DASYJT010000109.1:0-7215 GCA_035996165.1 Acidimicrobiia bacterium
CGCCGTCGCCGGTGCGCGCCAGCACGAGGAGCGCGGTCGACGCCTTCGCGAACGGAACGTGCCACTTGACGCCGTCGAGCACGAAGTCGCCGCTGTCGGCGACGGCCCGGGTCTGCACGCCGCGCGCACCGAAACCGTTCCCTGGTTCCAGCCACGCGGTCGTGACGATCGCGTCACCCGAGACGATGCGCGGCAACCACTCCTGCTTCTGCTCGTCGGTGCCGGCGCGCAGCAGCACTCCCGCACCCATGACCGCGCTGACGAAGTGCGGCGACGGCGCGAGGGCGCGCCCCAGCTCGGTGTACACGACCGCGCCTTCGAGCACGCTCATCTCCGAACCGCCGTACGCGGCCGGCACCATGAGCCCGATCAGGTCGAGCGCGGCCATCTGCTTCCACAGCTCGGCGGGGAAGCCGACCGGGTCGTCTTCGAGCTCGCGGACCGTCTCGAGGTTCGCGTACGAGCTGCAGACGCCACGCACCATCTCGCGCAGCATTTCCTGCTCTTCGTTGAGGTCGAGATCCATACGCCTGCTCCTACGTCCTGCGAGTCACGGTTTCCACTGGTCGCCGCGGCGGGTCCAGGGATTGTCGTCGTCGGTGGTCGGCAGCGCGATGCGCGCCGTGCAATCGGTCTTCAGGTCGTCGTCGACGGTCAGCCGCACGAGCACCGTCGCCCAGCCACAACCGGTGTCGTCGGTCTCGATGTTTTCGACCGTGCCCGCGAGCACCATCGTGTCGCCCGGGAACACCGAACCCTTCATGCGGAACTTCATCCGGCCCAGGCGGCCCTTCGGTCCCGACCAGTCGGTGAGGAAGCGCTCGAACCACGCTGCCTGGTTGGGCGTGTTCATGAAGATGTCCTGGGTGCCGTTGCGATGCACGGCGAAGTCGTGGTCGTGGTGCATCGGGCGCCAGTCGCGCGCGGCGAGCGCTCCGAGCACGATCGTCGTCGCGGTCACCGGATACGCGAGCTCGGGCAGCGCGTCGCCCACCTTCACGCCGGCCAAGGTCAGCTTCGTCTTCGTGGCGCTCATGCCTCACCTCGCCGGTAGCCGAAGCCGGTGTACGACTCCACGCCGACCAGCTCGTCGCGCTGGTTCACGTACTCCACATCGATCACCCAGAACCGCCCGGTGCCGAGCTTGGTCGTCTTCGCTCCGCTGACCGACCGCAGGATTTGGCGCGTGCGCAGCCGATCGCCCGGGCGGACCGGTTCGTGGAAGATGATCGTGTTGTCGGTCATCACCGCCTCGGGCAGCTCGAAGATGCGCTTCAGGTCGAAGTGCGACTGCAGCGGGACGGCCGGCTCGGTGCGCCCCGGCGACCACTGGTGCGGACGGAACCAGACCGAGATCATCGTCGGCGGGGCGATCGGGCCGTTCGTGATCTCGTCGGCGACCGCATCGTCCCAGAACAGCGGATTGCCGTTCTCGACCGACGAGCAGGTGGTGTAGACGTACCCGCGCTCCACCGGGAACTCGCCCGCCTCCTCGTACTGCACCTCGTCGATCAGCTTCTCGACTTCGGGCGGCAGATCATCGTCGCTCATGCCGCGACTCCTTCTTCCCGTAGGGCCGCGATCTCCGCGGCCGAGTAGCCGACCTCACCCAGGATCGCGTCGGTGTCGGTGACCGTCGCGTCGCGCACGACCGGGCCGGGCTGCGCGCGATCCATGCCCGCCAGCACCCAACCCACCTGCTCGAAGGCGCCGCGTTCCGTGGCGCGCGCTTCGACGAAGACGTCGCGCGCCCGGAGATGCTCGTCGCGCACGAGCTCGGGAACCGACGCGACCTCCGACACGCACGTGTCGGCCGGACCGAGCTCCGCGACCCACTCGGCGCGCGGGCGCGTGCCGATCGCGGCCCGGAAGTCGGCGCGGATCGCGTCCTGCGCCGCGTCGTCGGTCTGGTGCGCGAGCCACTGCTCGCAACCGAGCGCGCGGCACAGGTTCGCGAAGAAGTGCGGCTCGATCGCGGCGACGGCTATCCAGCGGTCGTCCGCGCAGCGGTACACGTCGTAACACGCGTACCGTCCGGTGAGGATGTTGTGGCGCGGACCGGGGACCTCGCCAGTCGCGAAGTACTCGTCGATGTAGAGCGACATCAGCGCGACCACACCGTCGGCGACCGACACGTCGAGGTACGCACCTTCGCCCGTCGCGGAGCGCTGCACCAACGCGGCGAGGATCGCGATCACGGCTTGCATCCCGCCGCCCGCCGCGTCGCCGATCGTCGCGCCCGGCAACGCGGGTCCGCCGTCGGAGTCGCGACCCGAGCAGTCGAGGTAACCGCCCACCGCGAGGTAGTTGAGGTCGTGACCCGCCCATTGCGATCGCGGCCCCGTCTGCCCGTAGCCACTCGTCGAGCAGTAGACGATCGCGGGGTTCGCGGCGCGCACCGCGGCGGGGCCGAGGCCGAGGCGGTCCATCACACCGGGGCGGAAGCTCTCGATCACCACGTCGGCCTTCGCGGCCAGGCGCAGGAACGCGTCGCGGCCCGCGTCGGACTTCAAGTCGAGCAGCACGCGTTCCATGCCGCGGTGTCCGCTGTACGCGTAGAACGGTGGGACGATCTGCACGCCCGACTGTTTCGGCGGCGGACCGACCTTCACGACGCGCGCGCCGTAGTCGGCAAGCCAGCGCGACGTGCGTGCGGCCGGGCCCACCGACGCGAGATCGAGAACCGTCATGCCTTCGAGCACGATCAGAAGTTCTTCGGGAGCCCGAGCCCGCGCCGGGCGATGACGTTCTTCTGCACCTCCGACGACCCGCCGCCGATCGTGTCGATCACCGTGTAGCGGTACGTCGACTCGGCCCGGCCCGCCATCGGCGCGTCCGGGTTCGTGCGCACGCGGAGTTGCGTGCCCGGACCGCCGAGGTCCATCGAAGCGCTCGCCAAGCGGCGCGAGAACTCGGTCGCGAACAACTTGTACTTCGACGACTCGACCGTCGGCGGTGGCGTTCCCGGCACCTTCTCGCCCCGCATCGAAGCCGCGACCACCTTGAGCCCGAGAACACGCGCGACTTCGGCATCGGTGACGAGCTGCGCGATGCGCTGACGGACGACCGCGTCTTCGCGTAGAGGCACACCGTCGCGCACCGCGCTGTTCACGTACTCGATCAGCAGGTCGAGACGCTGCTTCATGGGAGAGAACGTGAACATCGTGAACCGCTCGAGGTCGAGCGCCTGCGAGATGTACTGGAATCCGCGGTTGACCTCGCCGACCACGTACTCGTCGGGCACGAACACGTCTTCGATGAAGACCTCGTTCGTGCGCTCGTCGCCCATCGTCCAGATGCCCTTGATGGTCACGCCGGGCTGGTCGAGCGGCACCATCATGAGCGTGATGCCCATGTGCTTGTTGTCGGGGTCGGTACGCGTGCCGAGCCAGTACCACTCCGCGAAGTGCGCGGACGTGGTCCACGTCTTTTGACCGTTGAGGATCCAGCCCGGCTTGCCGTCGCGCTCGCCGCGCTCGGCCTTCAGTCGCATCGACGCCGCGTCGGAACCGGCGTTGGGCTCGCTGTAACCGACCGCGAACTCCACGTCGTTGCGCAGGATCTTGGGCAGGAACTCCTGCTTCATGAACTCGCTGGCTTCTTTGATGAGCGTCTTGCCGATGATGCCGACGCCCTTGCCGATCTGCGGCCCACCCCGCGCCGCCAACTGCTCGTTGAGCAGGTACTCGTAGACGCCCTCGCCCTCGGAGCCTCCGTACTCCTTCGGCCACGTGAGCCCGAGCCAACCCCGTTCGCCGAGCTCACGCATGAACGCGCGCCGCTTCGGCGTGTCGACGATCTGCGCCATGTTCTCGCGGGTCAGGTCGAAGACGTCGGGATCGTCGTGGTCGTCGAGGAAGCGGATGACCTCCTGCTCGAAGGCGCGCTGCTCAGGCGAGAAATCGAAATCCATGCGCCGGATTGTACGAGAGCCGCCGCGCCGGACGCCCGGCCGTCAGGCGATGACGCCGCGGTCGCGCAGGCCCGCCAGCTCGGCTTCGCCCAGGCCGAGCTCCTCGGTCAGCACGGAAGCCGTGTGCTCGCCGACCCAGGGCACGCGCGTCTCGGGTCCCTCGGTCACTTTCGACAGCTTCACCGGATTGCCCGGTACGAGCACCGGCTCGGCGACACCGTCGGTGCGCGGCATCTCGACGAGCATGTGCCGGGCGGCGACGTGCGGGTCGGTGATCACGTCTGAGGCGTGATTGCTCGGGCCCGCGACCACGCCGGCCTCGGTGAGCTCACGGGCGGCTTCGAGCTTCGTGCGCTTCGACGCCCACGCGTCGACCGCGGGCCGGATCTCCGACTCGAGGTGCGCGGCCCAGCCGGCGCGGGTCACGAAGCGCGGGTCGGCGCGCCACTCCGGATGCCCGACGAGATCGCCGAGGTTGAAGAACTGGTGCTCGCGCACGATCTGGGCCACGACGAAACCGTCGGACGCGCGGAACCCCTCGCAGATCACTTCCAAACCCTTGCCCGGCTCGGGGCGAACGCCCAGCGACCAGAAGTTGGTGACGATGTCGGTCATGGCGACCATCGCGTCGAACATCGCGATGTCGACGTACTGACCCAGTCCCGTGTGATCGCGGTGGCGGAGCGCCGCCATGATCCCGATCACACCGAACAGCGCGGAGCTGATGTCACCGAGCGCGCCGACCGGGATGGTGACGGGCGGCTCGTCCGGGTGGCGGTAGTCGTAGATGCCCGACATCGCCTCGACGATCGACGCGTACGCGGGCCAGTCGCGGTACGGCGTCTCCACCGTGTTGCCGAAACCGGAGATGGAGACGTAGATCGCGCGCGGGTCGTGCTTCGAGACGACGTCGTAGCCGAGGCCCATGCGGTCCATCGTGCCGGGCTTGAAGTTCTCGGCGGCCACGTCGAACTTGGGCACGAGCGCGAGGAACAACTCGCGGCCCTCCGGCAACTTCAGGTCGATGCCGACACTGCGCTTGTTGAAGTTGTTGCGCAGGTACGTGGCGCCGACCTTGCGGCCCTCGGGATCGGTCATCGCCGGTGTCGACGCTCTCCCCGACTCGCCGTGCACGGGGTGTTCGACCTTCACCACGTCGGCGCCCATCCGGGCCAGCAACTGGGTGGCGTAGGGCAGTGCCTGCATCTGTTCCGCCGCGAGCACCCGCACCCCGTCGAGCGGCTTGCCGTATTGCCGTGCATCCTCGTTCGCCACATCGCCCAGTCGCATCCCGGCGATGGTAGGCAGGAGCGATTCCGGAACTTCAGCCGGGCGAGGGTGGAGTTCAGCCTCGCCGGCGTTCGACGAGCAGAAACACTTGCGGGCCCGCTTCGTGCGGTAGCTCCGCCTTCCGACGTATGTCGGCTCGGACATCGAACCCGGCTGCACCCAGCGATTCGACGACGTCGTCGGCGGAGTGTCGATAGAGCGTCAGGTCGATCGAAGAGCCGTACGCATCAGGTCTCTCGACCCGATCATTCTCGCCACCCTGGAACGCGACGAGCACGTGACCATCGGCTGCGAGAGCTCGATCAAGCTCACGCCATACGTTTCGCAACCCCGGCAGCGGCGTGGCGATGATCGAGTACCAGTAGACCGCGCCGAGCAGCGACGCGGCAGATACCGGAAGCTCGGTGAGCGGGCCCACGTCAAATCGCAGCGCCGGATGGGCGGCGCGGGCGGCCTCGACCATCCGCAGCGAGATGTCGACTCCACGAACCGCCAGGCCGCGATCGGCGAGATACGCGGCGACCCGCCCGGGTCCGCAGCCGATGTCGAGGACTGGTCCGGGCCCTCGGGTCGCAACCAGCTCGACGAATGCCTCGAGAACGGCCCGATCCAACGGCGCTTCGAATCGCGCGCTGACCTCCGTGCCGACCTCGTCGACGTACAACCGCGCCGAGTAGTCGTAAACCATCCGGGCGGCGGTGACGTAGTCGGGCTCGGGCATCGGCAACTACGAACGATCGAGCGCGTCGAGATCGCGCGTCGCGTACCCGTGGTGCGCGACCTCCTCTTCGAAGACGACGTGCAGGCACGCCTGGACGGGCGCGTTGCCGTTCTCGAGCACCTCACGGGTCTCGGTGAGATCGGTCGGCACCAGCCCGACGAGATACTCCGCGAAACGCGCCTCGCGATCGCGACGCACCGCGAGCGTGGCGGCGAACGACGGATCCGCGTCGCGATCGATTCCGGGCCACGGGAAGTCGAGACTCCCCGTGTTCGGCAAGCCGATCGGGTCGAACTCGCCACCGAGAATCGGCGCGATGAACCACTTGTCGACTGCGAACACCAAGTGGCGAAGGGTTTGCACGAAGGAGAACTCGCCGTCGACGGAAGCGTGCAGCGTCTCCTCGGGAAGCTGTTGCGCGCGCTCGATGGTCGCGTCCCAGAGCGACGACACCGCGTGCCACGCGGTGCGCATACCTTCCGGGTCGGTCGGCTCCAGAAGCGCCCGTTGCGGATTGATGCGAGCGAGCTCGGCAGTCACGTACGCCGTCACGTCGACGCCGTTGATCCTCACCCCGTTGAACATCCCGTCGATGTCGACGTTGACCAACCACACGTCGGACATCTTCACGTTCGTCAGATTGGCGCCCTCGACCCGCGCGCCGGTCAGATCGACCTCACGGAACTGCGCGCCGCGCAGGTCGGCACCCTCGAATTCGGCCATGCGACAAGTGTTCCAGAGAGCGCCCGCGTTCATTGACCCTTCAGTCCCCGTAGGGGGGATCAAATGGTCAATGGAGTGGTGGTGCCACTCCGGCGCCGTCGCAACGTCGGCCGCCCGGCCGGACGGGAGCTGACATCGGCGTCATAGACTCCCGGCCATGCGAGGCATCATCAGCGCCGGCGGCTACGTGCCGTTCCGGCGCCTCCAGCGGGCCGAGATCGCCAAGACGTTCGGCAGCGGAGGCGGCAAGGGCACCCGTTCGGTCGCGTCCTACGACGAGGACACCACCACCATGGGAGTCGAGGCGGCGCGGCTCGCGCTACGCAGCGCTCCCGGCGGTATTACGCCGAGCGCGCTGTGGTTCTCCACCGCGTCGCCCGCGTATCTCGACAAGAACAACGCGTCCACGGTGCACGCCGCGCTCCGGCTCGACACCGACGTTCCGGCGTTCGACTTCGGGGGCGCGTTGCGGTCGGGCATCGGCGCACTGCGCGCCGCGCTCGACGGCGGCAACGCCACCCTCGTCGTCACCTCCGACCAGCGCGGCGGACTGCCGACGAGCGGCGAC
>DASYJT010000110.1:0-1860 GCA_035996165.1 Acidimicrobiia bacterium
CTTCCTTGCGTACGCTGCGCCGATGCACGCTCCCAAACTCCTGACGGCGGCTGCGGCCGCGGTCCTCCTCTTCACCGCCTGTTCGTCGTCGAAATCGTCGTCTGGGACGTCGTCGGGCACGAACGCACCGACGACCAGTACGTCGATCGTGGCGGCTCCGAAGGGCATCCCCGCGGCGACGGCCGCGTTCTACTCCTTCTCCGAACCGATTCCGACGACGCCCGGCGCGTTGATCAAGTCGGCGCGGGTGGCGGCGCCGAACATCAAGGGTGACGTCTACCGGGTCCTGTACGTCTCGACCACGGTCGACAACGTGCCCACGCCGGTGACCGGTCTGGTCATCGTGCCGCACACAACCGCGCCCGCCGGCGGCTTCCCGGTGGTTTCGTGGGGTCACGGCACGAACGGCATGGCCGACATGTGCGCGCCGTCGCTGCAACCCGACGCCGCGGTGCCGCTCGTCAACACGCTGCTCGACCAGGGTTGGGAGGTCACCGCCAGCGACTACCAGGGCGAGGGCACTCCGGGTCTGCTCCCCTACATCGCCGGCGACAGCGCGGCCCGCAACACGATCGACATCGTGCGCGCCGCGCACAACCTGCCGGGCGCGCACGCCGGCGACAACTACGTGGTGTGGGGCCACAGCGAGGGCGGCCAGACCGCGATGTACACGCTGCACATCGGGCCGCAGTACGCGCCGGAGCTCCACATGAAAGGCGTCGTCGCCGGTGCACCGCCGTCGCAGTTCAACCTGATCTACACGTTCCTGCAGACGAGCCCGTTCAAGTTCTACCTCCTCATGGCGGCGGGCGGTCTCAACACCGCGTACGGCGACGCCAAGGCTCCCCTCGATCAGGTACTCACCCCCAAGGGCATGACCTTCATCCCCTTCCTCGACCAGGGCTGCTCCGATTTCGTCTCGCAAAAGCTGAAGGACGTCACGATCGCCAGCGTCACGAAGGGCGATCCGTTCAAGCTGCCGCTGTGGAAGAAGATCCTCGAGGCCAACGATCCGCAACAGTTCAAGGTGAAGAGCACCGTCCCGCTGTTGATGATCCAGGGCGCGAACGACGAGCAGATACCGCCGATCTCGACCGAGATCCTGGCCAAGCACCTGTGCGGTCTGCACCAGGATCTCGAACGGTGGATCTACCCGGGCCAGACGCATGCCGGGGTGATCGGGCCGTCGGCCGGCGACATGGTGAAGTGGATCACCGACCGCTTCGCGGGGGCCGCCAACCCCGACCCGTACAAGCCCAAGGGCCTGGCCGGTATCGACGTGACCACCTGCGCGTAGTCCCAACCTGACGCTAACGTCAGGGAATGGAGCTGCCCAAGATCATCAGCGTCGACGATCATGTCGTCGAGCCTGCGCACGTGTGGCAAACCTGGTTGCCGCAGAAGTACCGCGAGAAAGGGCCCCGCATCGAGCGCAAGCGCTGGGGCGCGTTCTCCCACAAGCCGGGCGCGAAGTACGTCAACACCGAAGACCCCGAGGGGTTGTGGGGCGACGCCTGGTACTTCGAGGACCGGCTGATCTACGTACACAAGCGCTTCGTCGCGATCCCGCTCGAGGCCACTCCCGACGGTGACCTCTCGAAGTTCGACCGCTCCAAGATGGTGATGGAAGCGCTCACGTACGAAGAGATGCGGCCCGGTTGCTACGAGCGCGACGCGCGCATCGTCGACTTCGAGCGCAACTGGGTCGACGGCTCGCTTCCCTTCCCGACCTTCCCGCGCTTTTGCGGCCAGACGTTCCTCGAGGCAGACGACCACGACCTCGGCCTCGCGTGCGTCAAGGCGTACAACGACTGGATGGTCGAGGAGTGGTGCGGCCCGTCGAAGGGCATGAACATCCCG
>DASYJT010000111.1:0-6440 GCA_035996165.1 Acidimicrobiia bacterium
TCGACGGGCAGTTGGTGCGTGACCCCGAGCGCCATGCCGGTGGGGAGGATCGTCACCTTGTGCAAGGGGTCGGCGTGCTCGAGCACGTAGGCGCAAACCGCGTGGCCACCTTCGTGGTAGGCGATGATCTCCTTCTCTTCCTCCGACAGGGCGAGCGACTCGCGCTTCAATCCCATGAGCACACGGTCGCGTGCCGCGTCGAAGTCTTCGCGGTGCACCTCGTGCGCTTCGCGGCGGACGGCGAACAGTGCGGCTTCGTTCACCAGGTTGGCGAGGTCGGCGCCGCTCATGCCGGGTGTTCCGCGCGCGACGACACTCACGTCGACGTCGGGATCGATCTTCTTGTCGCGCATGTGAACCTTGAGGATCTCGACCCGCTCGTCGAGTGTCGGCAAGGGCACCATGATCTGGCGGTCGAAGCGTCCCGGACGCAGAAGGGCAGGGTCGAGGACGTCGGGGCGGTTCGTCGCGGCCATCATCACGATGCCCTCGGTCGCCTCGAAGCCGTCCATCTCGGCGAGCATCTGGTTGAGCGTCTGTTCCCGCTCGTCGTGGCCGCCGCCGAGGCCCGCCCCGCGCTTTCGGCCGATGGAGTCGATCTCGTCGACGAAGATGATCGCGGGAGCCTGCTTCTTCGCGGTCTGGAACAGGTCGCGCACGCGCGCCGCGCCGACACCGACGAACATCTCCATGAAGTCGGAACCGGTGATCGAGATGAAGGGCACGCCCGCCTCGCCGGCGACCGCCCGAGCGATGAGCGTCTTGCCGGTGCCGGGAGGCCCGACCAGCAGCACGCCCTTTGGGATCCGGGCGCCGATCTCTTTGAACCTGCCCGGCGACTTCAAGAACCCGACGACCTCGGTGATCTCTTCCTTCACCGCGCCGTAACCGGCCACGTCGGCAAACGTGGTCTTGGGCTTGTCGGTGTTGTACACCTTGGCGCGCGAGCGCCCGATGTTCATCACGGCGCCCATCTGTCCCTGGGCTCGGCGCGCGATGAAGAACCAGATGCCACCGATGAGCACGAGCGGTAACAGGTAGACCAGCAGCGTCCCGATGATGTCGCTCGATCGCGGCTTGTAGTTGCGGGCGACGTTGTGCTTGTTGAGCAACGCGATGTCGGCGTCGGGGAGCATGTTGAGCTGGCCCTGCGTCGAGAATTCCTTCTTACCGTCGTTGTTCTTGGTGAAGCCGCTGCTGAACGCGCCGGTGATCTTCCCGTTCGACGCGTCGTACTTGATGCTGGAGACGTGATCCTGCTTGACCAGCGCGAGGAATTCGCCGTAGTCGAGCTTCTCCTGCGAAGTGCTCGAACCGGCCGGGACACGCCACACCAAGAAGATGGCGACGATCAAACCGATGATCAACCACGGCATCCACTTGGGGCGGTTGCCGGCCTTCATCGGTCCGCCGGCCCCGCCCGGCCGCGGCGAGCGACCCGGCGGTGGTTCGGGCGGTCGCCATTGGTCTTCGGGGCCTGGACTCATGAGTCGTTTCTCCACGGCAGTCGAACGCTGCACATCGTATGGCGAACGAGCATCGATTCCCGTCCCGGGTCGTTCCGCGCTTCGGTCGGACCCGTGCTCGGATAGCCGAGGCCTCTTGTGTCGATCGGCAAACATCATGTGCTCGGTAGCCTGGGCCGGTGGATCCGGGATCTTCTTCAGCCTCGCCGGAACACGTGCCGGAACACGTTCCCGAGCGCGTGCCCGGCGCCGATCCCACTCCGAGTGGCGGTGAGGCTGATGTTCGGGCGCCGCGTTGGGGCATCGGCGATTTTCTGTGGATCTACTTCGCCGGGATCATCGCCTCGATTGTCGGAGCGTCGATCGGATTCGCGGTCACGGGCGACACGTCGGGTCACATCGGCGCGCTCACGACCGCGCTCTCGACGTTCGCGCAGTTCGGCACGTGGTTCGGCGGCGTCGTCTACGTCGCGCGCAGCAAGGGTCGCTCCGTTCGGGCCGACTTCGGTCTGACGCTGCGCACCCGCGACTGGTGGGCGCCGTTCGCAGGTCTCGGCCTGTTCCTGGTCGCCAGCGCAATGATCGAGCCGCTCATCCGGATCGTGAACCAGCACCAGGCCGTCGTCGACGACCTCGACCGCGCGACCGGCGGCAAGCTCGCGGTGTTCGCGATCGTCGCTTCGGTCGTCGCGCCCGTGTGCGAGGAGCTGTTGTTCCGGGGCTTGCTCCTGCGGGCTCTGCGCCGCCGGATGTCGCCCGCCGCGGCCGTGATCGTGCAGGCCCTCGTTTTCGCGTTGGCGCACCCGATGCTCAGCCCCACGTGGGGCGACTTCGCCGTCGTACCGGCCCTCTTTCTGCTCGGCGCGGTATCCGGCATCGCCGCGACCCGAAAAGGTGATCTCTCCGCGTCGATCATGATGCACATCGGGTTCAATCTGGTCACGACCTTGCTCGCGCTCTGAGCTCGCGATCCGAGCGGGCTGCCCCAACGGGTCGAATCCCGCGAACCGCCGGTCGGTGCGTCGTCTGCGTGGCAAATGTCACCGGTACAGGGCTTCAGTCGGGGGTCTGCGATGCCGACCAAAACCACCGGCGCGGTGTCAGGGAGGCATGGATGCTGGTTTGCACAGGATGTGCGAAAACGGTGCTCATCACGATCCGTATGCGAGTAGCGGGTCGCGAGATCGTGTTCCACCGTTGTTCGAAATGTGAAGCCAACACGTGGAAGGACGACGCGGGCGTCCTCTCACTGAACGAGGTCCTCGACCTCGCTCGGGTCGGGCACTAGCGCTCGATCCGGCGGTGGGGTGAGTCCGGCGCGACCGCGCCGTCTGGCATCCTTTCCTCCGGTGGCTGCACCCACGACGGAAACCGAGGCCGTGCAGGCCGTCGCCCTCGAGGCGCCGGTCCGGGGCGGCATACCCCTCGACGAGGACGATCAGCCGCGCGCGCTCTGGGAGCGGGCCATCGGCTGGGCCGTCGTGCTCCTGTGCACCTTCCTCGTTTTCAGCATCATCAACCCGAACCACAACTGGACGCTCATACCGAGCCACTTCCGGTTCGGCGACGTGTTCCGCAACACGACCGCGAACGGCGGCGACATGGGCGCCCACGTGTGGTGGCCCAAGTTCCTGGCCGACCACTGGTTCCCGAAACTGCGCCTGTCGGGATGGACCCCCGACTGGTACGCCGGTTTCCCAGTCGGTCAGTACTACTTCCCGGTCCCGGCATTGATGATCTGGGTGCTCAAGGTCTTCATGCCGTACAACGTCGCGTTCAAGCTCGTGACGATCAGCGGCCCGATGCTGCTGCCCGCGGCGGCGTATTCGTTCGCGAAGGGCATGAAGGCGCCGTGGCCGGCCCCTCCCGCGTTTGCGATCGCCGCGTTCGGCACGCTGGTGCAGACCCGGACCGACTGGCAGATCTACGGCGGCAACATCGCGAGCACGCTCGCGGGTGAGTTCTCGTTCACGATCGGTCTCGCGCTCGCGCTGTTCGGTCTGGGTGCGCTCGCGTACACGCTCGACACCGGACGGCGGCGCTGGCTTCCGGCGCTCCTCATCGGGCTGTCGATCATGTCGCACATCGTCGTGGCGATCTTCATCATCATCGCAGCCTTCTTGTTGTGGCTGACCCGCCGACCGCTGCGCACGTGGGCGATCGCGATGCCGGTCGGGACCGTCGCCGTCGCGCTGAGCGCGGTGTGGGTCCTGCCGCTGCTGGCCCAACAGGCCTATACGCAGAGCATGCGATACACGAAGCTCCTCCCCAAGGGGAACTTCAAGCTCGCGTCGTGGATCCCGCTGCCGGGACCGGTGCGGTACACGGTCAACGGGCTGTGGAACGCGGTGTTGCGCCCGCCCCTCGACACGAACGCGAGTCCGGTCAAGCATTTCTCCCCGACGTTGTGGTTGCCGTGGTGGATCTGGGTCCTCGCGGCCGTCGCGATCGTGGCCGCCGGTTGGTACCGCCGCCGCTCGACGCTCGTGCTGGTCGTGCTCGCGCTCGTCATCGGCGTGCTGTTCATCGAGTGGCCCGAGCACGCGATCTGGAACACGCGCTTCCTGCCGTTCTGGATGCTGTCATGGGCGTTCATTGCGGCGATGGGCGCGACCGAGATCGCCCGGCTCGTCGGGTTGCTCGTGAGCAACGCGTACAAGTGGATACGCGACGGCGATCTCCAGGACGCGCGCGCCCACGCGTGGGCCGAGATCGCCACGGCCGACGACGACGCCGAGGTCGATCCCGAGGCGCGCAAGAACGCGGCTTGGGCGCTGGCCGAGCGTCGCTTCGGCAGTGGTCCCGACGGCTGGGTACCGCCCGACCATCTCGCCGACGCGGCGGTCGGCAAGATCGGCCGGCGATTCGGGGCGATCGGTCTCGCGCTGGTCGTCGCGTTCGGCGGCGCGTTCGCGCTCCATCAGGGATACGCGGCCACCGGTCACAATCCGTCGATCGCGATCCGCAGCTGGGCCGAGTGGAACTACTCGGGCTACGAGCAAAAGGCGGCGTACCCGCAGTTCAAGGCGATCATGACCGGCATGGAGCAGGTCGCCGACTCGAACGGCAACGGCCGCGCGCTGTGGGAGCCGTCTTCGGGAGAGCCCGACGCGATCAACAGCTACGGCACCAGCCTCGCGTTGGAGCTGTTGCCCTACTTCACGCACGGGAAGATCGCGTCGATGGAGGGCATCTACTTCGAGTCGTCGGCCACGACCGACTACCACTTCCTCACGGTCGCCGAGTGCTCGCAGCATCCGTCGAATCCCGTGCGCGGGCTCGTGTACGGATCTCCGCCGGCCGACTTCGACCTGTGCGTCCGTCACCTGCAGATGCTGGGCGTCAAGTACTTCATGGCGTGGACGCCCGAGGTGCAGCGGCGGGCCTCGCAGAGCAAGCAGCTCACCCTCGTGAAGGACATCCCGCAAAATCCGTCGATCGCCGGCCCGCCTCCCGACAAGGAGCTGAAGGACTGGAAGGTCTACGAGGTGGCGAACAGCGATCTCGTGATCGGTCTCGATCACGAACCGATCGTGCTCACGTCGCTGCCCGGCGGCCGACCGAAGTACTCCGCGTGTTGGAGTCGCGCGTGGGACGCGGCCTCCGGCGACGAGCCGCGCATGCAGGACGGGTGGGAGTGCACGACCGCGCCCTGGTGGGTGAATCGGTCCGAGCTCGGAACGGCGTACGCGCAGAGCGGGCCGAGCAACTGGCCGCGGGTCAAGGCGGCCGATCTGGCCAAGGCACAACCCCCGACCGTCACGCCCGCCGCCGTGACGAACATGAAGTACGGAGTCGACACGATCTCCTTCGACGTCTCCGAGATCGGCAAGCCCGTCGAAGTGAAGGTGTCGTACTTCCCGAACTGGCACGTGTCCGGCGCCAAGGGGCCCTACCGACTTGCGCCGAACATGATGGTCGTCGTCCCGACGTCGAAGCACGTCGTGCTGACTTACGGACTCACGAGCGCCGACTGGATCGGACGCGGCATCACCGTCGCCGGAGCAGTCGGTCTCGTGCTGCTCGGATTGTGGTCGGGCGCGCAGCGTTTCGCAGCCGGCCGCGGCCCGGAACCGACCGGCGTGACCGACGACGACTTCCGTAGCGAGGACGCCTCGGACGACGGCGACGCCGACGGTGAAGGCTCCGACGGCGATGCGCCCGAACCGCCGCCGGACGGCCCGCCACCCGGCCCTCCGGACGGAGATCCACCCGATCGGAGAGAAACGGCCCCGGCGCTACCATGACCCGCGCCTTCGGCCGGAATCCGCTCTTGGGAAGTTGGTAGGAGCACACAGTGTCGCTCGACGCAGTCTTCAAGGCCTACGACATTCGCGGGGTCTACCCCGACGAGATCGACGAAGCGCTCGCCCGTCGGATCGGAAACTCGTTCGCGCACTTCACCGGCGCGCAACACCTTGTCGTCGGGCACGACATGCGCGAGTCGTCGGTGCCGTTGGCCGCCGCGTTCATCGAGGGCGCCACACTCGCAGGCGCGGATGTCACCGACGTCGGGTTGGCTTCGACCGACCTCGTGTACTTCGCATCCGGTCGGCTCGACGCTCCGGGCGCGATGTTGACCGCGAGTCACAACCCCGCGAAGTACAACGGCATCAAGTTGTGCCGCGCCGGTGCCGCTCCCGTCGGCGAGCAGACCGGCCTCCAACAGATCCGCGAGATGGTCGAGTCGGGCGTCACGTCACGCGGTGAGGTCGCCGGACGGGTCGAGCACGTCGACATGCTCGAGGCGTTCGGTGAGCACGTGCGGTCATTCGTCGACACTTCGTCTCTGAAGCCGCTGAAGGTCGTCGCCGACACCGCGAACGGCATGGGCGGTCTCGTCGTCCCGCGTGTGTTCGAGGGCCTGCCGTTCTCGCTGACCGTGCTGTACGGCGAGCTCGACGGCACCTTCCCGAACCATCCGGCCGATCCCATCCAGGCCGAGAACCTCAAAGACCTGCAACGCATGGTCCT
>DASYJT010000112.1:0-6091 GCA_035996165.1 Acidimicrobiia bacterium
TGTCGGCCTTGCCGTACTCGTCGTCGCCGCACTCGTGGCGGGTGGCGTCTTCGTCGCGGGCCGCGGTGGTGCGAAGCACAACCCCGGGGTTGGTGCGCAGCACAATCCCGTGCCGAAGCCGACCGTCTCCGCCACGATTCCGGTGCTCGCGCGCGCCGACCATCCTGCATTCGCGTTCGGCGCGACGTTCGTCACCGAGAGCACGAGCAAGCGCTTGGCGCGCATCGATCCCAACGGCAATCGGGTCACACAGTTGGTCACACTGCCGCACACTCCGCACGCGATCGGCGCGACATCCGAAGCGCTGTGGGTGAGCAGCGCCGACGCACCGACGATCATGCGAGTCCGGATCGGAGCCGACCCCAGCCAGACGAGCGTCACGGACGTTCCGATCGGAGCGATCGGCGCCGACCTCACGACCGGTGCGGGCGCGGTGTGGGCGACGGACGCCAAGTTGGGGAACCTGTTGCGGATCGATCCGTCTACCAACAAGGTCACCGCGACGATCCCGGTCGGCGCCACGCCCGACTCGGTCATCGTCGACCAGAACGGCGTGTGGGTCGCGAACCGATTGCCACAGGGCACGGTCAAGCGGATCGACCCCGCGACCAACACCGTCGTCGCGACCATCCCCGTCGGCGCGGAACCCGACCAGGTCGCCGCGGGCGCCGGTTCGGTGTGGTCGGCAAACCGAGCCGACGGCACGATCTCGCGCATCGACCCCGCGACCAACCAGGTCGTCGCCCGGATCTCCGTCGGCGGCCATCCGAAATCGGTGATCGCCGGCGCCGGCGCGATCTGGGTCAGCGAGAGCTCGGGGAACACCGTGCTGAGGATCGATCCGGCGACCAACACCGTGACCGCCACCGTCACGGTGGGTCAGCGCCCGGAGCACGGGGCGGTCGGCGCGGGAAGCATCTGGATCGCGAACCCGGGAGATGACACGATCTCCCGGATCGAGCCCGGCACCTAACCGGGACAGTTCTCGAGGAGCAGCGGTGAAAGAGTCCCGGTACAACGTCTGGGTCGAGCGCAACGGTGCGAACTACGTCTACAACGGCGTCGGCGGAGGTCTGTTGCGGGTCTCGGACGGCGACCGCGATGCACTCGGCCGGGTCCTCTCCGATCCCGACGAGCGCGACTGCCCGCCCAAGCTGCTCGAGCAGATGGCGCTCGGCCGCATGCTCGTCCCGGACGACGCCGACGAGGTGAACCTGCTCGCCAAACGCTACGAGCTCAGCCGCTACGACATGTCGCACTTCGCGCTCACGATGGTGACGAGCCTCGGCTGCAACTTCGACTGCCCGTACTGCTTCGAAGCCAAGCATCCGTCGATCATGAACGCCGACGTGATCGCCGCCGTGCTCGGCATCCTCGACTCGCAACTGCCGACGATCAACGACTTCCACGTGACGTGGTTCGGCGGAGAGCCGCTCGTGGGGAAGAAGCCGCTACTCGAGCTCTCCGACCAATTCATCGCTCGTTGCGACGAGGCCGGCGTCGAGTACAGCGCGGCGATGACGACGAACGGCTACCTGCTCGACGAAGAGACATGCGCGCAGCTGCGCGACCGGCGCGTCAACGGCGTACAGGTGTGCCTCGACGGACCACCGGAGATCCACGACCGGATGCGGCCCCTCGCCAACGGCGGCAGCACCTTCTGGCGCATCGTGCAGAACCTGCGACACGCGGTCGACTACTTCTCGGTCTCCGTCCGCATGAACGTCGACACGCGCAACTTCCCCCACACCGAAGAGCTACTGCAGATCCTCGAGGCGGAGGGGCTCGCCGGGAAGTTGGCGGTATACGCGGGCCAGATCGTCGGCGTCGACGACGGCAACTCCTCGCCGTCGTCGACCTACCAGGCCCCCTGTTTCACCAACCCGGATTTCGCGCGCGCCGAGATCGAGTTCACGGAGCTCACGAACAAGTTCGGGTTCGGCGCGCCGTCGCTCCCCCGCCCGTCGGTCGCGCCTTGTACCGCGGTGCGCAAGAACGAGGTGGTAGTCGGGAGCGAAGGCGAGCTGTACAAGTGTTGGGACTCGGTCGGCAACAAGCTCGAAGTGACCGGCAGCATCTTCGACTACGGGAACCCGAACGGTCGCGCGCAACGGTGGTTGAGCTACGACCCCTTCTCCGACGAGGAATGCCGGGGTTGTATCGCACTGCCCGTCTGCATGGGTGGGTGCGCCCACCACGGGATGGACGTCATCCAGCACGAGAACCGATGCTCGACGTTCCGGACGAACTTCGCGGAACAGGTGGTGATGTTCGTCGACGACGCGGCGCGCAACGGAACGCACGCGACTGTCGCGCCGGCCGGACCGGTACGCCGCATGGACACGCGTTGACAACACTGCCGACTACGAATCGCTGATCGAAGACCGGCCGCAAGGCCCGATGCAGGAGGTGCGAAATGGCGGAGGATTCTGCTGAGGACATGGGCTGGTTGCTCGAGCCCCCGGAGCCCGGACGCGTGCAGATCTATGTGCGCATCGGTGAGGGCGCGGAGCTCGACGAGGCCCAACGGGCCGCGATCGAGGCGCTCGTCGGTGAAGTGTTCGACACGGAGGTCGAAGGCTTCGCGGGGACGGTCCGCTGCCGGCCGCTGTCGTGCGAGCCGCGCATGACGAGCTGCCTCGCCGACTTCTGCGGCAAGTTCTCGTGCGACGTCGGGCTGATCGGCGGACTCGGAGGCGGCCGAAGCTTCGGCGCCGTGTAACGCGGCGGAACGCTGTTCTCACACGCGACGCGCGCCCGTAGCGTCGGGAAATCCGCACGTAGAACTGGAAGACCCGCATCACTGCTTTTTGCGTGTCGCATTGCGCGTAGAATTGAGTTCTACGTCGTTAGGTTCAACCCATGAGGCAGCTCGAGACCCCGGTTTCGCCTCAGATGTCATTGATCGACACTGAGACGAACGCGGAGGACGTTGCGTGTTTGCCGGCAGGCTGGAACCGGAACAGTTCACGCAAGCGATTGCGGCGCGCTCCGAACAGGACCACGATCCGATGAGTTCTTTGTGCCTGGCGTGTACCGACGTCCTGGATGTCACAGGGGCCGGATTGATATTGATGTCCGGGGGGCGATCATTGGGGTGTGTCGGCGTTTCCGACGAAATGACCGAAGAGGTCGAGCAGGTCGAGTACACGTTGGGCGAAGGTCCATGTATTTCGGCATTCCGCTCGAAGGCACCGGTCTTCGACCCCGACCTTGCCGACGACGGCGAAGTCGAGTGGCCGGAGTTCCGGCGCGGCGCACTCGCGGCGGGGATCCGGGCCGCGTTCGGGTTTCCTCTGCTCGTCGGCTGGATCTGTATCGGCGCGCTGAACCTGTATCGCGACGAGGCCGGCGGTCTCACCGACTTTCAAGTCGACGACGCACGCGTCGTCGCGCATGTCGTCGGCCGAACCCTCCTCGCGTGGCAGACGGACGCGCCGCCCGGCGCGCTCGCCTGGCAGATCGAACGGGTACCGAGTCACCGCATGCACGTGCACCAGGCGACGGGTCGCATCTCCGTGCAAGTCGGCATATCCCTAGCCGACGCGCTCGTACTGATGCGCGCGTACGCGTTCTCCCAAGACCTCTCCGTCAGCGACGTTGCCGCAGGTGTCGCGACCGGAGAGATTCGCTTCGACTGAACCGACTCGAAATCGTTCACGTACATCCTTCACGCACGACTCTCGAAACGGGGGGGCCAGATGGCCCGAGAACAAGATCTCCTTGCAGCGTTCATAGAGCTCGCCGACACGATCGTCGCCGAGTACGACGTCGTGGAGTTCCTCCACCGGCTCGCGGCGCGTTGTATCGATCTCGTCGACGCCACGGAAGCGGGCATCATGCTCGCCGACCGTGACGGCGCGCTGCACTACGTCGCATCCTCGAGCGAGCGCATGCGCCTCATCGAGCTCTTCGAGCTGCAGCACGACGAGGGTCCCTGTCTCGACGCGTATCGCGACGGAATCGCCGTGAGCAGTGTGTTGTCCGACGAGGTAAGCGCGCGCTGGCCTCATTTCGCGCCGCACGCGCGGGAGGTCGGGTTCGAATCGGTGTCGGCGCTGCCCATGCGCCTCCGGAGCGAGGTGATCGGGGCCCTCAACCTCTTCTCGACCAGTACCGAGCCCCTCAGCGCCGAGGATCAGCAAGTCGCGCAAGCGCTCGCCGACATCGCAACGATCGGCATCCTGCAGGAGCGCGCCGTAAACGACGCGCGCGTCGTGACATCCCAACTCGAAGCGGCGCTCGAATCGCGCATCGTCATCGAGCAAGCGAAGGGCATCGTCGCGGAGCGCAACGCCATCACGATCGATGCCGCGTTCACTCTGCTCCGCAGCTACGCGCGCTCGCACAACCGTCTCCTGAGCCAGACGGTGCACGACATCATCGACGGCACCCTGTCGACCGACGCGCTCAACGAACGGACGCCGAGCCCGAACTGACCCGTCGTCAGTCGGGGAGCATCGGCATCGGTTCGCCCGCGCGCTTGCCGAGCAGGACCGCGCGGGTGACAGCTGCGGTCCCGAACTTGTCCCGAACGCCGTCGAGCGCGGTGTCGAGCGCTCCGCTGCTCGACCGGCCGAACGGCAACGCCAACTGCACCACCGCGTCGTCGTCGAGATTGGCGACGGCGATCCCTACGAGGGTGATCCCGTCTCGGGCGATCTTGGGCATGGCGGCCGTCAGGAGCGCGCGCGCCGTCGCGAGGATGGTCGCGGTGTGCGCGGTGGGCCGCATCATCGTGTGGGAGCGGGTCGCTCGCGAGAAGTCGTCGAAACGCAGGCGCAGTACGACCGTGCGACCGACCCGGCCCGCGGCGCGCATGCGACGTGTCACCCGGTCGACGAGCGCGACGAGCGACTCGTCGATCGCTTCCTTGGTTCGGGGCGTGCGCGATCGTCCGAGCGCGTGCTGTGACCCGATCGAGCCCCGCCGCCGGCCGACCACCACCGGGCGCGGATCACGGTTGTGCGCGAGCGCGTACAGATGCCGGCCCGATCCGCGGCCGAGCATCGCCACGAGGACCGACTCGTCGAGACGCGCGACGTCGCCGACCGTGCTGATCCCGCGTCGGTGCAACTTTTCCGCGGTCGCCGCGCCGACACCCCACAACCGTTGCACGGGGAGCGGATGCAGGAACGCGAGCTCGGATTCCGGCGCCACGACGAGCAGCCCATCGGGTTTGGCGACTCCGCTGGCGACCTTCGCGAGGAACTTGGTGCGCGCCACACCGACCGTGATGGCCAAGCCGACGCGGTCGAGCACGTCGCGTCGGAGTTGCGCGGCGATCTCGACCGGCGTGCCCGAGACCTTCGACAAGCCTCCGACTTCGAGGAACGCCTCGTCGATCGACAAACCCTCGACGAGCGGGGTGGTGTTCTCGAAGACCTCGAACACGGCCCGGCTCGCCGCGACGTACGCGGAGAAACGCGGCGCGACGACGACCGCCCACGGGCACAGACGCTGCGCCTGCCGGCCGCCCATCGCGGTGCGGATCCCGAACGCCTTGGCCTCGTAGCTCGCCGCGAGCACCACCCCACCCCCGACGATCACCGGCCTCCCGCGAAGCTTCGGATCGTCCCGCTGCTCCACGGACGCATAGAACGCATCGAGATCGGCATGCAGGATCGAGGCGGCGCCGGACACGAACACATGTTCGCATGCCCGGCGGCGCACCGCCACCCTCGCCTGCCAAGCTGCCGGGCGTGCGCTACCGACGGATGCCCATCGAGGTCGAGTCGCCCGAACAGCTCGGCTACGACACCATCACCAACAACCTGTCGGAGAGCTCGGTCTCCGATCGCCGCCTCGCCGATCTCGGCATCGACTTCGGCGGGGCGGGCGGCCCCGCGCTCGACGAGCTGCTGCTCTGTTACGGCGACCACCTCGGCGACCCGGTGCTCCGGGATGCGGTCGCCGCGGGCGGCGACGGCCTGCGCGCCGAAGACGTCATCGTCACCCCCGGCGCGGCCGCCGCACTGTTCGCCACCGCCACCTCGCTGCTCGAACCGGGCGACCACGCGGTCGTCGTCCGCACCAACTACGCGACGAACCTCGAGACGCCGCGTGCGATCGGCGCCGAGCTCGACGTCGT
>DASYJT010000113.1:0-2884 GCA_035996165.1 Acidimicrobiia bacterium
CTACGACCTGACCCAGCACGCGAAGTTCTCGGGCGAGGACCTCACGTACTTCGACCAGGAGCGCGAAGAGCGCTACCTGCCGTACGTCATCGAGCCCGCGGCCGGCGCGGATCGCGCCACGCTCGCGTTCCTGCTCGCGGCTTACGACGAGGACGAAGCGCCCACCGGCGAGGGCAAATCCGAGAAGCGCACGGTCCTGCGCCTCGATCCGCGCCTGGCGCCGATCAAGGTCGCGGTCCTCCCGCTGTCGAAGAAGGACACGCTCATCCCGTTGTCCGACGAAGTGGCGAACACGCTTCGCCCGCACTTCATGATCGACGTCGACGTGGCGGGCGCGATCGGCCGCCGCTACCGCCGCCAGGACGAGATCGGCACCCCACTGTGTGTCACGATCGACTTCGAGACGATCGACGACCAGGCGGTCACGGTGCGCGATCGCGATTCGATGCAACAAGAACGAATACCGCTCGACCGTCTTGTCGGCGAGCTCCGAGAGCGTTTGGGCGAGGGCTTTTGATGGACGACTATTACTCGTTACTCGGCATCGACGCGGACGCGTCGGTCGACGACATACGGGGTGCCTACCGCATCCGCAAGGACGGGTTGGACACGGCCGGCGACGCGGGCCGGGCCGACGCGGCCAAGCTGAACAAGGCGTGGAACGTGCTCTCCGACCCGTATCAGCGCGGTCGGTACGACGAGCAGCGCGCCTCGGCCGAGGAGCGCGGCGACCTCGGCGTCGATGACGACACCGTCACATCGAACGGCAGCTCGGTCGTCAAGGCGAGTTCCGGCGCCGGGAGCTCCCGCCAGGAACGTCAGCAACGGGTCCGCGACGCGCGCGCCGCGAAGATGAAGAACGCGCAGACGTTGTCGCCGCCGCCCGGGACACATTGGCCCGACACGAAGAACCGCATCTTCGCGATGTTGATCGACCTGCTCGTGTTGGTCATCCTCGTGAGCGGAAGCCAAGTCATCGCCCAGAGCGTCGCCAAGTCGCAGAAGCCCGACGTCGTCCACACCGTCGATCGTCTGAACAACGACATCACGCAGGCCAACAAAGACAAGAGCGCCGCCGACAAGTTGGTGAGCGCCGACAAGAAGGCGAACAACACATCGAAGCAGTCGGTTGATCAGAAGACCTCCGACACTCTCAAGAAGAAGGTCAGCGACCTGACGAAGCAGCGCGACGACGCCGTCGCGAAGCTCAATCCCTACTTCATCGTTGCGATCGCGATCGCGTTCTTCCTCGGGTTCCTGTATCTCGCGATCCCGACCGCGCTCACCGGACGAACGCTCGGGAAACGTCTGCAACATCTCAAGGTCCTCCGCGAAGACGGTTCGCCGCTCGGTGTGCGCGGTGGCGTCGTCCGCTTCGGCGGAATCGTGTTGGTGACCTTTGTGCTCTATTACGTCCTCCAACAGATTGCCGCGATCATCGTGTTGTTCGGCGTCACGATGTGGATGCGCAATCCCAACATGCAGGGACTGCACGACCGCTTCGCGCACACGATCGTCGTCAGCGACGCCGCGCCCAAAGCAGATTGAAAGGTTCGTCGATGTCGGAGCAAGCCCGCGAGAAATACGTCTACGCGTTCGAAGAGGGCGGTCGCGACCAGAAGTACCTGCTCGGCGGCAAGGGTGCGAACCTCGCCGAGATGACGAACCTCGGGCTGCCCGTTCCCCCCGGGTTCACGATCAGCACCGACGCGTGCAAGGCGTACATGGCACTCGGCGACGAGCTGCCGCCCGGCCTGATGGCCGAGGTCGCGGTCGCGCGCGAACAGCTCGAGACGAAGATGGGCAAGGTGCTCGGCGACGCCGACGACCCGTTGCTCGTGTCCGTGCGCTCCGGTGCGCCGTTCTCGATGCCCGGGATGATGGACACCGTCTTGAACCTCGGGCTCAACGACGACTCCGTGAAGGGCCTGGCGAAGCAGACGCAGAACGAGCGTTTCGCGTACGACTCGTACCGCCGCTTCGTGCAGATGTTCGGCAAGATCGTCCTCGACATCTCCGGCGAGCTGTTCGAAGAAGCGCTCCACGAACTGATCGAGCGGAAGGGTGTGAGTCTCGACACCGACCTGACGGCCGAGGATCTCGCCGGCCTCGTCGAGACGTTCAAGGGCATCGTGAAGGCGGAGAAGGGCGTCGAGTTCCCGGCCGATCCGCAAGAGCAGCTCGCGTACGCGATCGACGCCGTGTTCAAGTCGTGGAACGGGCGCCGCGCGCGCGACTACCGCCGGATGGAAAAGATCCCCGACGACCTCGGTACCGCGGTCAACGTGCAGGCGATGGTGTTCGGCAACAAGGGCGACGACTCCGGCACCGGCGTGGCGTTCACCCGCAACCCCTCGACCGGCGAGCACAAGCCCTACGGCGACTTCTTGAAGAACGCGCAAGGCGAAGATGTGGTCGCCGGTATCCGGATCACCGAGCCGCTCGAGGCGATGGACAACGAGTTCCCCGAGCCGCACAAAGAGCTCCTCGCGCTCATGCAGTTGCTGGAGAACCACTTCCGCGACATGTGCGACATCGAGTTCACCATCGAGCAGGGCACGCTGTTCATGCTGCAGACGCGGGTGGGCAAGCGCACTGCGGCCGCCGCGTTGCGGATGGCCGTCGAAATGGTCGACGAGGGACTGATCGACCGCACGGAAGCGGTGCTGCGTGTGCAGCCCGCGCAGCTCGACCAGTTGTTGCACCCGCAGTTCGACCCGAAGGCGAAGTTCGAGGTTCTCGCCAAGGGCCTGAACGCGTCGCCGGGCGCGGCGGTGGGCAAGGTGTACTTCACCGCCGACGACGCCGAGGCGCGCCACGAGGCGGGGGAGCACGTCATCCTCGTCCGGCCCGAAACATCGCCCGACGACCTGCACGGGATGAT
>DASYJT010000114.1:0-8880 GCA_035996165.1 Acidimicrobiia bacterium
CGTCACGGCTGGAGCGGATGCCGCCCTTCATGACCAGGTCGCTGACCTTGAAGAACGCGTAGGCGAGTCCGAACATCACGGTGACCAGGACGAGCACGCCGATCAACTGCGCGACCAGTTGTCCGCCGCCGCCGTGCCCGTAGAACAGTCCCCACACGTTGGCCGTCTTGGTCCCGCCGGTCGCGGCGGTTCCGTTCCAGTCGCCGCCGTACTTCCCGTTGGCGAAGAGCCCGACCGCGATGACACCCCAGATGCCGTTGACGCCGTGCACCGCGACCGCGCCGACCGGATCGTCGACACCGCGGCGGTCGATGAACAACACCGCTTCGACGACCAGGACCGCCGCGATACTCCCGATGACGGCCGCGGCCCACGGCTCGACGAACGCGCAGGGCGCGGTGATCGCGACGAGGCCCGCGAGCAAACCGTTCCCGAACATCGCGGGGTCGGGCTTTCCGAAGCGCTTCATGACGTACAACATCGAGATCACGGTGCCGAACGCCGCCGCGATGGTGGTGTTGGCGATGATCAGCGCGAAACGCGTGTCGGTCGCGGCAAGAGTCGACGCGCCGTTGAAGCCGAACCAACCGAACAACAAGATGATGACGCCCGTCAGGGCCATCGGGATGCTGTGGCCGGGGATCGCCTGCGGTCGACCGTCCTTGCGGTACTTGCCGATGCGCGGGCCGAGCACGATCGCGCCGGCCAGCGCCGCGACGCCACCCATCGCGTGCACCACGCCCGAGCCGGCGAAGTCCACGTAGCCGTGGCCGAGACTCGAGCTCGCGCCGAGCTTGGCGAGCCAACCGCCGCCCCACGTCCACGCACCGAACAACGGGTAGTAGAGCGCGCCGCAGAAGAAGCCCCACACGACGAAGTTGTTCCACTTCCACCGTTCGGCCATCGCGCCCGTCGGGATGGTGGCGGTCGCGTCCATGAACGCCGCCATGTAGAAGAAGAATGCGAGCACGGAAACGCCCGAGGCCTTCCCCGTCATGAAGAGCGGTGCCTTCCACAAGAACACCCAGTTGCCACTCCCGAAGAGCGTGCTCCCCACCGCGGTGTCGTAGCCGAACACGTTCGGGAGCGAGTAGCCGCCGAACATCAGGCCGTAACCGATCACGAAGAACGCGACGAACGCGGTGCCGAAGATCGCGACGTTCATGCCCATGGTGTGCGCGGCGTTCTTCTTGCGCGTGAAGCCGGTCTCGACCAGCGCGAAACCGCCCTGCATCAACATGACGAGAGCCCCGCCTACGCAGATCCACAAGAGGTTGAGGTCGACGCCCAGCCCTCCCGCGCCACCGTTGAACGCCGGCGGTAACGGGTCGACCGCGAAAGCGGCCGAGGCGCTGAGAACCAGCACGGCCCCGGCCAATAGCGCGACGACGACCAGGCGACGAGGTCGCAGGATTCTCACAATGCCTCCCCGATGACGGAACCCATACGCAATCCTGGCGACTCTATGAGTGGCATCTGACTCGATCCAGCCGGAAAGATGAATGGCCGAATGCGGATTCCTGATGGAAGTCTGACGCAGCCGTACTCCGGGTATGGTCCGCGTTGGTGAGCGGCACCTTCATCCTTCCCTCGCGCCCGCGACGATCGATTCGGAACGTCGACGGTCTGCCGACGGTGACCGCCGTCGTCGCGGTGGCCGCGGTGCTCGCCATCCTCGCAATCGCGCTCGGTTGGCGCGGGTCCGATCTTCCCGCGCAGATCTTCCGCGCCGAGCTCTTCCGCCGCGACGGGTTCGTGCTCTGGAACAGTCAATGGTTCGGCGGGCACGCGCTGCTCGGTTACAGCGTCATCGCGCCGGCGTTCAGCGCGCCCATCGGACCGCTCGCGCTCGGCGCGCTCAGTGGCATCGCGTCGGCGTTCATCTTCGAGCGCATCCTCCGGTTCGCGTTCGGATCGGGCGCGTGGCTCGGCAGCATCTGGTTCGCGCTCGGCACCGTCATCAACCTGATCGTCGGGCGCACGACGTACGCGTTCGGGGTTGCGTTCGCGCTCGGCGCGATCTACGCGCTCCAACGGCGCAAACCGGCGATCGCGATCGTGTGCGCGTTGCTGTGCTCGCTCGCGAGCCCGCTCGCCGGTTGCTTCCTCGCGATCGCGGGCGTCGCGTGGGCGGGGTCGCAACGCGCGCAGCGCACCCAGGCGCTCCTCCTCGTGGCCGCCGCGCTCGCACCCATCGCCACCGTCTCGTTGCTCTTCCCGACGGCCGGTTCGGAGCCGTACGAACTGTGGGCGCTGATCTGGGACCTCAGCCTCTGCGCGGTCGTCGCGGCCGCGCTGTGGCGGCACAACGCCGCCCGTTGGGGTGCGGCCTGCTTTGCCGTTCTCGCGATCGGCTCGTTCCTGGTGCCTACCGCGCTCGGTGGAAACGTGAGCCGGCTCGGCCAATACGTCGCGGGCCCGCTCCTCGCGTGCGCGCTGCTACCCCGCCGGCGGCTCGTTCTGGCCGCGCTCGCCGTCCCCCTCCTGATCTGGCAGTGGTTCCCGGCAGTCGACGGCATCGCGTTCGCCCATACCGACCCGTCGACGCGCGCGTCGTACTACCAACCACTGCTCACCTATCTCGGTGTGCAATCGGGCCCGGTCGGCCGGATTGAGATCCCGTCGACGTTCCGGCACTGGGAAGCGGCCTACGCCGCGCCCTACGTGTTGTTGGCGCGCGGATGGGAACGCCAACTCGACATTGCGTACAACCCGATCTTCTACAAGCAACCGCTCACCGTCGCGTCGTACCGCACGTGGTTGCACGAGAACGGCGTCAAGTACGTCGCCTTGCCCGACGCGCGGCTCGACGATTCGTCAGTCGGCGAGCGCGCGCTCGTCGAGAGCGGCCTGCCGTATCTCCACGAGGTGTGGCACGACGCGCACTGGCACGTCTGGCGGGTCGCCGGTTTCACCGGGCTCGTCGACGGGCCGGCGACCCTCACCTCGATGTCGCCCGACCGGGTGACGCTCGAAGTCACCGGCGCCACCGACCTCGTCCTGCGCGTGCGCGCCACCAGCCATTGGGCCGTGAACCCGGGCGGCTGCGCGACGGCCACCAACGACGGCTGGACTCGGCTGCGCAACCTGCCGGCCGGGACCGTGACCCTCACGCAGTCCCTCGCCGGTACGCCCTGCCCGGGGTGACCGGCGTCAGTGTCCCGCGTCAGTGTCCTGCATCAATGTGACGTGTAGTCGATCTCGGGCGCGCCCTTGACCGCGACCGCGAAGCAGAAGCAATGGATCGCGCCGCCTCCGGTCGGGCGCAGGCTGTGCACGAGATCGGGCGGGATGTAGATGAAGTCGCCGGGCGCGACATCGCGGTCCTCGCCGTCGATGGTCATCACGCCGCGGCCCGACATCACGAAATAGAACTCGTGCGTCGGGTGCGAGTGCGGGAACACGTACCCGCCGTTCGCGACCTCGAACTCGTTCACCAGCTCGAGGTGACCGCCTTCGGTCAGGTCCTTCATCTCGCGCGGATGGACCAGGTACCAGACCGGCACCGTGCCGTTGTGCTCGACCTCCGGGTCGACATCGATGATGGATCGAACGTCCATTGGCTGAGGCTCCTCGTTCGCCGGTCTTGCAGCATCGCAACGCGGGGGCGGCCCGTCAATCCCGGGGCGAGCGGCAATACTCTGACGTGCATCCGAGCCGGATCCGAGCGGGAATCGCGCTCGTCGTCGCGCTCGCGATCGGTGGGGTGGTTGCGATCGCGCGCCACGACTCGTCCGACGGCTCGCACCCGGCGCACGTCGCGATCGACGTGCAGCCGACCTCCTCGACGAGCGAGGCCACAACCGCGCCGAGAACGACCACGACCTCGATCGCACCGGCGACCACGACGAGCACCACGCGACCGCACAAACCGGCCGACGACTTCGTGCTCACGCGCGTGCACACGGTCACCGGGCGGATCTCCCCCAAGTCGGTCGTCGCGACCGACACGGGTCTCGTGTTCGCGCAGAACATGATGTACCAGCACACGATGACCGTGTACGACGCCGGCAGCAGTGCGCTCGTGAAAACGGTCCCCGACGCCGTCGACCTCGCGCGGTTCGGGTTCAAGGGCCATCCGGGAGTGTCGCGGGGCGCGCCGGTGGAAGCGGCCGTCGATCACGCGCACAAGTACATGTTCGCGACGAACTACTCGATGTACGGCGCCAACTTCGGGCCCGAAGGTTCCGACAACTGCACCGGTCCGGTCGGCCTGAGCCCGAGTTACGTGTACCGCGTGAACCTGAAGACCCTCGCGATCGACGCGGTCGGCCAGGTCGGGATGGTGCCGAAATACGTCGCGGTGACGCCCGACGACAAGTTCGTCCTGGTCACGAATTGGTGCAGCTACGACCTGAGCGTCCTCGACTACAACACGCTGCACGAGGTACGGCGCATCCACCTCGGCGCGTACCCGCGCGGCATCGCGGTCGACGGGACGAGACACGTCGCGTATATCGCGGTCATGGGCTCGTTCGACGTCGCGCGCGTCGACCTGCCGTCGTTCGGGCTGACGTACTTCCGCGGGGTGGGTAATTCGCCGCGCCATCTCGTCCTGTCGAACGATGGGACGCGTCTGTTCGTCACGCTGAACGGCGACAACCGGGTGGTCGCAGTCGACACCTCGACCGGTCACGTCGTGACGCGCACGGCGACCGGGTCGCAACCCCGCAGCATGGCGATCTCGTCCGACGGCCTCGCGCTCTACGTCGTCAACTACATGTCGAACACCGTGTCGGTGCTCAAGACCGCCGATCTGAGCGTGGTCAACACGTTCTCGGTTCCCGATCACCCGATCGGCGTCGCGTACGAACCCACCCGGCACCGAGTGTGGGTTGCGTGCTACAGCGGCGCGATCCTCGTCTACGACGCGTGAGTCGCCGGATACCTCAATACGTCAGGCCAAGTGCGCGAGATACGCCTCGCCGCGCGGCGAAAGCCGGTAACCGACCTCGAGGCTCGATGTGAGCCCGAGGTTCTTCAGCTTCCGCACGTCGAGCTTGAACGGCTGCGTCTCGCGACCGAACGTCGCGGCGAGATCGGCGGCCCGAACCGCGGGGCGCGCCGCTATCGCGCGGAGGACGGCGGTGGTCCACGCGCCGTGTGAGCTCGCCAGGTCGAGACGATCGAGGCGGCGGCGCAGGTCGGCGAGATCGTCGTCGGAAAGAGTCTGCGTGGCCGCGAGCACGGAACGCGGATCGGGGCCGTCCGCCGCGTGGAAACGGATGCGGTAGGTCGGCAGATCGGGGGTGCCGCGCAGCTCCGCGAGCACTTCGGCGCGTGATGCGAAGCCCGCGCGTTTCGCATCGGCGTTCGTGACGCGGGCGGGATCGACGACGTCGACCGTGTCGACCACGATGCGGCCGGCCGCCGTGCGGTAGGTGTTACCGGCCACGACCTGCGGCCGCTTCCACCTCCGGAACGTGAGCGTGACCGAGCCGTCGGCAATCGCGTCCCGGAACCGGATCTGGATCAGCATTGTCCCAATCCTTACCGACCTCGTAGTCGCCTTTGAGACCGGCGGGCGACGATCTTCGGCATGAGCACACGACCCGTGAGTCCTCGGACCCGCCAGGATCGGGATGCCGGTCTGGCCCGTATCAAGCGCGTGACCCGCTGGTCGGCGGCCGGGGCCCTGGCCGGAACCGGACTGTTCGCCGGGCTTGCCGCGCACGCGAGCGGATCCGCGGCATCCACCGCGCCGACGAAGACGGCGCAGCAATCGAGCGCCGCCGCCCCCGCCGCGTCGGGGTCCTCCGCCGCGAGCGCGACCACTGCCACCAACGCGCCGACGGTCGTACCGTCGACGAGCACGCCCGTGGTGACCTCCGGGGCGTCGTGATGGTCGCCCTGGTCTCGAACGAGACCCTCTGGTACACCGCGCGCGCGACCGGGCTCGTCGCCGTGGTCCTCCTCACCGCGAGCGTCACGTTGGGCATCCTGACGAAGCTGCGGTGGAGCTCACCGCGGACGCCGCGTTTCGTCACCGCCACGCTGCACAAGAACATCTCCCTGCTCAGCGTCGCGTTCCTGGGCGTACACATCCTCACGACCCTCCTCGACCGCGCGTCACCGGTCCACCTGCTCAACGCGATCGTGCCGTTCACCGGTAGCTATCGACCGTTCTGGATCGGCATGGGGGTGGTCGCAATCGACTTGCTCGCGGCGCTCGTCGTCACGAGCCTCGCCCGGAAGCGGATCGGCTACCGCGTGTTTCGCGCCGTGCACTGGAGCGCGTACGCGTGCTGGCCCATCGCAATGTTGCACGGGCTCGGTTCCGGTACCGACGCGGCGACCCCGTGGGCGAGCGCCGTGTACGTGTCGTGCGCGGCACTGGTCGGGGCCGGGATCGCTTGGCGCTTCACCGCGTCGATCCTCGCGCCGCCGACTCGACGGCCGCAGCGGATCACCGTCACGTGACCGTCACGCCGACCGTCCCAGTGGCAGACTCCGCGCGTGCGACGGCTGGGGCAACGCGTGGGGGTTGTAGTCGGTGCGCTGACCGTGATCACCTTCGTCACGAGCGGCGCGGCGATGCCCGCGAGCTCGACTGATCACCCGCCCGCCGCACCCACGGGCCTGACGGTCGACGACGACGCGGCACCGCTCGCGGTGACGGGCCCACCCGAGTTCGGTTGGATCGTCAACGATCCCGACCGGAACGAGACGCAACTCGGCTACGAGCTCGTCGTGAGCGACGGGCCGACGAGCGGGAAGCACAGTGTGCTGTTCGACAGCGGTCCGACCACGAGCAACGAGCAGTCGTACGTACATGCGGCCGGCCTCCGGCTCGCGCCCGACCACCGGTACTGGTGGACCGTGCGAACCCAGGACGCGAGCGGCACGTTCGGGCCGTACGCAGCCGACGCGCACTTCGACACCGGGCTGGCCGACGGCGACTGGCACGCGTCGTGGATCCGCCGCGGCGGAGGCTACGCGGCACGATCCGACGACTTCTCGCTGCTGCGCAAGGAAGCCCGGCTCGACGCGAGCCCGATCGTGCGCGCCCGCGTGTACGCCGCCGCGGGCCAGCAGTACGAGCTGCGCGTCAACGGGACGCTCGCCGCGCACGGCCCGTCGTTCTCCTATCCCGACGAGCAGTACTACGAGACGACCGACGTGACCGAGCTGGTGCGCCCGGGCGCCCGGAACGTCTTCGCGTTCGTGACGCACTGGTCGACCGGCGGCCAGGGTCGGCCGCCGTCTCCCGATCCGATGATCGCCCGCATCACGATCGACCACGCCGACGGGGTCCGGCAGGTGTTCACGACCGACGCGTCGTGGCTGACCCACAGCGGACCCTGGATCCCGGGCGCGCCGCGGAACGAGGAAGGCGACTTCGTAGAACATGTCGACGAACGCCTCGTTCCCACCGGTTGGGACCGCCCCGGGTTCGGGGCCGCCGCCTGGCTGCCGGCGACGGTGCTCGGACCACATCCGTGGGCGCTCTTCCGCCACCTCGTCGCGGCACGCACCCACATCGTCTACGAGTCGATGCAACCGGTGACCCTGAAACGGGTCGGCCGCGCGTACGTCGCCGACTTCGGCAAGGTGATCGGCGCGACGCCCGTCGTCGAGATCCGTCGGGGCACCGCGGGCCGCGCCGTCAAGCTCGTCGCCGGCGACCTTCTCGATCCCGACGGCCATGTGTCGACCACCCGCGGGCACCAGCAGACCGACATGCATTGGGACTTCGACCTGCGGGCCGGCGCGCAGGAGCTCCGGCCCTTCGGATATCTCGGGTTCCGCTATCTGGAGGTCGACGGCGCGCCGGAGCCTCTGACGCGCGCCGCCGTAACCGTCGCGGCGCGCCACGCTGCCATGCCCGACGACAACGCGGCGCGCTTTCATACTTCCGACCCGCGGGTCGACGCGGTCTGGAACCTGGCGCGCAACTCCGCGCTCTACGACACGCAGGAACAGTTCCTCGACACCCCGACCCGGGAGAAGGGCCAGTTCCTCGGCGACGCCTACGACGTATCGACGGCAACCATGGCGGCCTTCGGCGAACGGTCGATGACCTTCCAGGCGCTGCGCGACTTCGCCCGCTCCCAAGCGAGGTTCTGGCCCGACGGCCGCGTCAACGCGGTCTACCCGAACGGCGACGGCAAGCGCGACATCCCCGACTCCACCCTCGCCTACGTGCAGTGGGTATGGCGGGTATGGACGACGACGGGCAACCGCGAACAGCTCGCCACTCTCTATCCCGTGGTCCGCAACATCGCCGACTATCTCGCGGCCGCGATCGATCCGAAGACCGGCCTCGTCACGAACCTGCCGGGAGGCGACGGCGACTATCTCTTCGGGCTCGTCGACTGGCCGCCCCAGATGCGGTACGGCTACGACATGAACACCAGCGTGCGCACCACCCTCAACGTGCTCGCGTACGACGATTTCCGCCGCGTCGCCGCGATGGCGCGCGCGCTCGGTCGACCCGCAAGCGAGAGTAAGACCCAAACGGGACGCGCGTCGGGGCTGGGCGCCGCGCTGCGTACACACCTCGAACGCGCCGACGGCATGTTCGTCGACGGGTTGCACCCCGACGGCACGCGCAGCGCGCATGCGTCACAACAGGCGAACGCGTACGCGCTCGCATTCGGTGTGGTGCCGACCTCACACACCAAGGCCGTGTCGAAGTACGTCGTCGGATTGGGAACGCGGATGGGTGTCGTCAACTACCGCGTGCTGCTCGACGCCCTGCACGCGACCCATCGCGACGACGCGATCGTCACCGCGCTGACCGATCCGAGCCGCCCCGGGTACGCGCAGATCCTGAAGGAAGGCGCGACGTTCACGTGGGAGAGCTGGGACGCGCGCCAGACCGGCGACAGCGAGTCGCACGGCTGGGGATCGACGGTGCTCGCCGTACTCCAGGACGAC
>DASYJT010000115.1:0-10608 GCA_035996165.1 Acidimicrobiia bacterium
AGAAAAGGGCTGCCAAAAAGGCTCCGGCCAAGCGCAAGGCCGTGAAGAAGGCCCCCGCGAAGCGTAAGGCGGCCAAGAAGACCGTCAAGCGTAAAGCGGCCAAGAAGAAGGCTCCCGCCAAGCGCAAGGCAGCCAAGAAGAAGGCTCCTGCGAAGCGTAAGGCGGCGAAGAAGACCGTCAAGCGCAAGGCAGCCAAGAAGAAGGCTCCGGCCAAGCGTAAGGCGGCGAAGAAGAAGGCTCCGGCCAAGAAGCGTCGCAAGGCCGCGAAGAAGGCGCCCGCGAAGCGTGCGGTGCGTCGCACGACGCGCAAGCGCACAGCGAAGAAGAAATAACTTCGCTGCAGACGTCTCGTTGAAGGACCCGGGCAACCGGGTCCTTCTTCGCGTCTGCGGTCGGTTACAGGTCGTCGATGCGGGCGAACGCCTCCGCGGCGCGTAGCCCCGCCCGCAACCCGGCCGCCCGCGCCTCCGCGTGCAGCTTCGCCGCGAATGCGGCGCGCTGGTCGTCGGGACGTTCGTCGATCGCCATCGTGGACCGCCACTGGCTGCGGTGCGCGAGCAGCGCCTCGATCTTGCGATCGACATGGCCGTCTACGTTCTCGACGTGGTCGACCCGGCCCGGCTCGAAGCACAACAACGTCTCCGGGCGATGCGGCGCGACTCCCTGCTCGGGAAAGAAGTGCGGATCGCGCGCGGCCACGATGCCCGACGTCACGAGTATCCCGGCGTGGTAGTGGTCGGGATGGATCCGGTACGGCTGCCAGGGGTCGTGCCCGAGCACGACGTCGGGGCGCGACTGGCGGATGACCCGGCACACCGCGGCGCGGGGCTGGAGTCCGCTGTCGAGCTCGCCGTCGACGTAGCGCAGGAATACCACGTCGACCGCGCCGAGGATCGCGGCGGCGTCGCGTTGTTCCTGCTCGCGTTTCGCGATGAGGGCGCCGAGGTCGGCATCGCCGTCCCAGGTCCCTTTGGATCCGTCGGTGCAGATGCACATCGTCACGTGTGCGCCGGCGGACGCCCACCTCGAAAGAGTCGCCCCGCACCCGAACTCGATGTCGTCGGCATGGGCACCGACCGCCAGGACCCGCCGCGGAGTGGGGAGGTCGACCGTGGTGGTCATGGCGTGAGCATGCGCCGCAGTGCGTCGAGCGCGGCCAGGTCGTCGGCGAGGTCGACGTCGAAAGCCAGCGCCGGGTCGCGCACGATGCGAATGGTCAAAGAGTGCCGCTCGGCCTCGGCGATGTGCCGGGCCGCCGAATCCGGTCCGTACGCGAACGTGAACGGGACCGCCGTCGGAAGCGAGAGCACCGGTGTGCCGTCGTCGCGGTGGTCAGGGACGATCACCGCGATCGGCGCGCCGCCGTCGGCGACGATCGCGTCGAGCGACCGCGCGAGGGGAAGGTCGGCGTGAACCACTGCGTAACGCGCGAGCTCGCGGCGCCCGGCCCATGCCCTTCCCGCGGCGGCTGCCCCATCGAGTGAGCCGGGATCGTCGATGACGTCGAAGTGGTGGTCGTGGGCCCAGGCCACGACCTCGGGCGCGCTCGACACGACGGCGACCGGACGCGTGCCGGCCGCGGCCGCGACGCACTCCGCCATCGATCGTGCAAGCGCCTCGCGTTCGGTCTCGGAGAGCACGGCGGCGAGCCGCGCCTTGCCCAACGTGAACGACCGCAGCGGGACGACGATCCCCGCATCGTCTCGGGAGCGGCTCGGCATTTGCTGCGTATGCTACCGACCGTGGACGCGGTGTATCCCGCCGCGAAGGCGGTGTTCTGGCCCTGGTTGCGGCACGGCTTGCGCTGGACCATCGAGGGTGCGACGAACATCCCGGCGCACGGTCCGACGATCATCGCGAGCAACCACGTGTCGTATCTCGACCCCCTGACGTTGGCGTGGGTCGCGGATCAGCAGAAGCGCCGTATCCGCTTTCTCGCCAAGGCGGAGCTGTTCCGGGTGAAGGGTCTCGGCACGTTGTTGCGGGCCGCGCACCAGATCCCGGTGAACCGGGGCAACGCCGATTCCGCCGGCGCGCTTTCGGCCGCGGTCGCCGCGCTCCGCGAGGGCGAGTGCGTCGCGGTGTTCCCCGAAGGCACGATCTCCGAAGACCTCGAGCCCATGCGCGGCAAGTCGGGGACGGCGCGACTCGCGCAGGAGTCGGGGATCGCGGTCGTGCCGGTCGGGTTGTGGGGGACGCACCGCATGATGATGAAAGGCCGCAAGCCTCATCTGAGATGGGGCGTCGCGCAGGTCGCGGTAGTGGGTGAGCCCGTACACGTCGGCGAGGGCGAGCACGTGCGCGACGCGACGTTGCGCATCATGGACGCGATCACCGAGTGCGTGGCGCGCGCCCGCGAGATCTATCCGCAGCGGCCGGCCGCGGGCGAGGACGCGTGGTGGTGGCGCGCGCCGGAGACGGCGGCGGCGCACCGGAGGCCGGCGTGACCCGCATCGCGGTCGTGGGCGCGGGGTCGTGGGGGACGGCCGTCGCCGCGATCGCGGCCGGGAACGTCGCCACCACTCTCTGGGCCCGGCGCCCCGAGCTCGCCGACCACATCCGGGACGAGCACGAGAACCCCACCTACCTCCCGGGTGTCCAGTTGCCGTCGCGTCTGCACGCAACCGCATCCCTCGAGGAGGCGTGCGCCGACGCCGACGTGCTCGTGCTGGGCGTTCCGTCGCACGGGCTGCGTACGGTCTTGGGCGAAGCGCGGGCCTTCGTGGGGCCGCGCGTCCCTGTGGTGAGCCTGGCCAAGGGCATCGAACAGGGCACCCTCGCCCGCATGACCGAGGTGGCGTGTGAGGTGCTCGAGGGTCACGAGGCTGCCTGTGTGGGCGTGCTCACCGGGCCCAATCTCGCGCGCGAAGTTGCGGCCGGTCAGCCGACGGCGTCGGTCGTCGCGATGACCGACACCGCGATCGCCGAGGAGATGCAGCAGCTGTTCTTCGCGGTGACATTGCGGGTGTACACGAACCCCGATGTGGTCGGTTGCGAGATGGCGGGCGCACTCAAGAACGTGATCGCGATCGGGGCGGGGATCGCCGACGGCCTCGGCTACGGCGACAACACCAAAGCGGCACTGATGACGCGCGGCCTGGCCGAGCTCGCCCGGCTGGGCGCGGCGATGGGCGGCGACCCGCTCACCTTCGCGGGCCTCGCGGGGATGGGCGATCTCATCGCCACGTGTAGCAGCCCGCAGAGTCGCAACCGTCATGTAGGCGTGGAGCTGGGCAAGGGACGCCCGCTCGACGACGTGATCAACGAGATGAACATGGTCGCCGAAGGCGTGAAGTCGACGACCGCGGTGCTCGAGCTCGCGGCTCGCCACAAGGTGGAGATGCCGCTCGCGTCGTTCGTGCAACGCGTGCTCTACGAGGGTGCGCGTCCGGCCGACCTCGTTCCCGAGCTGATGCTCCGCAAGGCGAAACCCGAGCTCCACGGCATGCGGTAACGGGTGGCGAGATGATCGGTGTCGGCACGCTGACGACGGGGATCACGGCCGAGGTCGATACCGACGGCACGGTCCATAACAACTCGGTGCGCATCGGATGGCACATCCGCAGTGGCAACGACTGGTTGGTTCCCGGCCTCGACGCGCCCGCACGCCGGACGCGCCCGCACGCGGCGCCGATCGTGCACACCAGCGTGCGGGTGGGCGGCGGCGACGCGCTCGAGCGCGTGTACGCGGTCGGCGACGGTGACGGCGGCATCGTGGTGATCGAGGTCGAGAACGTCTCGCCCGAGGCGATCGCAGTCGGGTTCGTGGTCGACGGGCCGGGTGCGGGTGCTGGTGCGCGTGCGATGGTGATCGACGACGACGGTCTGCGGGTCGGCGGCGAATCGCTGATCGCGTGGGCGCGGCGGCCGGGCGCGGTCGACGACGAGCACGGTCTGGTGTTCCCCATCCCGCATCGGACGAAGGTGCGGATCGCGCTGGTCGGGCGATCCGGAGTCGACGTGCGGGAGCTGGCCGACGCCGGCGCGGTCGAGCGGGCCTGGGACCGCATGCTCGACCGCGGCATGCGCACCGAGCTTCCGGAGCCGCTGCAGTCGGAGGTCGACACGGCGCGCGCCGACCTCTTACTGGCGCCGCGTTCGGCCGACGCGTTCGGCTCGCTCGAGGCGTGGGGATTCGACGAAGACGCGGTCGAGATGTGGGGCCACCTGCGCACGCGCGATCGCCGCCGGGCCAAGCGGGGGCCGGGGGCGGGACTGCTCGCGGAAACGCGCGCCGCGCTGGTACGCGAGGACCGGCGCGCGATCGAGCTGGTTCCCGGGTTCCGCGCCGCGTGGCTCGGTCAGTCGATCGCGGCGCACGACGTGCCGCTGCGCTCCGGCGTGTGCTCGTTCGCCGTGCGTTGGCACGGTGCGCGCCCCGCGCTGTTGTGGGATGTGCCGGCCGGTCTCACTGTGCGGGCGCCCGCGCTCGATCCCGCGTGGGAGTCGACCGAGCCGGTCGGAGAGACGCTGCTCGCCGAGCCGCCTACAACCTTGCTGTCGATGGGTACGCGCGCCGCGGTACCCGGGACGAACGTCGACGCGCCCGAACAGTTCTCGTGAGCGTGCCGTGAGCGAGCACATCGACGACCTGATCGCGGCAGACCTTTACGACCCCGGGGATCCCGCGGCCGCCGAGCGGCTCGAGCTGTTCGAGTTCCTGCTCGACGAGATCGGTGCGTCGATCCCCGAGTTGGTCCGCGCCGACGAGCAGGGCGGGCTGATCAGCTTCGCCGCCTTTCGCACGCTGCGGATCGGACGCGACGGCCTGACCTTCTCGGAGACGGTGGATGCCGCCGAGATCGATCCCGTCATCGCACTGAACCTCTGGCGAGGAGCCGGATTCACCGACCCTCGACCGTTCGAGCGCACGTTCGGGACCCAGGACATCGAGATGTTCCGGCTTTTCGCGTTGCTCGCGACCTTCGTCGCCGAGGAGCAGGTGCTGCAGCTGATGCGCACGATGGGCGAAGCCGTGCGCCGCGTCGCGGAGGCCGAGGTCTCGCTGCTGCGTTCGAACATCGAGGCGCCGCTCACGGAGCAACGGAAGTTCGTCGACGTGGCGCGGACGTATCAGGCGGTCGCCGATGCCGTGCTCCCGCGCATCTCGGACGTGATCGACTCGATGCACCGCCACCATCTCCAGGCGATCGGCCGGCGGTACTCCGAAGTCGATGCGCCCACGTCGGCCCTCAACGTCGTGCAGCTCGCGGTCGGATTTGCCGACCTCGCGGGGTACACCGGGCTGTGGCAGGAGCTCGAGCCGCATCACCTCGCGCTGATGCTCGACCGCTTCGAAGCGACGACGGGTGACGTGATCGCGGCCGCCGGCGCGAACGTCGTGAAGCGCATCGGCGACGCGGTTATGTTCGTGACGAACGCGCCCGGGATCGCCTGCTCGCTGGCGCTGGACCTGCTCGAGGCGTGCGCGGCGGCCGGGCTTCCGAAGCTGCGCATCGGAGTGGCGTTCGGGGACGTGATGGTGCGGCAGGGCGACTTCTACGGGCCGATCGTGAACCTCGCGGCGCGTTTGGTCTCCTCGGCGGAGGCGGGCACCGCATTGACGGATGCGGGTTTGCAGCAGCGCCTCGCGCGCGTGCGCGGCGGATACGTGTTCGTCGCCGCGGGTAAGTACAACCTCGCCGGGTTCATCGACCCGGTCGAGGCGTATCAGCTCCTGCGCCCGTAGCGCGAACCTCAGCCGCCGAGCGTCTTGATCAGGCCGGCAACGAGCGCGGCGCGCTGCGCGGCGGTGAGCTTCGCCTTCGAGTGCAGGCCGAACCAGGTGTAGTACGAGGGTGGCATGGAGCCTTGCTGGACCGCCCTGGCCGACTTCTGTGCCTTCCGCTGGGGCTTGTTCCACTCGGAGTAGTTCACCGCGGCGCGGCCGTCGTCGACATGGCCCTTGAGCCACCACGACACCGGCGCGATCTTGCCGTACCAAGGTGTCTTGGTCTGGTTGCTGTGACAGTCGTAGCAAGCGGCCACGACGAGCGCTCGCGTCTGCGGGCTGTCCCATTTCGGCTCGGCGGTGACCGGGCCGTTCGAGATGCGGTACGGAACGAGTTGCATCAACGCGAATACGCCGATCAACACCGATGCCCCGACGACGAGGATGCGAGTTCGACGCTTCATACGAGCACTATTTCTAGTGGGTCGGATCTACGGTGTGCTGCATGACGACAGATACTCCGATCACGTGTGCGGCTTGCCGGGCGATCGATCGCGCCGACGGCGTCGAAGACGGCAACCTCTACAAGATCGAGCACTACCACTCGCGGAGCGAGAGCGTTCTCCTCAAGGGGATCACCCGGGCGCAAGATCGCGCCGCCGATCGGATCACCGGCTTCGCCGGGTCGTTGCGGTTCGTCTATATCCATGCGGCGTGGTTCACCCTGTGGATTCTCGTGAATGTCGGCGCATTCGGCGTCGCTCGCGAGTTCGACGCCTTCCCGTTCGGACTCCTGACCATGGTGGTGAGCCTCGAAGCGATCTTCTTGGCAACGTTCGTGATGGTCACCCAGAACCGGCAAGGTCGTCGTTCCGACATTCGGAGTGATCTCGACTTCGAGAACAATCTGCGTTCGGAGATCTGGTCGGTCCACATAGGTCAAGCGCTCGGGATCGACGTCGACCACGTCGAAGATGTCGTGCGCCAGGCCATCGAGGGTTCTCGCGCCCACTTCGACGAGCAACGCTGACAACGGGTGGTCCGACCGATGGCCGGACCACCCAAGCGGAGCGACTCAGTCAGCGTCGGTTTCGTCGTACTCGTGCTGCGGCAGCGCACGGCTCGCTTTGGTGCACGGTTCGCACGGTGCATCGTCATTGCAGTGTTCGGCGCCATCGCACCAAAGACACGGCTGGAATGGGTTCATGGGCATCTCACCTCCTCTCGGCTTCAACCGTGCCGAGCCACGTCTCCCTTGCATGCGGGCATACGCATCGGATGCGAAGAGCGAAAGCCGTTGGTAAGCGACGCGTCCAAGGCGAGCGTGCCTCGTCGATCCGGTCTCGCACGCCGAGCGCCGCCGCGGGGGATCTCGAAAAAGAGCACGCCCACGGGTGGTCCCGCCCGTGGGCGCACTGGAATCGTGGGGTGGAGCTTCTCGCGAGGCCCGAGCCGGCGCTTAGGTGTGGTCGGTGATCTGGAGCGTGGCGATCTCGAACGGTCGCAGCTCGACTTCGCCTTCGAAGGAAACGACGGGCTGACCGCGCAGGTCGATGACGAAGCCGCGCGCCGGAACGCCCTCGTGTTCGACGGTCACGGAGCCGGCGTCGGCGGCGGTACGGAAGACGCGTACGACGAGTCCGCCCGGAACGCGCTGGACCGCGGAGACCTCGGCGCCGTCGACGCGGAGTGCCGACCCGGCGCTCGGTCGCGACGAGTCGGTGTGCGGAGCGACCCGGGCGCGCTCGAATGGCACCAGGAACGCGTCGGCGGCGCCGAAACAATCGGCCGAGCGCCAGTCGCCGGCATGCACGAGCACTGCGTACTCGGCGCGCTGGCTCCCCTGCAGCTGCGGACCCTCGAGCGGGTCGGGCGGCCCGGCGGGGTTCGGGCGCAGCTGCGGATCGGTGCGCGAGAGGTAGCCCACCGCGCGCAGGAGAGTGAGCGCGATGCCGCGGCCGCCATCGACCACTTCGTACTCGAGCAACCCTTCGTGCAGGAGTGCAAGACCCGCCGCGCCGTCGGACGCGTCGACGAAACGGCGGGACGGGAAGGTCGGTAGGCCGAACTCGTGCACACCACCCTCGGCGGTGAGCCCGCGGTGCACGACCGCGAACGCGCACTCCGCGTCGGAGCCCGTGACCGCGGTCGGGAGGGGGAAGTGCACACGGAGGCGGTGGTCACGTGCGTGGTTGTCGATCTCGTGCGTGACGCGCAGGAATCGTTCGCCGCGGCGGAGCTCCAGCGTGGTGCGCACCGTCGCGCGTACGGTCTCCTGACTGCGAGCGGTGCACAGCCGGACGTCGCCGATCGCGAACGCAGGCCACGAGTAGTCGGCGTCGATCACGAGCTGCGCGCGCACGGGTCCGGTCTCGCCGGTGTGGATGCGCACCGCGTCGGGCCGGTCGACCACGAGGTTGTCGTCGGGCGGCGAGTAGTTGTAGGTGTCGCCGCCGTCGCCGTCGTCGACGAGGCGACCGCATCCGGCAATCCGGAGTCCGTCGGGGGATTCGATCGTGTAGGTGCCGTCGGCGGGATCGACCGAGACTCGAAGAAACTCGTTCGCCAGCACGCCTCCGTCAGTGGTTGCGCCCGGTGCGCTCACCGGCGCCGGCCCCTCGACCACCGTGAACGACGACCAGCCGAAGCCGTCGATCTCGCCGGTGTCGAACAGGACTCGGCGCACCGGCGCGCCCTGTACGCGCAAGCTGATCGTCTGGCCGGCCTCGCCGAGCGCGAGCATCTGTTCCTTCAACTCGGTCAGGTCGATGCGCTCGTCACCGCCGCGGGCCTCGATGAGCAAGATGTCGTGTTGATCCGACGTGTTGGGGACCGGGGTCACCTCGTACGCGTGGATCTGGCGGCCCGCGAATTCGCTCGCCCGCATGAGGTCGAGCACCCAACGCACCTTCTGGCCGGTGACCATGGTCTGGAAGCCCTCGTTGGCCGCGTTGTCGAGCACCTGGGCGGTGTGGGGGGCGCCGCCGGGACCGACGAAATGGCACGGGCCGGTGCCGGGCACGCGCGCATCGACCAGCCCGGAACGCGGCCGGGCGGTCGGGTTCGCAACGACGGTTGCGCCCACCGGGGCCGCGACCTGCCCGGCCAGCGCGCGGATCGCGTCGTGTGTCAGACCGTCGCCGATCTGACGCGCCTCGTAGTAGCGCACAAGGACCTGATCGACGACCTCGTCGCTACTGCACGCGCACGACGAGTCGTGCGCGCTGTTCAACACGAGCTTGCGCCACGCGACGTCGGTGAGTGCGTACGGGTACTGCGCGGCAGGTAGGAACAGCGCCGACAGCGGCTCGGCCCGCTTCTCCAACGACCGTTCCGCACGCGCACACGCCCGGTGCACGTCGACGCGGTTCGAGGCCACACCCATCAACAAGTTCGCCCGCGCGCCCGACCGCAGCTCACCTTCGACGGTGACGAGCCCCGCCGTGGTTTGGTCCGCGAGGTACTCGGGGAGTGACGTGACCGCGAACTCGTATTCGTCTTGTTGAGCGTTTGCTTCCGCGACCACGCGCCCCAGCCACGGCTGCGGCATCTGATGATCGGTGCCATTCATCATCAACATGTCGCCCAGACGCGCCGGGCCGAGCTCGTGCTCGTAGTCGCGGGCGCGCAGCACCAGCTGCTTGGCGTCGTCGGGCAGGTCGCGGCCGTTCGAGTAGGAGCCGTAGAGGTACTCGGCGCGCACCCGAGAGCCGTCGGGAGCCTCCCACCAGAACGCGGTCTGCTCGACCGCCGCGGGAACCCCGCGCCATACGACCGCGTGTTCGAATCCCGCCAGCCGGAGCAGCTGCGGCATCTGCGCGACGTGGCCGAACATGTCGGGCAGATAGCCGACGTCCATGACCCCACCCAGCTCCGAGCCGCGGGCGATCCCGAACTGCAGGTCGCGCACCATGGTCTCGCCCGAGACCATGAACTCGTCCATGAGGACCATCCACGGTCCGATCGCGAGCCGGCCGGAGCTCGCGAGCCGCGCCAGTGTGGGCGCGGCCTCGGGCCGGATGGCGAGGTAGTCGTCGATCACCGCGGTCTGCCCGTCGAGCAGGAACCGTGAATACGACAGATCCGACTCGAGCATCGGCAGCAGCGCGTCGAGGAGGCGGACGAGCCTCAGCCGGAACGTCTGAAACGCCGAGTACCACTCGCGATCCCAGTGCGTGTGCGGGACGATGGCAACCCGGACGGGGGACCGGCGCGTCGACATGATTTCGACGCTACTCGGGCCGGACCGGGTTCTCCTCGCCTGCGATCCACCGGTAGCCGATGCCCGGTTCGGTGAGGATGAGGCGCGGGTGCGCGGCGTCGTCGCCGAGCTTCTTGCGCAGCTGACCGATGTACACGCGCAGGTAGTTGCTCTCGCTGCCGTAGCCCTGGCCCCAGACCTCGCGCAGCAGGAACTCCTGGGTCAACAGCTTGCCCGGATGGCTCACGAGCAGCTCGAGGAGCGCAAGCTCCGTACGGGTCAGGTGCACCGGGGTGCCGTCGAGTGACACCCGCCGGCGCGCGAGATCGATCTCGACGCCGTCGACGCGCACCAGGGTCGGCGTCGGATTCGTCTGCGGAACTCGCCGCAGCGTGGCGCGCACGCGCGCCAGGAGCTCCTCGGTGTCGAAAGGCTTGGTGACGTAGTCGTCGGCCCCCGCGTCGAGGGCCCGGATCTTTTCCGATTGTTGGTGGTGCGCAGTCAGCACGATGACCGGCATCGAGGAAAACGCACGCACTCGGCGAAGCACGTCGAGACCGTCGATGTCGGGGAGACCCAGATCGAGCACCATGAGATCGGGCGTGCCGCTGGACGCGACCACGACCGCATCTTCTCCGGTCGCCACGTCGAGCACCTCGAGGTCGCGGCTGCGCATCATCGTGCGCAGCGCGCGTCTCAGCGCCGGATCGTCCTCTACGAGCAAGATGGTCGTCAC
>DASYJT010000116.1:0-5426 GCA_035996165.1 Acidimicrobiia bacterium
TACGCGACGACGGCCCCCTCGTGGGAGCCGCCGCCGTCGCACTGTTCGCCGATCGCTAGCACGACCCGGCGTCACGCCAGTTGGAATCGACCTCCGTCGATCACGACCACGCCTTCTTGGTTCACGGTCTGGAAGATCGACGCGCCCGCGCCCTCGTCCCACATCTTCACGGTCAGCGTGTCGCCCGGGTACACGGGCTTCGAGAAGCGTGCGTCCATGCTGGCGAACTTGGCGACATCGGAGCCGCATAGCTCGTGCAGCAGCGCGCGCCCGGTGACGCCGTACGTGCAGAGCCCGTGCAGGATCGGCCGGTCGAAACCGGCGAACTTCGCGAGCTCGGGGTCGGAGTGCAACGGGTTGCGGTCGCCCGACAGCCGGTAGAGCAGCGCCTGGTCGGGACGCGTCGCGTACGCCACCTCGTGATCGGCCTTGCGGTCGGGCATCTTGGGCGGGTCGGCGATCTCCGGGCCGCGGCTCTCACCGAAGCCGCCCTCGCCGCGGATGAACGCCGCGAACCGGGTGGTCCACGCCGGCTTGCCGGAGTCGACGTAGGTCGAATCGGATTCGAGGCGCACGACCGCGGCCTTGCCCTTGTCGTAGATGCCGACGATCTTGGTGACCGAGTCGACTTCGCCGTCGGCCGGGATCGGGCCGTGCACGGTCACGCCCTGCTCGCCGTGCAAGAGCATGCGGAAGTCGAACTCGCCCCAGCTCGGCAGGCCCGGTCCGCCGCCCATGCCGAGCACGACCGGCATCGTCGGCAGCACGCGCTGTTGGACGTTCTGCGAGTTCTCGGTGGTGAACTCGAGCTCGAATCCGGTCGGATCGACCTGACCCGCTCCGGTACCGAGCGCGTACAGCAGTGCGTCCTTCGAGGTCCACGAGTTGCGGGCCGGGTTCGAGACCGCACCGACGGCGTCCAGGTTCATCGCCATGTTGTTGCTCCTAGATCTCGGATCGAAATTGCATCACGCCGGACTTCATCACGAGAGCATGTTCGAGGGCTCGGCGGCTTTCGAGACGAGGTCGGGGATGACCTTCGTCAGCTGCGCGGGCTCCCAACGCATCTTGTCGTTCGTCGCGGTCGGGCCGCGGTGCCAACCTTCGGCCACCGACACGCGGTCGCCGTCGACGAGGAACACCCGGCCGCTCACGTCGTCGTTGTCGTTGGAACCGAGCCACACGACCAGCGGCGAGATGTTCGCGGGGTCGAGCGCGTCCCACGCGCCCTCCGCCGGTGTGCCGAAGCCGAGATTCTCGGTCATGCGGGTGCGCGCCACGGGCGCGATCGCGTTCGTGCACACGCCGTAGCGGCCGAGCTCGAGACCGCAGATGATCGTGAACGCGGCGATGCCGGCTTTGGCGGCGCCGTAGTTGGTCTGGCCCGCGTTGCCGAAGATGCCCGACGGCGACGAGGTGTTCACCACGCGCGCCTTGATCGGGGTGCCCGCCTTCGCCTGGTCGCGCCAGTAGGCGGCGGCGTGCCGGGTCGGCGAGAACGCGCCCTTGAGGTGGACCGCGATCACCGCGTCCCACTCGCTCTCCTCCATGTTGGCGAGCATGCGGTCGCGCAGGATGCCGGCGTTGTTCACGAGGGTGTCGAGGTGACCGAACGTGTCGATCGCGCGTTGGATCATGCGGCCTGCGCCCGCGAAGTCGGCGACGTTCTCGCCGTCGGCGACCGCGTCACCGCCCATCGCCTTGATCTCCTCCACGACCTCCATCGCCGGGCTCAACGAGCCGCCGTCGCCGTGCATGTCGCCGCCGAGGTCGTTCACGACGACCTTGGCACCTTCACGCGCGTACGCGAGTGCGTGCTCGCGGCCGATGCCGCGTCCCGAACCGGTCACGATGACAACGCGGCCGTCGCAAATACCCATACTTCAACTCACCTCAGGATGTCTGGCGGAGCTGCTCGCGCAGCTGGTGCTTGTAGAGCTTGCCGTTGTCGTGCCGGGGCAGAGCCTCGACGAAGACGACGCGACGGGGACACTTGTAGTGCGCGATGCGGTCCCGGCACCACTCGACGAGCTCCGATCCGAGCGCATCCGTGGGCTCGATGCCGGTCTGGGGCTCCACCGCAGCCACCACGATCTCGCCCCATTCGTCGTCGGGTTGGCCCACGACGCCGACATCGCCGACCGCCGGATGCGCCAACAACGCCGCCTCGACCTCGGCCGGGTAGATGTTCACTCCCCCGCTGATGATGAGGTGCGCGCTGCGGTCGGTCAGGAACAGGTAACCGTCCGAGTCGACGTAGCCGACGTCGCCGAGGGTGAAGTGCGTGTCGCGATATGCACCCTCGGTCTTCTCGGGCGCCTTGAAGTACTCGAACCGGTCGTCGTCGGGGGCGCGGAGGTAGACCGTGCCGATCGTGCCCGGCTCGGCTTGCGTGCCCGATTCGTCGACGATGCGCACGTGGTCAGGCGGGTTCACCCGGCCGACGGTTCCGGGCTTGCGGAGCCACTCGTCGGGGCCGACGAGCGTGCCCGCGCCCTCGGTCGCCGCGTAGTACTCCCAGACGATCGGCCCGAGCCACTCCATCAGCCGTTGCTTCACTTCGACCGGACACGGCGCGGCGCCGTGCAGGATGAACACGAGCGATGCAAGGTCGTAGCGCTCCTTGACCGGCTCGGGCAGCGACAGCAGCCGGTGGAACATCGTCGGCACCATGTGCGTGTGGGTGATGCCGTGCTCCTCGACGAGCGCGAGCGTGCGCTCCGCCGACCAGCCGTCCATCATCACGATCGGCACACCCATGGAAGCGGGCGCGGTCAGCGAGAACGAGAGCGGCGCCGCGTGATACAGCGGACCGGTGCAGAGGTGCACGTGCCGGTCGCCGCGGTACTGGGTCAGCGCCGCGACGTCGAGCGCGCTGCGCGGATCGGGCGGCCGCCGCACTCCCTTCGGCCGACCAGTGGTGCCCGACGTGTAGAGCATCGTGCTGCCGACGACCGGATCGTCGATGTCGGTGCCCGACTCGGGCGCGAGGACCTTCTCCCACTCCTCGAAACCGTCGACGTTCCCGCCGACGGCGATCGACGCGCGCAAGCGGGGCGCGAAGTCGGCCGCGCCTCGGGCAGTCGAGGCGAAGCGCGCGTCGGCGACGAAGGCGGTCGCTTCGCAGTCGTCGACGATATAACCGGCTTCCTCGGCGGTGAGGTGCCAGTTGACGGTCGTGACGCGCAGTCCGGCGCGGCGCGCCGCGGTGACGGTCTCGAGGAACTCGGGCCGGTTCGCGCACAGCAGCGCGATCCCGTCGCCGGCCTTCACGCCGCGTGCCCGTAGCGCGCGCACCAACTTGTTCGCGTTGGCGTTCAACTCGGCGCGCGTGCGATCGCCGGCCTCGGAAATGACCGCCGGCAGCTCGCCGTTCTCCGCCGCCCAGAACGCGGCGACCATCCCTCGATCCGCCGCCGCGTTCAGCTGTTCGCGATCCGGTGCTCCCACGGCGAGGATGCTGCCCGCGCCCGCCGCTCACGTCCAGCGCGTGCCGCCGACGATTCAGCTCGCGGCGGCGCGGTCCTTCTCGACCTCGTCCAGCGCGGCGTATTCATCACCGGTGTCGGCCCAGTCTTCGAACTGGATGACACCGATCTCGGTGAAGCGTTGGCGGAGCCATCCGTCGGCGGCGTCGAGCAGGCCGAGCTTCTTGCAGTTCGGCACGATCTTCGAGAACAAGAGCTGCTGAAAGATCTGCTGCGCGGGGGGATTTACCTTGTCCATCGTGCGGTAGATCGCCTCGGGGTCGACCCCCATTCGGGCCCACATCTCGGTGTGCGCGAACCGGCGCTGCAACCGGCGCGCGACGTCGAACGCGAATTCCTGGCGCTCGCGCAACTCCACATCGGTCAACTCTTTGTAGAACTCCTGCAACGACAGCACGCCGAACGCGACGTGGCGCGCCTCGTCGCTCATGACGTAGCGCAACAACTTCTTCAGGAGCGGCTCGCTCGTGATCTGTTGCATCAGGCCAAAGGCCGCGAGTGCGAGACCCTCGACCATGATCTGCATCCCGAGATAGGCGATGTCCCAGCGCGGATCCGAGAGGATGTCGTCGAGGATGGCCTTCAGGTTCTCGTTGATGCCGTACTGCGTACCGAGCTTGTCGTCGAGGTAACGCGCGAACACCTCGACGTGGCGCGCTTCATCGACGACCTGCGTGGCGGCGTAGTACTTGGCGTCGATCCACGGGACGGTCTCGACGATTCGAGCGGTACAGAGCAGTGCACCCTGCTCGCCGTGCATGAACTGTGAGAGCAGGGAGTTCTGCAACTCGATGCCGACCTGGCGCCATTCCTTGTCGCCGAAGTGCTTGACGGGAGAGTCCTCGGCCTCGGCCAGGGCCTGGAAGCGAGCGGTGCCGCCCTGCCCCAGCTCGTCGGCGACCTTCTCCGGATCGACATCGATCGACCAGTCGAGATCAGTCGACGCGTTCCACTGCGACGTCTTCGCCTTCTCGTAGAGCTTCATGAGCGGCAGGCGCGACCGCTCGTAGTCCCACGTGAAGATCGTTCCGATCTCCGCGCTGACGGCGTGGATCACGTCGAGCTGGTCGTCGGGTGTGTCACCCATGAGTTCGGCTGTCATTTCGGTTGCTCCTCCGAGACGGCGTCGAGAAGACGCGAGATCAGGTCGTGCCACGCGCCCTCCGCGGGCGCGTCGATCTTCAGCGCGCGCAACACCAGCGCGCCCATTGCAAGAGTCACTCCGAAGCGCGCGAACGCGTCGGAGTCGACTTCGGAATCGATCACGCCTTCGCGCTTGCCGCGTTCGACGATGTCGACCAGCAGGCGCTCACGATCGTCGAGCCGGGCGCGCAACACGGCGGCGAGCTCTTCGTCGCGGCGGGCCGCCGCGATCGCGTCGATCAGCAACGGCGGTTGGCTGCGGGCCGCCATGAGCCGGTCGCCGAGCAACTCCAAGAGCGCGCGCGGCGTGCGATCGCGCACCTCCTCGAGCAGCGAATCCATCTCGATGTCGGCGCGGGCGCCGATCGCCGCGAACAGGAGCTCGTCTTTGCCCCGGAAGTTGGCGTAGACCGCGCCCGTGGTGAGCCCGGCGGCGCGGGCGATGTCCTGGAGACGGGCGCCCTCGTAACCATGTTCGACGAAGACGTCGACCGCGGCGCTCAGCAGGCGATCACGGGTCGAGGTGTCGCGGACTGTGGCGTCGCGGACTGGGGACATTCGGTCATGATAACGATCATTATCTAACGCCGCAACACCCCTGTCGACCGGCCGAGGGTGCGAAGATGCGCCGGTGGACGCCCCGGTCACCCTTGCCGACGTGCAGGCCGCGGCCGAGACCATTCGGGGCGCGGTGCGACTGACCCCGACGACACCGTCGGAGACCCTCTCGGCCATCACCGGCGCGCACGTCTGGCTGAAGTTCGAGAACCTGCAGTTCACCGGCGCGTTCAAGGA
>DASYJT010000117.1:0-26302 GCA_035996165.1 Acidimicrobiia bacterium
ACTCCCGGGCCCGCGCCTCAGGGCCGTCTTCGTAGACTCCCGCCCGTGCGTGTGCTGCTCGACGTCTCGGCTGTTCCCGACCGCCCGGTCGGCGCGGGCGTGTACACGATCGCGATCGCCCGGGGTGTCGCGGCTCGTACCGACGTCGACCTGCACCTCCTGACCCGGCGGGGCGACACCGACCGCTGGCGCGAGCTCGCCCCGGCCGCTGTGCTCCACGCGCTCGCGCCGAAGCGGCGGCCGGCGCGGTTGGCGTGGGAACAGGCGGCCGGGCCCCGCGTTGCCCGCCGGATCCGGCCCGACGTCTGGCACGGTCCCCACTACACGATGCCGCTGCACTCGCCGACGCCGAGTGTCGTCGCGATGCACGACCTGACCTTCTTCGATCACCCCGAGTGGCACGAGCGTTCAAAGGTCGTCTACTTCCGACGGATGATCGCGGCGGCCGCGCAACGCGCCGACATCATCGTAACCGGAAGCCACGACGCGGCCGACGGATTGCGCGAGCGCTTTCGGCTCTCCGGCGAGATCGTCGTCGTGCACCACGGCGTCGACCACGCGCGCTTCGCCCCGGCCGGTGCGGGCTCGGTCGACGAGGCGGCCGACCTCCTCGCGCTGGCGAAGCACGGGATCACGCGGCCCTACATCGCGTTCGCGAGCACGATCGAACCGCGCAAGGACGTGCCCACCCTGGTGCGCGCGTTCGCCCGTATCGCCGGGGCGCATCCCGACGTGCAGCTCGTGGTCGCCGGAGGCGACGGCTGGGGAGTCGCCGAGGCCCGCGACGCGATCGCGGCGAGCGGCGTGGCAACCCGGATCCTGCGACCCGGATACCTCGAAGACGCCACGCTCGCTGCGCTGTTCCGCCGGGCGGAGGCGATCGCGTACCCGTCGCTCGTAGAGGGCTTCGGCATGCCGGCGCTCGAGGCGCTCGCGAGCGGCACGCCCCTCGTCACCACGTCGGGCTCGTCGCTCGACGAGATCGTCGGTGACGCCGCGCTGCTCGTCCCGCCCGCCGACCCCGAAGCACTCGCGCGGGCGCTGGCGACGATCCTCGACGACCCGAGCGTCGCGACCCGGCTCCGCGCCGCGGGGCCCGAGCGGGCGGCAACGTTCACCTGGGAACGCTCGGTCGACGCGCACGTCGAGATCTACGCGCGCGCCATCCGCCGGCACGCCCTCGGCGCGGCCATGTCCGGATGAGGGCACTCGTCACCGGCGCGACCGGCTTCGTCGGCCCGCACCTGCTGGCCCATCTCCGTGCGTGTGGCGACGATGTCGTCTCACCGGGCGACGCGAGCGGCGCGTTCGACATCTCCAACCGCGCCGCGGTGCACGACGCGTTCGAGGAGCACCGGCCCGACGTCGTCTACCACCTGGCCGCGTGGTCGGATGTCGGCGCCTCGTGGCGCGACCCGACCGCATGTCTTCGGGTGAACGTCGAAGGAACCGCGAACATCCTCGACGCGGCACGCGCGTGTGGAGCGCGCCGGGTGCTCGCAATCGGCAGCTCCGAGGAGTACGGCCGGATCGACCCCGACGTTGCCCGCCTGCGCGAGGACGCACCGCTGCGGCCGGTGACGCCGTACGGCGCCAGCAAGGTCGCGGCGTCGTTCCTCGCACTCCAAGCCTGGCTGGGCGCGGGATTGGAGACGGTGCGCGTACGCGCGTTCTCGCACACCGGGCCCGGCCAGTCGGATCGGTTCGTCGTCCCCGCGCTTGCGCGCCGCATTGTCGAAGCCGAGGTGGCGCACGCACCTTCGATCCGGGTCGGCGCGCGCGAGCCCGTGCGCGACCTCTCCGACGTACGCGACATCGTCCGCGCGTACCGGCTCCTCGTCGAGCACGGCGCGCCCGGTGAGGTCTACAACGTCTGCAGCGGCGCCGGCGTGTCGATCGGCGAGATCGCCGACCGGCTCACCGCCCGGGCCGGCGGTCGGCTCGACGTCGTCGTCGACGACGCGCTCGTTCGCCCGGTCGAGGTTCCTCGCCTCGTCGGCGATCCGACGAAGCTGGTCGACGCGACCGGATGGTCGCCGGGATACACGCTCGACGAAACCCTCGACGCCGTGCTCGCCGACGCCCGGAGTGCCGCCTACGGCTCTTGACGGTCGAGCCAACCCAGCAGCGCGGCGATCGCACGGGGATCGTGGCGTAGGCGGTGCGGGCCGTTGGCGACGATGCGCAGGTCGACGCAATCGCCGCCCGACTGTGCAAGGCGGCGCGCGTCCTCGACGGGTACCACGTCGTCGGCGCTGCCGTGCACGAGCAACCACGGCCGGGGTGCAATGCGCCGGGCGGCCGCGACCGGGTCGAGGTTCGCGATTGCCCGGATCCACGCTTCGGGATCGGGAGGGAAATCGGTCGTGCGCAACACGCCGGTTCGGCGCGCGTACTCGAGGAACCATTCCGGCTCGCGTACCCAGGTGCGCAACGAGGCCGGCGCCGCGAAAGTCGCAATCCCTCGCACGCGCTCGTCGTCGGCGGCAACGACCAGCGCGAGCGTCCCGCCGAGGCGGAAGCCCGCGATCCACACACCGGTGATGTCGGTGCGCGCGTGCAACAGGTCGACCGCGGCACGCACGTCGGCGAGCCAACCTTCCACGGAGAAGTCGCCTTCGGAGGAACCGGTGCCCCGGAACGTAAACGTCAACCCCGCCCAACCCGCCTCGCGCGCGAGCCGGTCGCACAACGTCTGATCAGTGTTGCCGAGGGCGGCCGCGCCACCCGCGCCTCGAGGAAAACCCGGAAGGACGAGCAATCCCGGGACCCGGGTCATGCCCGCCGGGCGCGCGAAATGCGCTCCCAGGCGTAGTCCTTCCGAGATGAGCTCCTCCATGTTGGTGGTTATCCTGGCGCGCGTGACCGCCTCGACCACGAACCAGGGCCAAACCGTGAAGGCGCCGGCGCTCAAGGAATGGGCTGCGATCGTGCACGCGCTGCTCGAAGGCGAACAGATCGTCGACGTCCGCAAGGGTGGTCTGCACGAAGACGGCCGTCATTTCGACGTCGCGACGAAGCGGTGCTGGCTCTCGCCCACCGCCGAACATCAAAAGGCCGAGCTGCTCAAGCCCGCCTACGCACACTGGGTCGATCTCGCCGACGCGTCGCCGGTGGGCAGCCCGATCACGGTGCAGGGCTGGGCCGACATCGTCGATGTCGCGACGATCAGTGAGCCCGAGCATCTCGACGCGCTCGACTCCAAATTGGTCTGGGCGCGCGACTACGTGGAATCACGGTTCACATGGAAGCGGCGCGATCCCCTCTGGGTCCTGGTGCTGCGTGTGCACCGTCTCGCGGACGCACTGACGGTTCCGTGGAAGGACGAGTACGGCGGTTGCACATCGTGGGTCGGCTACGACGAGCTGCCCGACGATCCGGCGGCGCTTCCCTCCGAGCCCGTGCTGTCGGATGTCGCGTTCGCGGCCAAGCACAAGGGCATCCGCGAAGCCGTCCCGGCGGAGTGTTGGAACACCCCGGCCTGACGCCGGCGTCTCGCGTTTAGCTGCCGGAGGCCGCGGCGCGGATCGAGCGATGCGGGTGAAAGCAGCGGTTGCGCGCCTCGGCGAGCGTCTGCGGCGAGATCGCGAGGAACGTCTCCGCCGCGAGGACCCCGTCGACCTCCGAGGTCACGTCGGGATCGACGCCGTAGAGGTCGAGGTCGTAGACGATCCCCGTGCGCTTGTCACCGACATAGCGGTAGTGCTCGAACTGCAACGGCCGCGCCATGGGCAGAATCTACCGGCGCGGGTGCGCGCAGACGCGAACGGGGGGCGCCGAAGCACCCCCCGTTCGTTCGACTGATTCGGACCCGTCGTCGCCTCTTCGCCGGTGGGACCATTGCCGGCAGCTACGACGGTGGTGCAGCGGTTTGGATTCCGCCAGGTGGTCCAGTCAGAACGACGGCCTAACGGCCGCGCACCTCCGAAGTCCCAGATTTATCGTGCATCTGATGGACCACCTCCTTTCTCCGGTATCGACTTTGTACCAGATCCGGGTGCGGTCTTGGAACCCTTTTCCGCGCGTCTTCACATAAGGAAACAGACTTCACAGCCCGGTCACGAAGCGCGCGGACCGTCGTCGGGGGGCGAATCGACCGGCGGACCGATGGCCCCGATCTCGCGCAGGTAGGCCAGCTGCGTGTCGATCACGGCATGCACCTGCTCGGGGAGGTATTGCTCACCGGTCGCCCGCGCCCGGTCCAGGATGTACTCGACGGTCTCGACCCCGCCGACCACGACGTCACCGGGGGGATTCGACGATGACCCGTTGCCCGTCACGCCCTTGCGTTGGAAGTACTCGAGCTGGAAGTCGAGGATGCGCCGCACGTCTTCGGGCGTGAGCGTGGCGGCGACGATGTCGGGGACGTGCTCGACGACCCATTCGTACGCCTCTTCGGGATCGAACACGGGCGGCGGCGGCTCGGCGGCCAGGCGCCCCGCTTCCCGGATGACGAACCAGGCCGCGATTCCACACGCGATGCCGATCACCAACAACACGGTCACGAGTGCCACGACCCAAGCTCTTAGGTCACGCGACGCGCAGAAGGCAACTCGTACCCCTGGGCTTGCGGAAAAGGATCCGCGGAATTTTCGAGGAAGTCGTCGGCCGGGGCGCTATAGCTGCAGCGGTGCGACCATGGCGTCCATTCCGTTACGCAGCGAGGCGATCGATGCAGGGACGGTGGCGACCCGGTAAGAGAAGTAGGGACCGTAAGAAATCGTCAGCACAGGTGCGCCCAGCGGTGTCAGTTCTGTCACGTAGTCAGCCGTGCCCCACGACGCGAGCCAGTGCCCACTCGACAGCCGGGCGACTCCTCCGCAACAGAATGCAGCCGCGTTGAAACGCGCATCGGTGACCTGCTCGAGCTCGGTTGCAGTGCGCGTCGCTCCATTTATTGCGAAGCGGAGAGCCCGAACCGGACGCGATTGCGTCGTGCCGTTGTCCTGAAGAGTCAGTTGGCCGTTGGACAACCGAGCGTCATGTTGACCCGAGAACAATGCGGCCGGGTTGGCGGTTGCGTATTGGTCGCCGATGGCGGTCAAGCTCTTGGGCGTTGGTGTCCCGCCGAGCTTCCACATGATCGCGCCGGTACTCATGTTGATCTTGTAGACCGCGTCCAAGTGACGCGCGCTGAAGACGATCTGACCGGAACCGACGTACTGAATCGAGTTCATGTGGACGACATCGGGGAAGTTGGCTCGGAAGTTCACGTTCGAGGCGGCAACATCGACGTGATCAGCAGCACTCCAGCTCCACACGATCTGACTGTTCGGATCGAGCTCGACGATCACGCTGTCGACGATTTGAGCTTGGGACGAAAGACCCCACGACGACAGGTCGACATTGTCGCGAGGGGCGTAAATGATGCCGAGATAGTTTCCGTTCGGCATGAGCTGAAAATCATGGTTGTCGAGGGCGCCGCCTCCGGCCGTGAAGTTTTGTCCGAGGACGCCGTTGAGTCCGTAGAGGTGAAAGGCACCACCGCTCCACCATCCGATGGTCGATGGTCCGAAGAACTTGGCATCGAGAGGCCCCCCGGTCGCGTCTCGGAACCACCAAACCGGTACGCCGTGGGCATCGAACACCACGACGTAGTTGCCCCTGACTCCTGCAGTCGTGGAGAGGGTCGGGGTAACCAGAACCGCCGGGGCCTGTGGGGTCCCGTTCACGGTCGCGGAGTAGCTCGGGAAATCACTCGGAAGGCACCGGATGAAATAGGAATGAGTTCCGCGGACGATTTTGAGCGATTGGCCGACGACGAGAGGCACGTCGAGACTGACCGGACTCGTGAACGACTTGCCGCCGACGATGACTTTTCCGCTCCCGGTGGTCGTCACGTGCGTCGTCGCAGAACCCGAACACCAAACGGCATAGTTCGGCGTGTTCACCGAGTACCCGGGGCTGAGCGAAGGCGTCGTCGCAAACGAAAATGCAACCGTCGCATCGGCCGGGACGACCGCGACCGCGAGCGACAAGGAGGACGCGCACAATGCGGCAAGAACCGCGACAAGGTACTTACTCGGCATAACGCCCTCCGGCTCGCAATCTCCAACGGAGAGACCCGCCGGACGACGCATTGTGGCGCAAGCGATGCTCGGACGTGTAATCCCGAGCGCGCATCAGTGGACGCGTCAGTCGGGTGCGGGGATCTCGACGACCGAGAACTCGACCGGGCGCGGGTAGAAGCGCCCGGGCGCGCGTTCGTAGACGCGCTCGGGGTCGTCGTCGTCGGCGATCACGTGGTGACCGATCACCCGCGCGTTCGGGACGACCGCCATCACTTGATCGGGCACCGCGGTGACGACGAGGAATCTCCGCCCGAGCGCGTGCCATTGGTGGGCCTCATCGGCGAGGTCGACGTCCGCCGCCTCGACCGACGGCACTCCGCAGAACGCCCGGATCGTGTCCGGGAGCTCGTCGTTGAGGAAGTGCCCGCCGTACACGAGTACCGCACCGTCGTCACCGGCGAGCCGGCATGTGTCGTGGACCGCCGCGAGCGCACCGTGCTGCATGCGCGCGTGCACGAGCGGCACCGCGGCATGCGCAGTCGGTACCACGACGAGCAGAGTGACGATCGCCACGCCGGAGGTCGCGGCCCACCGCACGAGAGACCCGCGCAGCAATTGGATCGCGTGCCAGCCCGCCTTCAGCGCGACGACGACCGCGACCGCGATGCCCGGGAGGACGATCGGGAGATACCTGCGCATCGCCCACGGCTGGTCGGCGGAGATACTCGGACGCGCGATGTACATCACGGCAACCGGAACCGCGACGAGGAAGAGTGTCGCGGCCGGGCGGTTCCCCCGCCGTGCGCGCGCCGCGAGCACCACGAATCCGACGAAGGCGACGACGACTCCGACGACGCCGATGTACGCGGAGAACCAATGCAACGACCGGCTGAAGTGCCAGCCGTTCAGCGCGAGCCGGAACGCCCGCGTGACCGGTTTCCCGGGCGGGAGGACGGGCATGTCGCTCGCGGGATCCGGTCGCCACAGGTACGCCCACAACACCAACGCCGACGCGCCCGCGACCGCGGTTGCGAAGATATACGTGCGGTCGAGGACCCAACGCCCGATGCCGGGGCGCGATCGGTGGACGATCACGACCGCGACGAACGCGGCCAGCGCGACGACGAGGGCGCCGACCAACTCCAGGTACTCGTCGCCCAGGGCGTGGATGTAGTCGTGCGCGACGACGTACGTCAGCGCGAGCGCGACGAGCGTCCCCGCGACGAGCGCGCCACCGAAGGCGGCGACTACTCGACGGGACTGCACAGGGGTTGGTGTCGGATCGTCACGCACCCAATCGGCGGCCGTCACCGCGATCGCGCCGACGACGATTGCGAGCGCGTCGATACGCGCGAGGGCCGAGGCGGCAACGAGCAGACCGCTCAACGCCGCGATGTCGGATCGCCCGGCGCCCCGCGCCTCCAGATAGAGCCACAGGCCGCCGAGCACCATCACCTGCACGACAAGCTCCGAGTACGCGTCGCGCGCGAACCAGACCTGGAGCGGCATGATCACCGAGAAGATCGGCACGAGGAGTCCCCAGCGGGTCCCGAGGACCCGGGAGGCCAACGCGTAGAGGACGAGAACGCCGATCGCGCCGAGCAGCGGCGGTACGAGCAACAGACCGGTATCGCCTCCCACCGACCACCCCTGCGCCAACAGGACGGGGAGCATCGGGAAGAAGTCGGGGTCGTAGCGCGCATCCGGGTCGCCGAAGGCAGGATCGTGGAACGCGCCGATGTGCGTCTTCGGCTTCAACTGGTGGGTGCGCGCGATCGAGCGTCCGGTCGTGATGTACACCGCCGGGTCGCGGTCGCGCACCAGATGCTCGGAGTGGAACACACCCGCCAACACGAGGAACGCGATGGCCAGCACCAGCGCGCCGATCGCGGCCCGCCCGTCGGTGTGCGTCCGCCGGCCGAGACCGCGGCGAACGGCGAACGTTGCCCAGACCGCCACCAACGTCGCGCCGGCGCCGACGACGATCGCTTGATACCAACCGACGACGAGCAGCGCGATCCCTATCGCGCCCGCGGCCGCGCACCACGCGATCGCGGCCACGAGTATCGCGACGAACCACGGTGGGAGTGCGAGAGCACCGACTGCCGGACCGTCCGTGGGAACCGCGAGGTCTACCGGGCCCGACACGTCGTGACCGACTAGTCGCTCGGGACCTGAGCCACCGAGATTTCGAGCGCCTGCGTCATGTACTCGTTGGGGCGATGGGTCAACGTCAGCCGCAGGAACTTCGTGTTCGTTGCCTGTGGTGTCGTGGTCACGGCGATGGTCGGGAACACCTTGGTGATGATGTCGGCGGACTTGGCGACGACGAACAGCTTCCGGCCCTCGCTACGCCACGCCCGGGCGAGGCTCTGGATCGTGCCGGCATCGGCTCCGCCTCGGGTCGCCCCGACCTCGGCGCCACACCAACCCCGGAGACCCTGCGGGATCCAGTCGTCGAACAGGTCGCCTTGGTCTTCCTCCAAGACGAGTACGGCAGCGTGCGGACCGATGTCGTCGCACGCGTCGTGGACGATCGCGAGGAAGCCTCGTTGCTCGGTGATCGACCGCAACTTCCACATCTCGTGCAGTGGATACACGACCGCGACGATCGCGAACGCCACCGCGCCGACGCGCAGAGGGACGCGATAGCGCGAGCTCGACCGCCCGGCAACCGCGGCGGCCAGCCCCAGCGCGAGCAACAGCAGCAACGGGAACGCGCTCACGAGGAAGCGGCGAGTCACCCATACGTGGTCGGGGACTGCGTCGGCCTTGTAGAGGTACAGCAAGCTGCCCGGCGCGAGGACGACAAGCACGGCGGTGACCCGTCTCATGCGTCCGAGGAGCAATGCGTGCACGAGGAATCCCGCGGCGATGATGGCGACGGCGAGCGTGACCGGCCCGAGGTACCAACCCATCCACGTGAGCGAACGTTCGAAGTAGTTGCGCGACGGATCGATCGCGACGTGCTCGGCCGCCTGGAGCCCTCCGACGAGACCGGTCGGTTTCTTGCCGTGGAGTATCTGGAGGTGGGGACGCTCGATCCACACGAAGAACCCGGTGAGTGCCGCGAGCACTCCCGCGGCGGTCGCGAACCTCGGCCACGGCCAGCCGCGTACGAGCGGGAACACCGCCGGCCACGCGACTGCGACGAGTGCCGACGCGAGGGCCGACGCGACCACGACGAGGCCGAGCAAGTTCACGTTGTGCGAGAGATCGCGCCAGTAGTGCCCGCTGTGACGCGTGAGATCGGTGAAGCCGAGCACCATGCCGGGCACGAGCCCTGCGGTGAAGGCGCCCATCGACATCAACAAGGGCCGCCGGCTCTCGTGGCGGTCGGCGTGCATCCACGCCAGCGCCACGAGCACCGGAACCCCGATGAGGAACACGACGGCATCGATGCGCACCGCTTCGAGCGCGCCGAGGAAGAGACCCGAAGTGAGCGCGACCCGCCACGTCGGCAACAGACGCGGCGAGACGAGAACCCAGAGCGCGGTGAAGATGATGATCTGCGAGGGGATCTCGGAGTACGAGTCGCGCGAGAACGAGATCTGCGGGATGAGAAAGGCGAGCGCGAGCATCGCCGACAACGCGAAGAGCGGGCGGCGGAAGAGCCGCCACGCGAGCACGAAGAACGCCAGCAGCGCGATCCCCGCCAGCAGCTCCGGCGCGTGGAACAGGCCCGCGTCGCCCTTGATGGCATACGCCTCGGCGAGCACGACCGGGAGCAGGTGCGCGAACTGGAACTGCAAGGTGCCGTCGGGCATCGAGTACACCGCGAGCGAGTCGAACTGCACGCTCGACGCGTGGGCGAACGGCCCGACGCGGGGCTTCACCGAAAGTGAGCCGTCGCGTGCGATCCAGCGCGCGGTGTTGGTATAGGAGCCGCCGTCGCGATTGACCAGGACGTGTTGCGACGCGTGCGAAGCGTTCCAGACCGTGATGGCCACCACCGCTGCGACACCGATCACGGCGAAGACGTGTGCGATCCGAGAGCCGCGGAGGTTCGGCCCGCATACGGGACGCGCGAGCAAGAGGAGCGCGATCCACACGACCGCGCCGATCGGGAACGCGAGCGCCGGTCGGTACCAACCATTCATCGCGAGGAGCAGGCCGACCGCACCGAAGCACAGGACCCCCGCGGCGGCCGAGAGCGCCAACCAGAGCAGCCAACTCGGCGGCTCGCACTCGGCGAAGAACCCGGTGGAATCGCGGGACACGTCGGCCGTGGACTCGTCGGTCGTGGGCTCGGACGCCTCCTGAGTGATCAACCGGCCTTCCACCCTGCTCCGCAACCCATCCTTTTGCGAACCGGTCGCGTAGGCTGGCCGTCCATGACCGAGCACGCGTCACCCGTCGTCCCCGGCGCCAGCACCGATCTCGACGTGTCCATCATCCTGCCCGTATACAACGAGGTCGAGCACCTCCGCCAAGAAGTGGAACGCGTGCGGGCGGCGATGAATGCATCGGAATACAGCTACGAGATTATCATCGTCGACGACGGATCTTCGGACGGTTCCGGCGAGCTCGCACTGACGATTCCCGACGTGCGCGTCATCCGTTTCCTACAGAACCGCGGTTCTGGTTCCGCGCGCAAAGCCGGCACTACTGCGGCGCGCGGTCGGGTCACGGTGTGGACCGACGTCGACATGACGTACCCGAACGACACGATCCCCCGCTTGGTGAAAGAGCTCGAGGGATACGACCAGGTCGTGGGCGCGCGCACGACCGAAGAAGGCACGATGAAGAGCCTGCGCGTGCCGGCCAAGTGGTTCATCCGCAAGCTCGCGAGCTTCCTCACGAAGACGAAGATCCCCGACCTCAACTCGGGATTCCGCGCGTTCCGCACCGACGTCGCGCGCCAATACCTCCGCCACCTCCCGACGGGCTTCTCCTGCGTCACCACGATGACGATGACCTTCCTCTCGGGCGGCTATTCGGTGAAGTACATCCCGATCGAATACGGCAAGCGCGCGGGTGAGTCGAAGTTCCATCCCATCAAGGACACGCGCCGTTACGGAGTCCAGGTCGTGCGGATGGTGCTCTCGTACAACCCGCTGCGCCTCTTCCTGCCCACCGGGTTCGCGCTGTTGGCACTGGGCCTCGGAAAGTTGATCTACGACCTCAACCAGTACGACTTCCGCGTCACCACGAACACCCTGCTCATCTTGTTCGCCGCATTCCAGGTCTTCGCGATCGGTCTGCTCGCCGACCTGGTGGTGCGCGTGTCGCGCGACCGCGACGAAGTACCCGTCGCCACCGAGAGCCAGAGCACCGGGACGCCATGAGTTCGCCCGAGCTCAACCGGCTCACCTCACGCGTCCGCGACCGCCAAGCCAAGGTGGTCGTGGTCGGCCAGGGCTACGTCGGCCTCCCGATTGCCATGCGGTGCGCGGAGGTCTCCTTCCCGGTCGTCGGTTACGACATCACCCCGGCTCGCATCGAGGAGCTGCGCGCCGGTCGCTCGTACGTAGAAGACGTATCGAGCGATCAACTCGGCGAAGCGTTGCGCGCCGGCTACCTCCCTTCGTACGACGCCGACGATCTCCGCGACTTCGACATCGCAGTCATCACGGTGCAGACGCCGCTCAACGAGGGAATGCCCGATCTCTCCTTCATCGAGGCCGCGGGTCGAGACCTCGCCCGTTACCTCTCACCGGGCGCCCTCGTGGTACTCGAGTCGACGACGTATCCGGGAACTACCGAAGAGCTCCTGCGGCCGATCCTCGAGGCGGGTGGGCTGCGGGCCGAGACCGACTTCTTCCTCGGCTATTCACCCGAGCGGATCGACCCGGGCAACACGTCGTACACCTTCGTGAGCACCGCCAAGGTGGTCTCGGGTATCGGACCGAATTCGCTCGAAGCCGTCGAGGCGTTCTACGGAAGCATCGTCGACAAGGTCGTCCCCGTCACGTCGACCGCGGAAGCCGAGCTCACCAAGTTGCTCGAGAACACCTTCCGGCACGTGAACATCGCGCTCGTCAACGAGCTCGCGATGTTCGCCCGCGATCTCGGCGTCGACATCTGGTCGGCGATCGACGCGGCCGCGACCAAGCCCTACGGGTTCATGCGGTTCACGCCCGGCCCCGGCGTCGGCGGGCACTGCCTCCCGATCGACCCTTCGTACCTTGCGTGGCGCGTCGAGCGGCAGCTCGGTCACCGTTTCCGCTTCGTCGAGCTCGCGAACGAGGTCAATCGGGGCATGCCCGAGTACGTCGTGAGCCGTGTCGTATCTCTGTTGAACAAAGAACGCCGCGCGGTCAACGGCTCGCGCATCCTGCTACTCGGCCTCGCGTACAAGCCGGGCACGAGCGATTGGCGCGAGTCGCCGGCGATGATCATCGCCGAACAACTCCTCGCGCTCGGCGCCGACGTACGCGCGCACGACGCGCACGTTCCCGCCGACGCCCGACTCGGGCCACCGCTCCCGAGGGTCGATTGCACCGTCGAGGAGATCGCCGCGGCAGATCTCGTCGTGCTGTGTGTCGACCACGCTGATCTGCCCTACGACGACATCGCCGAGCACGGCCGCCTCGTCCTCGACACGCGCGGACGCTTGCGGGGTATCGGCTTTCGGGGCGAGACGCTCTAGCCGACGAGCTCGGCGAGCATCTCTCGATACCACGACGTCAGCTCGACCTTGTCGGCGAGCATCGCGGCGCGCCGCGTGCTCCACGTTCGAGCGAGAGCCGCGTCGTCGGGACGGAAATCGTCGAGACGCTCGATGAGGCGCGGCGCGTCGAGCGGTCTGAACGACTCGATCAGCGAGTACTTCTCCTCGAGCTCGTCGAGGTATGCGAGCCGTCCGACGAAGCTCGAGCAGCGCAGCGCGGGAACACCGAGCAGGGCGGCCTCCGCCGCCATCGTCTGACTGTCGCCGACGCAGATCCACGCCTGGGCGAGCGCATCGTGCATCAGATGCGGAGGCACCGAGAAACGCAGCTCGGCGAACTCGTCGGGCATCGGGCCCTCGCAGCTCACGAACACTCGGCCCCGGGCCGCCAGTTGCTCGATGACGCGGCGCTTGTGGTCGAAGCCCATTCCCGACTCGTCGCGGTCGTGCGACGCGACCATCTCGACGAAGCGCACGATCGCGTAGGGCTCGTCGCCCACACCGAGAACACCCCTGATCTTGGGGTCGGGGGTGAAGCGCGCCGGGTGAAGATACGCGAGCGCCTTGTAGCTCGCATAGCGCCGATGCTTGGCGCCGTAGTCCTCCGGCATGCAGTCGGGCGTGGTGATGACGTGCGCGAACGGCGCCGCGGCGCGGAAGTGGATTCCCGCGGCGCGGCCGTCGTCGGTGTCGAACACGCCGGTCGCGCCGCGTAACAGGCGCGCGACCTGCACTCCGGCCGGGTTGCGGGTCAGCACGAGGTCGGGGCGGAACTTGCGCGCAGCCCGGAAGAGCGTGAGGTCGCGGGCGATCAGCTCACGCGCCTGCCCGGCACGTCCCTTGCGGCCCGACTTCCCGACGCTCGTATACGGGATCTCGTATTCGTCGAGCAGCGAGAGGGTGACGTCCTTCTCGCGGGCGATCACCAACGTCTCGTGCCCTTCGGCGACGAGGTCGGCGTACAGATATTTGAAGAAGTGCACGTGGGCCGGGTGCACGATGTCGAAAAGAACGCGCACGGGACTCCTCAGGACCGGCGTTCGGGCAGATCGGTCGGGCGAAGCCGGTCGTCCGCCGTTCCGCCCTCCATGATGACCCGAGCGATGCGCGGCGCGGCGAAACCGTCCCACAACGCCGGGCACCGAGCCTCGACCTCGCCCCGCAGCGCGGTACGCGCGGCCGCGATGATCGCCGCCGGATCGGTCCCGACGAGCCGGTTCGTGCCTTCGGATACCGTGATCGGTCGTTCCGTACTTTCCCGCAACGTGAGGCACGCGACGCCGAGCGCCGTCGTCTCCTCCTGGATCCCGCCCGAGTCGGTCAGCACGAGCGCGGCGTCGGCCTGCAGCACGAGGAAGTCGAGATAGCCCAGCGGGTCGGTGACCACTACCCCGGCCGGGATCTCGAGACCGCGCATCCGCTCCCGCGTGCGCGGATGCGCCGGGAACACCACGGGAATCTGGCGCGCCACTTCGCCGACGGCTCCGAACAACCGCGCCAGCACGACCGGGTCGTCGACGTTGCTCGGGCGGTGGAGCGTGAGTAACGCGTACTTCTTCGGCTGCAACGCCAGCTGCGGCGGCAGCCCGCGCGTCCGTGCCCGCTCGACGTTGTGGAGGAGCGTGTCGACCATCACGTTGCCGACGAGATGGATCTGGTCGTCGCGATAGCCCTCGGCGCGCAGATTCTCGACGGCATCGGCCGACGGTGCGAACAGATAATCGCTGACCCGGTCGGTGACGACGCGGTTGACCTCTTCCGGCATCGCCCAGTCGCGGCTGCGGAGGCCCGCCTCCACGTGGGCAACGAGCAATCCGCCCTTGGCCGCGACGATCGAACAGGCGAGCGTGGAATTGACGTCGCCGACGACTACGACCACGTCGGCGGCCAGCTTCGCGAGCAACGTCTCGAACGCGACCATGACGCGTGCCGTCTGCTCGGCGTGCGAGCCCGAGCCCACGCCCAGGTGCTCGTCGGGCTTGCGGAGGTCGAGCTCCTCGAAGAAGACCTGACTCATGGCCTCGTCGTAGTGCTGGCCCGTGTGGACGAGCACGGTGTCGGCCCCGGCGGCGTCGAGGGCGCCGAGCACCGGCGCGATCTTCATGAAGTTGGGGCGGGCGCCCGCGACGCAGACTACGCGCATGTCGGCTTCCCCGACTGCGCGCTCGCGAGTGGATCGACGAGGGGGTCGGAGCGATCGGTCGCGATCACGACGAGGGCCATCAGCGCGACGACGAGCAGCGAGACGATGCGCTCTACGGCGGCGACGAGCGTGGCGACCGCGGCCGACATACCTACGGCGGGCCCGATCGCGGAGCTCAGGAGCTCGCGCAGGCCGAGACCACCGGGGAACACTCCGGCCGCGGTCGCGACGACCGCGGTCGCCGCGAGCGTCGCGCTCTGGGCCACGGAACCACCGAACCCGATCGCGCGCAGCACGAGGAAGAACCGTATCGAGCCCAGACCCACGCTCGCGACCTCGATCGCCAGCGCGTAGCCGACGAGCGCGAGCGACGAGAGCTCCGTCTTCTGGACCGCCAGGATCGCGATCCCGATGCCGAGCACGACCGCGCCGACGGCGGTGAGCACGGCCGCGAGAACACCGTGGTGTCCCGTGGTGGCGACGAGGACACCGGCGATGACGCCGGCGACCCCGACCCAGACGATGCCGATCGCGATCGTGAGCGTCGCCGCGATCCGCAGCTTCGCCCCGAGGCGCTGCAACGCACGCGTCTTCACGATGGCCGCGCCGGGAATCGGCAACAAGTTCGCGGCCGTCGACAACACGCTTATGCGCGTCGCCTCGCGGAGGGTGACTCGCGTGCCGAGGGAGCGCGCGCTCAACGCGAACTCGGCGCCGTTGACGACGATCGAACAGGCGGCGAGCATCGCCACGAGTCCGAAGAGCCATAGGTGACGGTCGCCGTCGGGCAACGGCGGCAGGCTCCGCACCGCGAGCGCGGTGGCCCCGACGAACAGGACGAGCGCCAGGACCAGCACGATCCGCCGGGTGCGCGGCGACGGCGCGCGCGCGGTGTTCAGGCGCTCGAGAAGCGCCGTGGCGTTCGCGCGTACCTGCTCCTTCACGAGCGAGTGCGGCTCGCCCGCCGGGGGCTCGTCGCCAGGGTCTGCGCCAGGAGGTCTTCGTAACGCTCGAGCACCGCATCCCAGGAGTACTCGCGCTCGACGTACGCCTTGCCCGCCGCGCCCATCGCGTCGGCCAGCGCGGGATCGTTGCGGAGCATCTCCAGCGCGCACTCGAACTCGGCGAAACCGTCGTAGGGAATTGCTGCGTTGCTGCGGTGCGCATGGCCGCGCAGCACCTCGCACTTGCCCTCGACCAGCGCGGGCCGACCGAACGCGAACGCTTCGGTCAGGATCATCGAGAAGCTCTCGAAGAACGACGGCTGCGCGAGCGCGAGCGCGCCCGCGATCGCGTCGTCGCGCATCTGGAAGTCGACGAATCCGGTTCCGATGATGTCGTCGCGCTTCGCGATCTCGATCAGGTCGTCGCCGACCACGGCGAGCATGAGGGCGTCGTCGGGGTGACGATCTTTGTACGCGATGAAGTAGTCGACCAGGGCCAGCGCGCCCTTTCCCTCGTCGATCCGGCCGACGTACAACAGATACGGCTTCGAGCCGAGGTCGTAGGCGGCGCGAAAGCGCGCCGGGTCGGCCGCGTCGGCCGCGACCTCGACCCCGATGCCGCACACCGCGCCGGGCGGATCGAAATGGAAACGGCGCCGGATGAGACCGATCTCCTCCGGAGTCGCCATCGCGAACGCGTCGGGGATGCGGAACTCGGCGTCGAACAAGGAGTGCCGCAGGGGCGGTTCGTCGTGAATCGTCGAGTGGACGACGAGGGGCACCCCGCGGCCGCGCACGGCTTCGAGCGCGGCCCATGTCGTCCAGTAGAGGTACGTGTAGCAGACGACGACGTCGAACCGGTGGGCGTTGCGTTCGAGCCACGTGACCAGATCGGGCGACCACGGACCCTGCTCGCGCATCCATTCGCGCTGGAGGAACAACGGGCGCGGCCCACTGCCCTGGACCATCCGGCGGTTGAGCGCGCTGAACCGGTTGTTGTCGCGCGGCGCGGCGACCCGGAACCGGTGGACGCGCACATCCTCGATCGTCGACTCCCCCGGTTCGTACTCATCGGCCCAGTCGACGTACGAACGCGCACACGTGGTGAGTACCTCGACGTGGTGGTCGCGCCGAGCCATGCGCTCCGATGTCTCCCGGCAGTACTGCTCCGCGCCGCCGGCGATCGTCTCGCCGTAGCGCTGCACGATGTTCAAGATGCGCATCAGACGACCTCGAGCAGCGCTTCGACAACGGCGACGTCGGGCGGGCGCCGCTCGAGCTCGGCGAGGCGGCGCGTGCCGGCGGCCACGAGCCGGCGTTGGAGCTTCTCGTCGGCGAGAAGCGCGGTCGTGGCTTCCGCGAAGTACGTCCGGCCCTCGTACTCGGGCACGAGGAGCGCCGCGTCCCCGACGGTCTCGGGAATCGCCGCGCACCCGCGGGCGATGATCGGTTTCTCGAAGGTCATCGCCTCGAGCAACGGGAGGCAGAAACCCTCGTGCTCGCTCGCGGTCACGACCAGGTCGGCCGACCTGAACATGGCCGCGAGATCGGCTTCGTCGACCGCCCCGACCACGTGCACACCGGCCAAATTGAGGTCGAGCACCTGCTCGCGGATCGCGCGGGTGTAACGGTCGAGGCGTTGATGGCCGACCAGCATGAGGAAGGCGCTCATCCCGAGATACGTGTCGGCGACGTGCATCATCTGGACGAGGAAATCCGGACGCTTGTGCGGCATGAGCTGACCGACCGACAACAGCATCGGTCCGTGCAGGCTTTCGAGGTGACGCATCGTCGACTCGCGTGGCTCCACGTTCGCGAGGCGCCGCACGTTCACGACCGGCGGCACGACTCGCACGTCGTCGTAGCCCATCGCCTCCAACTCGCGCGCGTTGAACTGCGAGTCGGCGATCGTGCACACAACCTGCGGACGCAGCCGTTCGACTTCCAGGCGCCCGAGATCGAGCAGGCCCGCGAAGATCGGATCGTACGGCTCGAAATACTTTCCGGGTGTGACGTTGTGGTACACGAGCACGATCGGCTCCGACCGGGACGTCAGGAAATCGTGCACCGCGCCCTGCCCGATCGAAGCGTGGAAGATCAACAGGTTGCGCGCGTGCCGCGTGCGGTAGCGGGCAAGTGGGAGCACGTCGTCGTGCAGCTCCGGGGCGACGTGGAACGCGTAGATCTCCGATGGCCCGACGCGGCGCAGCAAGCGGCGCGTCCCCAGCGCGAGGTTGGTGATCGCGTCGCCCGGCGACGCGGATACGAGCACCTGGTGGATGCCGACTCCGGCCTCGTCGGAAATCACGCGTCCCTCACGCCGACAGATCCCTCGCTCCGCTGCGTGCGCACGCCGCACATGGCTCCCTCGCTACGCCGCAGGCGGCTCCGCTGCGTCCGCACCTTGCATATGGCTCCCTCGCTTCGCCGCAGGCGGCTCCGCTGCGTCCGCACGGGAATCACCGCGTCGCGACGATGGCGTAGTCCTGCGGACCGAACAGCAGCGCGTTGATGCGATCGAAGTTCGCGTTCAAACGCTTGGAGACCTCGTCGTCGCCGGGCATCAGCTCGAGGCTGTCGTCGGCGGGGACCGGCGACCGATCCACGCGTTCCACTTCCGCGAACCCGGCTTCGGAGAACAAGAACCCGAGATAAGCGGGGTGCACCGGCCTGACGTGGTCGGGATCCACCCAGAACGCGTGCGCGTACGTGTAGAGCGACGTGGGATTCACCGTCTCGATCACGACCCGGCCACCGCGCCGGACCTTCTCGGCCGCGAGCCGGACGACGTCGATCACGTGCTGGGGCGAGAGGTGCTCGATCACCTGGATCATGACGAGACCACCGAGGCTCGCGTCGTCGAGATCGCTCAGGTATTCGACCGCCCGGCCGACGTCGACCTCCAGCCCGCGCGCGCGTCCCGACTCGACGAGCGCGGGCACCGACTCGATGCCGCGCGCCTCCACGTCGAGGTCGCGCAGCAACTCGAGGAACTCGCCGCGACCGAACCCGATGTCGAGTACCGGACCGCAACCGACGAAACGGGCCGCGAGGTCGGTGTACCGGCGCGTGATGTCGTGGGCGAAGCCACGGAAATGCGCGTTGAACGAGTCGGGGCTGTACCACGCGTCGATCCCCGCACCGGGAACCCGCGCGGCCACCTCGCCGAGTTGCGTGAGGATCTGTTGCATCTGCTCCTGCTCCTCCGCGAGCTGGAGCTGCAGGTCGTCGAGCTGTTGTACGACCCGCGTGTCGTACGCCTCGGCGAGCATGTTCGTGGTTCGGGCCATGAGCGCGATGGTGCGCACGACCCGGTGCGACTGGTCCTGCGCCTGGGTGAGCACGCCCTGGATCTGGCGCCCGACGCCCTTCGCGATCGCCCGGTGCATCGTCGAGCCACCGGGCAGGCGACTCGTGGTGCTGATGGAGTCGCGGCGGTACTCGAACCGCGAGAGGTCGTCGAGCGACTGATCGAGCTCGGCGAGGAGGAACGCGGGTGTGGGCGGGCGGTTGCCCATGATCCGCTCGAAGTGCCGGTCGAGCTCGGCTTCCATCCCGGCCGGGTACTGCCCGTTCTGGCGGCGTTGCTCGACCCGGTCGCGGAGCGTCGCGAGGAGTTGTTCGAGGTCGGGGGTGATCTCGCCCGGTGCGGTCTGGTCGGGCGAGTCGTCGGTCTGCTCGTCGGCCACGGACCGAAATGTACCTTGGGCCGGTCGCCGGAGCCGGACGCTCAGCCCTTATTCGACGCCGATCCGGCGCCCCGCGTGGGTCACGGCCGGACTGCGAAGTCGGCGGCGAAGCGCCACCCACCGAGCGGCGGCGCCGAAGCACCGGCCAGTGCGTCGCCGAACGCGAACACCTTTCCGTTCAGCGCGAGGACGAAATAGCCGCGGCCCGTGAGGGTCGGCCGGATCTGCACTCCCGGAACCGTCTGGCACAGCCCGATCCCCGGGACGCTGCCGTAGAACGGGACACCGAAGCTGAAGATGCCGCCGTCGCCGGCGACGAGCCAATAGCCCTGGCCCGACGGCGCCGTCGCCATCGAGAGCACCGGCGAGCTCAGGCGAAGGTTGCCGGTCGAGCCGTGGAACTTCGCGTCCCCGAAGCTGAACACGCCACCGTCGGATGCCAGCAGCCAGTAACCGTGGCCCGTGCGGGTTCCGGCGATCGAGATGATCGGCTTGTTGAGGTGCCGGCCACCCATCGAACCGAAGAAGCGCGCGTCGCCGAAGCTGAACACGCCGCCGTCCGAAGCCATCAGCCAGTAGCCGCGGCCGGAGGGAGTGGGAGCGAGCGCGATGACCGGCGCGTTGAGATGGAAGCCCGCCATCGATCCGAACGAGTGCGCGTCGCCGAACGGGAAGATGCTCCCGCCGTTGTCGAGCATGTAGTAGCCGTTGCCCGAACGCGTGGCCGCCATCGCGACCGCGAGTCCGCGGACCCGGCCGATTGCGCTCCCGCGGTAGGGAGCGCCCTTGAGCGCGTAGATCGCGCCGTCGGCCCCCGCCACCCAATAGCCCTTCGACGAAGCCGAGCTCGGATGCGCCGCCGGATTCTGGCTCGCCCGGCACAGTCCCGGCGCCAGCAGGTGCAGCGCGACCGGCCCCGCGTGGTGCAGCGAGTCGCGACGGAACATCGGCCACGGCGGAGGCCGGCGCGGCGTGGGCATCGAGAACGCCTGCAAGCGGCTCGTGTGGTTCGGCGTGTTGAAGCCCGCGACGATCAGGCGCCATCCGACGCCGGGACCGAAGTCCGCGACCGCGCCCGCACTGTCGTGCGACTCGTACCCGTCCAGCACGGTCATGATCGCACCGGTTGCGCCGTCCATCACGAAGTAACCAAAGTCGTTGCCGGCAGCGACGTCGTTCTGACCGTCGCCGTTCAAGTCGGCGATGATCGGCGACGCGACCGGACCACCGAGTTGAGCGGAACTGAAATGCCACAACCGGGCCGCCCACTTGACGGTTCCGTTGCTGTGGTACGCGCGCACGTAACCGTCGGCGCTCGAGACGACGACCTCGGGGATCCCGTTGCCGTTCAGGTCGCCGAGCGACGGTGACGGCATCGTCGAACCGCTCGTCGCGACCGGCCAGCCGGGAAGGGCCGAACCGTCGTCGACGTGCCAGGCGAAGACCTTGTGACCGTCGGAGCGGTTGTAGAAGTGTCCGCCGCCGACGACGACTTCGGGGCGGCCGTCGCCGTCGATGTCGCCGACGGCCGGGCTCGACCACATCGTGTCGTTCAGCTGGCGCTTCCAGAGCTCGCGGCAGTGCCAGCACGAGACCGTGCTCGTCGGCGACCACGAGATCGCGCGGAACTCCCCGCCCGACCAGTCGATCGCACCACCGGCCGACTGGTCGCCGCCGATGAGGATGTCGAGGCGACCGTCGCCGTTGATGTCGTACAACGCGGGCGACGACCAGACGGTGTCCTCGACCTGCTCACTGAGGATTGGCTGGCAGTTGCGGTCGATCGCGTGGATGTGCAGATCGAAGCCGCCGAACACGACGTCGGGGAAACCGTCGCCGTTGATGTCACCGATCGCGGGGGACGAGTACACGCCGTCGGCGTAGCCGTCGGGATGCGGATTGTTGGTCCACATGTTGAAGTAGTCCTGCGTGCGATAGACGCAGCGCTCGGAACCGTTGCTGTTGTAGATCTTGACGCCGCCCTGTTGGTTCGGGACGAAGGTCGAGCCGAGACCCACGACGATCTCGCGGCCGCCGTTCCTCAGGAGGTCGCCGACGGCGGGCGTGCTGTCGATCGCGGTACCGGTCTGGCGCGGCCAACCCGCGAGGTCGGCGCCGTTGGCCCCGTTGATGACGTGGAGCAGTCCGTTCTCGTGCCCGATGACGATGTCGTTCCGACCGTCACGATTGACGTCGGCGATGGTCGGCGACGAACTGCGGTCCCAACCGCCCGAGTTCACGGTCCACGACGGGTTGGCCGAGACCGCGCCGATCGGTTCCGCCTGCGTCAGGGCGGCGATCGGCGCGACGAGCGCGACAGTCAGAAGAACGGAAAACAGGCGAGTGCGCACAGATGGACCCTCGAGTTGCGGCTGCACCCTTGATATCGGCAAACGCGCCAATCGGCTTGATGCCGGTGGCGGTACGGCACGTCAGCGGGTACTGCCTCCGGACGTCCAGTCCCGGACATTCACAGCGCGCTCTCGGCGCGCGCGGCCGGTCGCTTCCGCAAACCGGAGAGTTCGGGCGATACTGTCCCGCATTCGGAAGGACCGGTCTTGACGGACGACAGCGTCGACATCCACAAGCTTGCCGCCGAGATCGAAGCGGAGGTGCGGGCCCGGCGGGCCGCGGGCGAGTATCCGCCGGGATTCGAGCGCGAGCTCGACCAGCTCTTCGACCGATTCGCGCCGCCCGAGGTCAACAACGACTTCGACGCCGCGCTCGAACGCGCCGAAGACCTCGTGATCGTCGACCCGGTGATCCCGGTCGCGTCCAACAGCCCCGTGCTCGGTGTGGTCAAGCGCGTGATGTCGAAGTTGTTGGGTTGGTATCACGTCTGGCTCGCCCAGCAGATCACCGCGCTGGCGACCGCGACCAACACCGCGCTCCGTCTCCTCGGTGGCCGCGTCACCGAGATGGAGCACGTCACCGCCGACACGGCGCGCGCCCGCGCGGTCGGAGCCCGGATCCCCGCCCGGCGCGACGACGCGGCGTGGGCGGCGCCGGTCACCGACGCACTGCGCGGTTGCGCCGGACGGATCGCACTCGTCGAGTGCGGCGACGGCGCGCTGCTCACCGCTCTGGTCGACGCGGGGCTCGACGCGTACGGCATTGAACCGCGCGCGGCGGATGCCGACGCCGCGCTCGGACGCGGGTTGGAAGTCCGCATCGACGACGGCGCAGCGCACCTCCACGCGGTGAGCCCGGGCGCCCTCGGCGCGTTGGTGTTGCGCGGACTCGTCGAGCGCGCGCCGCTCGGCGATCTGCTGCTCCTCGTCGACGCGGCCGCGACCAAGCTCGTACCCGGCGGACGCCTCGTCGTGTGCAGCCTGCGGCGCGAGGCCTGGGGCCGCGGCACCACTTCGGCCGAGGCCGACCTCGTCGCCGGCCATCCCCTGCACCCCGACACGTGGAGCGCGGTGCTGCCCGAGCAGGGTTTCGTCGACGTACGGATCCACACCGCGGGCGCCGACGCGTACGTCGTCACCGCGACTCGCGCCGACGAATGACCGCGGTCCACCAGTTCGTCCCCACCCTCGCGCCGCGCGACGCGGTCGGTCGGCACTATCTCGCGATCCAAGAGACGCTGCGCGCGGCCGGCTACCGCTCCGACATCTACTCCTACGAGGCCAAGGACGAGTACAAGCGCCTGGCGAAGCCGTTCACCTCGTTCACCGGCGGTGCTCCGAACGGGAGCCGCGGCGAGAGCACCTGGCTGCTCTATCACTCGTCGGTCGGCTCGACCGTGGCCGACTTCGTCGCCGCGCGCGACGAACCGTTGATCGTCGACTACCACAACATCACGCCCGCGCCGTTCTTCGCGCGCTGGGAACCGGCGCTGGCCGGCGCGCTCATGAAGGGCCGGCGCCAACTCGCGTCGCTCGAGTCTCGGGCCGCGCTCGGGATGGCCGATTCCGCGTTCAACGCCCAGGAGCTGACCGACCTCGGGTACGCGCGCACGTCGGTCGTCCCGATCCTGCTCGACATCGAGGCGCTCGATGCGACCCCCGCCGATCCCAAGGTGCTCGACCAACTCACCGGTGCCAAGTCGCGCGGTGGTGTCGACTGGTTGTTCGTCGGCCGGCTCGCCCCGAACAAGGCCCAGCACGATGTCGTGAAGGCGTTCGCCGCGTACCGCCGGCTCTACGACGACCGGGCGCGCCTGCACCTGGTCGGCGCCTCGTCGTCGCATCGCTACGAGCTGGCGTTGTCGGCGTTCATCGGCGCCCTCGACCTCGGCGATTCGGTCGACGTCACGGGCGGGGTGAGCGCGGGCGCGCTGACTGCGTACTTCGAGGCGGCCGACGTCTACGTGACCGCGAGCGAGCACGAGGGTTTCTGCGTACCGCTCCTCGAAGCGATGCACCACCGCGTCCCGATCGTCGCCCATGCCGCGGCCGCGGTACCCGAGACGCTCGGCGACGCCGGGCTCCTGCTCGACGCGAAGGACGCGTACACGATCGCGAGCGCCGTGCACCGCGTGGTCGACGAATCCGCGCTGCGGAAGCAACTCGTCGAAGCCGGGGTCAGGCGGCTGCGCGACTTCGATCTGGAGAAGTCTCGCAAGAAGCTGCTCGACGCGCTCGAGCCGGTCGTCGGATCCCCGAAGTGATCGTCCACCAGTTCGTCCCCACCCTCGAACCGGGTGCAGTCGGTGCGCACACACTGGCGGTGCGCGACGTGCTGCGCGCGGCCGGGCATACCTCCGACGTCTTCGCGTCGGAGATCGACGCCGCCTGGAACGACCGCGGCGGGTATCTGTTGCGCGACGCGCGCACGGCTCGGGCCGACGTGGCCGTCTACCAGATGGCCATCGGCTCGATCGTCGCCGACGCGGTTCTCGCCCGCTCGGAGCCGATCGTCGTCAATCACCACAACCTCACGCCCATGCGCTACATCGCCGGTTGGCAGCCGGTCGCCGCCCACGGCGTCGCATGGGGTCGCGGTCAGCTGCGCGAGCTCGCGGCCCGAGCCGAGCTCGGCATCGCCGACTCGGGTTACAACGAGCACGATCTGGTCGAGGCCGGCTTCACCCGTACGGAGGTCGTGCCCATCCTCCTCGATCTCGCGACGCTCGACCTCGAGCCCGCGCCCGCGCCCGCCCGCACCGCGGCCGTCACGTGGCTCTTCGTCGGCCGGCTCGCGCCGAACAAGGCCCAGCACGACATCGTCAAGGCCTTCGCCGCCTACCGGCGCTTTCACAACGCCGACGCCCGGCTGCACCTCGTCGGCGGCGGACGGGAAGACAGCTACGCCCACACGCTCCAACGCTTCATCCACGCGCTCGGACTCGAAGACGTTGTGACACTCGCGGGCGGCGTGTCTCCCGCCGAGCTCGCCGCCTACTACCGCGCCGCCGACGTGTTCGTCGTGTGCAGCGAGCACGAGGGTTTCTGCGTGCCGCTCCTGGAGGCCATGCACCACCGCGTCCCGATCGTCGCGTTCGCGGCGACCGCCGTGCCCGAGACGCTCGGCACCGCGGGCCTGCTCCTCGACGTCAAAGATCCCTGCACGGTCGCGGCCGCCGTCGACCACGTGGTCGGCGACGCCGCGCTGCGAAAGCAGCTCGTCGAGGCCGGCGCGCGGCGGGTCCTCGAGTTCGACATCTCGCGCACCGGGCCCGCGTTCGTCGACGCGCTCACCTCGGCGCGCGCACCGGCGGCATCGTGAAACTCGCCGTCGTCACGCCGAGGTACGGACGCGAAGTACCGGGCGGCGCGGAGACTGCCGCGCGCCTGCTGGCGACGCATCTCGCGACCCGGCCCGGCTTCACGGTCGAGGCGCTCACCACGTGTGCGCTCGACGCGACCACGTGGACCGACCACTACGAGCCCGGCGAAACCGAGATCGACGGCGTGCACGTGCGCCGGTTCCCGGTGAAGGGTCGCCGGTCGGCCGACTTCGACGCCCGCACCGAGCGCGTGATCGGTCTCGGTCGGCGCGTCACCGACGCCGAGCAACAGGAATGGCTCGACAAGCAAGGTCCGGTCGCGCCCGGCCTGATCGACGCCATCGCGCGTAGTGACGCCGACGCATTCGCCTTCCACCCGTACATGTACCACCCGACCGTGGCCGGCCTGCCGGCGGTTGCCGACCGTGCGATCCTCCACCCGGCCGCGCACGACGAACCGGTGTTCCGGCTGCCGTTCTACGGTCCGCTGTTCGAGCGCGCGGCGGCGCTCGCGTATTGGAGCGAACCCGAGCGGAGGTTGGTCGAACAACGCTTCCCGGTGGCGGCGAAGCCCGCGCTCGTCGTCGGCCTCGGCGTCGACGCCGGCGAAGGAACCCCGCAGTCCGCGCAGAAGGCGCTGGGGCTCGACGATCGTCCCTACGTGCTCTGCCTCGGTCGGGTCGACGACGGCAAGGGTGCGCGCCTGCTCGCCGACTGTTTCGCGCAGTACAAGAGCCGACGCGGTGGAGATCTCCGGCTGGTCTTCGCGGGCCCCGTGGTCAACGCGCTCCCCGACCACCCCGACATCGTCGTTGCCGGCGCGGTCGACGAGCCGGTCAAGTGGGGCTTGTTGCGCGGCGCGCGGGCGCTCGTGTCGCCCAGCGCGTTCGAGTCGTTCTCGATCGTGCTGATGGAGGCGTGGTCGGTCGGCACTCCCGCGCTGGTCAACCGCCGTTGCGCGGTCACGCTCGATCACGTCCGCCGATCGGGCGGGGGCCTCGCGTTCGGCAGCTATGCCGAGCTCGAGGTCGAGCTCGAACGGATCGCCGGTTCGGCGTCGTTGCGTGCCGCACTCGGCCACGCGGGTCGGAGCTTCGTCGACGGCCACTACCGCTGGAGCGACGTGATCGACCGCTACGCGTCCTTCGTGCAGGCAGTCGGTACCCGCGGTGCTCGCCGTTCCGCCTAGAGGGGGCTGCGGCAGAAGTACGCGAGGAAGTAACAGTCG
>DASYJT010000118.1:0-21665 GCA_035996165.1 Acidimicrobiia bacterium
GCTGCACCCGTTGTCGTGTCGTTGGTTCGTGCTCGTTCCCGCCGGCATCGCGATCGCCGACCCGTTGACCCTGACCGAGCCGGTGCTCGTCCGGCGGGAGCACATCGCATCGTTGCGGCGCACCACCACCGCGGCGCTCCCTCCCGGTGCCCTCGACCTGCGGCTGGGCACGCTTGCGGGCAGCATCCAGATGGCGCTGTCGGAGCCGGTCGAATTCGGGCGGCGGCGCGGACGCGCCAACGCCGAGATCATCGAGACGCAGCTGCTCGACGTCGCCGTCGTGCGGGCCGACGCCGCCGTCATCGAGGCGCGCGAGCGGCGCATCAACGCGTAGTTGACCTCGTGGTCAACTCGTGGCGGTCAACAAAGCGACCGGTTGTGGATCACTCCGCGACGATGCCACCGCCGCAACAGATGTCGCCGTCGTAGAAGGCCACGACCTGGCCGGGCGAGATCCGCGGCTGCGGTGACGCGAACAGCAGCGCGTCGCCTTCGAGAGCGGCGGGTACCGGTGCACCATGGGCGCGCGACTGCGCGAGCAGCGTGCGCGGCAGCGGGCGGGGAAGCAACACGTCGCGCAGGCGCGCCCGGTCGCGCAGCATCGCGTCGCGCGGGCCGACCTCGACCGTCGCGGTCGCGGCCTCGATATCGGTGACGTAGCGGCGTTCACCGACGGCGACGGCCAGACCGCGCCGCTGCCCGATCGTGAAGGCATCGATCCCGTCGTGTGCGCCGACAACCGTTCCCGTTTCGTCGACAATGCTTCCCGACCGACGCGGAATGCGCGCGCCCAGGAATGCCTCGCGTCCGCCGCGCGTGATGAAGCACACGTCCATGCTCTCGCGCTTGTCGGCGGTGCGCAGCCCGAGCACGCGGGCGCGCTCGCGCACCTCGGGCTTCGTCAGCTCGCCGACCGGGAACATCGTCTGCGCGAGCTCGTGGGAACCCAGCATGTAGAGCACGTACGACTGGTCCTTGGCCGAGTCGACGGCCCGCCCGAGCGCGAGACCGTCGTCGGTCGCCACGATGCGCGCGTGATGACCGGTTGCCACGAAGTCGTAGTCGAGTTGGCGCGCTCGCTCGAGCGCGCGCCCGAACTTCATCGTCCGGTTGCATTCCACGCAGGGATTCGGCGTCTCGCCGATCGCGTACGCGTCGACGTACGGATCGACGACGGAGGCGTCGAACGCGTCGGCAAAGTTGAATACGTAGTGCGGAATTCCCAGCTGCGCGGCGACGCGCCGCGCGTCCTCGACATCGGACACACTGCAACACCCGCTGTCGCTCTCGCCGCCCCACAACTTGAGCGTGACGCCCGTGACGTCGTGACCCTCGTCGCGGAGAAGCGCGGCGGCGACCGAGGAATCGACCCCGCCGCTCATCATCACCATCACCCGAGCCATCACGCCACCCGCAACTTGGCGACGACTTCGGGCACCACCGCGAGCGCGGTCTCGATGTCGGCGGGCGTGGATGCGTAGCCGAGCGAGAACCGGATCGACGAGAGCGCGCGCTCGCGCGGCATGCCCATGGCGAGGAGCACGTGTGACGGGTCGACGGCACCCGAGCTGCAGGCGGAGCCCGAGGCCGCCATGACGCCTTGCTGGTCGAGCGCGACGAGCAATGTCTCGGCCTCGACGTCGTCGAACGTGCAGTGCAGGAGGCCGGCCACGCGCAGTTCCGGAGCCCCGTTCACGCGAAACCCGGGCACGTGCGTCGCCAGGCCGCGCTCGAGCTGGTCGCGCAAGCCCGCGATGCGTACCGTCTCCTCGGCGCGCTGCTCGTGGGTGACCCGGAGCGCCGTGGCGAACGCGACGATCCCGGCGACGTTCTGCGTCCCGGCCCGCAGCCCGCGTTCGTGTCCACCGCCTTCGATGAGGGGCACCAGTTCGGTCCCGTCGCGCACGACCAGCGCGCCGACTCCCTTCGGGCCACCGAACTTGTGACCGGAGATCGCCACCAGCGCGAGACCCGATGTCGGGTCGGCGAAATCGAGCCACTGCGGCGCCTGGACAGCGTCGGTGTGTACGACCGCGTGTGGTGCGCGCTCGCGTACGAGGCGCGCGATCTCGGCGACCGGCTGGCGAACGCCCGTCTCGTTGTTCACGAGCATCACCGAGACGACAGCAGTGTGTTCGTCGAGGGCGCCGGCCAGGGCATCCAGATCGACGACACCGCTCACGGCCGCGGGAACACGCACGACGCGGAATCCCTCGCGGGCCAACCGATCGCATGCACCGAGGACGGCCTTGTGCTCGATCCCGCTCGTGACCACGCCGTCGAGTCGGTCGTCCCGGCTCCTCGCCGCCCGGGCCGCGCCCTTGACCGCCAGGTTGTCGGCCTCGCTCCCCCCGCCGGTGAAGACCACGTCCTGCGGCCGGCAACCGCAGACCGCGGCGACGGTTTCGCGAGCCTCCTCGAGCGCTGTCTTCGAGACACGCGAGGCGCCGTGCGCGCCCGACGGGTTGCCGGGATGGTCGGCCAGGAACGGGAGCATGGCCGCGATCGCCTCGGGTCGCATCGGCGTCGACGCCGCGTGGTCGAGATAGACGGTCACGCGCCCAGGCTACGGCCGCCGATCCCGGAACCTGCCCTCCCCGGAACAGGACTTCCGGCGCGGGCGTTGAAGCCGCCGGCGGGTGTAGTTGTCACACCCGGAGGAGATACTCAGGACATGAGCGAGCGGAGTACGACAACCAGGGAAAAGGGGATCGGCGAAAGCCAGCTTCGGTTGCTGCCCGGAGGGTCGGTTGCTACAAAACGACCCGACTGGCAGCTCGACGAGCGCACGCGCTCGGTCGGACGCCTCGGGGTCGCTCAGGCCCGAGAGGTACTCCGCCAGGCACGCCCGCCCGAACCGAAACAGGTTCCGCCGATCCGCAAAGCCAGCTAGCCACCGCCACCGCGCAGGTACGTTGCCGGTGATGGCCATCACCGAGTCCGACGTCGCGACGGTCCGGCGGTTCTATGCCGCGTTCGCGGAGCGAGACCTGGCGACGATCGCGGCGTGCTTCGCGCCCGACGCCATCTGGTATCTCCCGGGCCGCAACGCCATCGCCGGCGAACATCGCGGTTGGGACGCGATCCGCGACGATTTCCTCGCCAAGACCGGTCCGTTGTCGGGCGGGACGTTGAATGCCGGGCTCGTCGACGTCGCGGTCGGAACCGACTTCGTCGTGGCCGTGCAGCACGCCACCGCCGACCACGACGGTCGCCGTCTCGACGTCACCGGTTGCCAGCTCATCCGCATGCGCGACGGACTGATCGCCGAGGTCCGCGGTCACTACTCCGACCAGTACGCGTTCGACGCGTTCTGGCAGGCGCGGTAGTCGGCCGAACCTCAGTCCCCGAATCGCTCCAGCAACGATCGGGCGGCCGCGGTCGGCGAGATCCGGCCCGCGCCGACGTCGGCTTCGAGCGCGTCGAGGCCGGCGCGTACCTGAGCGTCGGTGCGCAAACGCTCCAACAACGTCTCGCTCACCTCCGACCACATCCAGTCGCGCGCCTGCTCCCCGCGTCGTACGAAGAGCGCGTCCGAAGTTCGCGCCGCGGTCATGAATTCTTCGACGACCGCCCACACTTCGCCGATACCAACGCCTTCCAACGCCGAGCACGACAACACGCGCGCCGACCAGCCGTCGGTACGCGGTCTCAGGAGATGCAACGCGTTGCCGTAGTCGGCGGCCGTGTGGCGGGCGAGATCCGCCAACGCGCCGTCGGCCTTGTTGACGACGACGAGATCCGCGAGCTCGACGATGCCTCGCTTCACGCCCTGGAGATCGTCGCCCGCGCCGGGCGCGAGCAATAAGAGGAACACGTCGACCATCCCCGCGACCGCGACCTCCGACTGACCCACCCCGACCGTCTCGACGAGCACGACGTCGAATCCCGCCGCCTCGCACACCAACATCGCCTCCCGCGTGCGCCGCGCGACCCCGCCGAGCGTGCCCTTCGACGGCGACGGCCGGATGAACGCGCCGGGTGAGCGCGACAGCTGTTCCATGCGGGTCTTGTCGCCGAGGATCGAACCACCGCCCCGCGTGCTCGAAGGATCTACGGCGAGCACCGCGACCTCGTGACCCGCGTCGACGAGGTTCAATCCGAGCGCCTCGATGAACGTCGACTTCCCCGCACCGGGTGCACCGCTGATCCCGACTCGGGTCGATCCACCGGTTGCCGCCAAGAGCTCGTCGAGCAGCGCGGCCGCCTCTTCGCGATGGTCGGCGCGCGTCGACTCGACGAGCGTGATCGCGCGGGCGAGCGAGCGGCGGTCGCCGGCGCGCACCGCGTCGGCGAGCGCACTCACGAAATTGGCCCGGTCACGAAATTCGGGCGGTCACGCGGCCGGGTTGCGCCGAATCAACGCGAGGATCTCCGACGCCGCGTGGGGAATGTTGCTGCCGGGTCCGAAGACGGCGGCGACGCCTGCTTCGCGCAGGAAGTCGTAGTCGGAGGCGGGGATCACGCCGCCGACGACCACCACGATCTCATTGGCGCCTTCGGCCCGCAACGCCTCGATGAGCTGCGGCACGAGCGTCTTGTGCCCGGCCGCCTGGCTGGAGATCCCGATGACGTGCACGTCGTTCTCGATCGCTTCGCGCGCCGCTTCCTCGGGCGTCTGGAACAGCGGTCCGATGTCGACGTCGAAGCCGAGGTCGGCGAACGCGGTCGCGATCACCTTGGCGCCCCGGTCGTGCCCGTCCTGACCGAGCTTGGCGACGAGGATGCGCGGGCGGCGGCCTTCCTCGGTCGCGAACGACTCGACTTCCTTGCGGATCCGCTGGAACTCCTCGTCGTCCGCATACGCACCGCCGTACACACCCGAGATCGTACGGATGTTGGCGCGGTAACGGCCGAATACCGACTCGAGCGCGTCGGAGATCTCGCCGACCGTCGCGCGCGCACGCGTCGCCTCGATCGACAACGCGAGCAGATTGCCGTCGGCTTGGGCACCTGCGGTCAGCGCTTCCAACGCCACCTTCACGGCGTTCGCATCGCGCGTCGACCGGATGCGCTCGAGCCGCACGACCTGCTGGCGTAGCACTTCGACGTTGTCGATGCTGCGGGTGTCGATCGCCGACTCGTTCTCGAGCCGGTACTTGTTGACACCGACGATGACTTCCTCGGAACGGTCGACGCGCGCCTGCCGGCGGGCCGCCGCCGCCTCAATGCGCAGCTTCGGCATGCCTGATTCGACGGCCTTCGTCATGCCGCCGAGACCTTCGACCTCTTGTATGAGCGCCCACGCCTCGTTGGCAAGCGACTGGGTCAACGCCTCGACGTAGTACGAGCCGCCGAGCGGATCGATCACGTGCGTCACGCCGGTTTCCTCGGCCAGGATCAACTGCGTGTTGCGGGCGATGCGCGCCGCGAAGTCGGAGGGCAACGCGATCGCCTCGTCGAAGCCGTTGGTGTGCAGGCTCTGCGTACCACCGAGCACGGCCGCCAGCGCTTCGTACGCGGTACGGATGACGTTGTTGTACGGATCCTGTTCGGTGAGTGACACACCGGATGTCTGGCAGTGCGTCCGCAGCATCTTCGAGCCCGGCTTCTGCGCGCCGAGGTCGGTCATGATGCGCGACCAGAGCAACCGTGCCGCGCGTAGCTTCGCGACCTCCATGAAGATGTTCATGCCGATCGCGAAGAAGAACGAGAGGCGGCCCGCGAAGTCGTCGACCGAAAGCCCCCGCGACGCGGCGAAGCGCGCGTACTCGAGCCCGTCGGCGAGCGTGAAGCCGAGCTCCTGCACCGCGGTCGCGCCGGCCTCTTGCATGTGGTAGCCGGAGATCGAGATCGAGTTGAACCGCGGCATGAACTGCGCGGTGTGATCGATGATGTCGCCGACGATCCGCATGCTCGGTGCGGGTGGATAGATGTAGGTGTTGCGGACCATGAACTCTTTGAGGATGTCGTTCTGGATCGTCCCCGTGAGCTTGTCCTGGCTCACACCTTGTTCCTCGGCGGCAACGATGTAGCCCGCGAGCACGGGGAGGACCGCGCCGTTCATCGTCATCGACACCGACATCTTGTCGAGCGGTATGCCGTCGAAGAGGATCTTCATGTCCTCGACCGAGTCGATCGCGACCCCGGCCTTGCCGACGTCGCCGACGACGCGCGGATGATCGCTGTCGTAACCGCGATGCGTTGCGAGATCGAAGGCGACCGACAATCCCATTTGCCCGGCCGCGAGGTTCTGGCGGTAGAACGCGTTCGACTCTTCTGCCGTCGAGAAGCCCGCGTACTGGCGGATCGTCCACGGCCGGTTCGCGTACATCGTGGCGCGCGGACCGCGCACGAACGGCTCGACGCCCGGCAAACCGCCGACGGTCTCGAGCGCTTCGAGATCGGCCGCGGTGTACAGCGGCTTCACCGGGATGCCCTCCGGCGTATCCCAGGTGAGTGTGTCCGGGTCGGCGCCCTTCAGTTCCTTGGCCGCCAGTTCACGCCAACGGTCGAGGTCCGGTTCGGTCATGTGGATTAGTGAACCACGCAGGCGGCCGGAACCGCGAAGCTGACGCTACGGAGACGCCGCGCTCAGAAGCGCGATTCCGTGTCGATCGTGACCGTCTGGCCGGCCGGATCGACGCCGACACGGCACGTGGGGCACGCCGTCGGGGTGGATCCGTCTTTGAAGGTGCCGGCCTTGAACAGGCGATGGCACTGGTCACACTCGACATGCGTGGCGCGCTCGGGTCTCATCTCCTCCAAGTTACTCAGCCCACCTAATACCTCCTGGATTGGAGACCCCTTGCGCCCACTCAGGAGCCGTGTTAGACAGTTCTAGACAACTTGACGTGATCTCCCCTGCTCTGGAGGACGCAATGACCGGTGCGATCCGGGTAATGCCCTGGCCCGATCCCGTCCTCGACGCGATCGGCCACGACCCGAGGAGTTGGTACGTGGAAACGTTCTGGCTGCCGACGCTCGGCCCCACCGCGCTGTTGCTTTTGCGCCATCTGGCCGACCGGTTCGACGCCAACCCCAAGGGCATCGACCTGCCGGTCGCCGACACGGCCGCCGCGCTCGGGCTCGGGCCCCGCGAAGGCCAGCAGTCGCCGCTCCTGCGGAGCCTCACCCGGCTGCAGCAGTTCGAGCTCGCGTGCTCCGACGGCGACGTCACCATCGCGGTGCGCAAGACGTTGCCGCCGGTGCACCGCCGCCACGTGCGCCGGCTCCCGACCGGATTGCAGGCACGCCACGCGGAGTGGATCGAGGAGCAGGCGACCAAGCCGGTCGACATCGCCCGGCGCCGCGCCCGCCGGTTCGCGCTCACGCTCATGGCCCAGGGCGAACCGATCGATCTCGTGGAGCGAGCGTTGCACGCGGGTGGATTCCATCCGGCGCTCGCGCACGAAGCAGTCCGGTGGGCGCACGAGCAATCGCGTGCGCTGCACGACCGCACGGCCGACGAAGCACCACTCCCCGAAGCGTCATGAACCGCGTCATGAGCCAGAAGTCGTTGCCGGCAAGCTCCGCCCCCTGCCGGTAACGCATCGCCGGGGCGGGGCGACACCCCGAGGGTGCGCCCCGCCCTGCCGCGAGCAGCATCGATCTCTCCGGAGGTCCCGTCTCGAGCCTGACGCCATAGCGCGTCACTCCGGAACGACGCTCGAACCCAAACGGAGAGTCATGCGCAGAATCGGTCTACTCATCACCGCGGCGTTCGTCGCCGCCGGTGTCGCCGCCGGCACGCCGGCCGGCGCAAGTGCAAGAACGACGGCGCGGTCGACCGCATCACCGGTCGCGATCGCGCGCAACGCCGACGGACGCCTCGAGGTATTCGGCGCCACCCAGTCCGGCACGACCGTGCACAAGTGGCAAGTGAACGCGGCGGGGCCCTGGTCGGGATGGTCGCGGTTCAACGGCACCTTTGTGAGCCTCGCCGCCGAGACGAACGCCGACGGCCGCATCGAGGTCTTCGCCGTCGCGGCCGACGGAGCCATCGCCCACAAATCGCAGGTGACAACCGGCGGTGCCTGGTCGAGCTGGACGGAGGTCACCGGTCACCTGACGAACGTCGCGATGGCTCGGAGCTACGACGGCCGACTCGAGTTGTTCGGCACGAACGCGGCGCACATCACGTACACCAAAGCGCAACTGCGGCCGGGCGGACCGTGGTCGGCGTGGTCACGGTTCGACGGCAGCTTTGCCAGCATCGCCGCGGAGACCAACGCCGACGGCCGCATCGAAGTGTTCGGGGTCGCACCCGACGGCGCGATCTCGCACAAGTGGGAGGGCACCCCCGGCGGCGCCTGGACAACATGGACCGCGATCGACGGTCACCTCACCAAGATCGCGGTCGCACGGAGCTACGACGGCCGCCTCGAAGTCGTCGGGACGAACGCGGCGCACATCACGTACCACCGTTCGCAACTGAGCGCGGGTGGTCTGTGGGGTGAGTGGTCACGGTTCGACGGCAGCTTCGCCAACCTCGCGGCGGAGACGAACGCCGACGGTCGTATCGAAGTGGTCGGCGTCGCCGTGAACGGCACCGTCTGGCACAAGTCGCAACGCAACGCCGGCGGCGCGTGGTCGTCGTGGACCCTCGCCGAAGGCCGCTTGGGTTCGTAGCGATTCGCGCTTGACCACGCGTATCCTCACACGCGTATGGCCGACCCGGAGCTCGAGAGGATCGCGAGCTGGATTCGCAACGCGCGCTACGTCACGGTGCTCACGGGAGCGGGGATCTCGACCGAGTCGGGTATCCCCGACTTCCGGGGCCCGAACGGCGTCTGGACGAAGAACCCCGCCGCGGAGAAGACCGCGACCCTGCAGTACTACATGTCGGATCCCGCAGTTCGCCGGCTCGCGTGGCAGAACCGCGTGAACAGCGGGATGTTCAGTGCCACTCCCAACGCCGCGCACGACGCGCTCGTCGAGCTCGAACGCAAGGACCACCTGCAGGCACTCGTCACGCAGAACATCGACGGCCTGCATCACGCGGCCGGTCAGTCGCCCGAGATCGTGGTCGAGATCCACGGCAACGTGCGCGAGGCGAAGTGCATGTCGTGCAACTGGCACGGCCCGATGCACGAGACGCTGGAGCGGGTGCGGGCGGGCGAGGACGACCCCGCGTGCACAGTCTGCGGCGGGATCCTCAAGTCGGCGACGATCAGCTTCGGCGAGAACCTGGTCGCCGCCGACCTGCAGCGATCGCAGCTCATGGCCGGGCGCGCCGACGTGTTCCTCGCGATCGGAACCTCCCTCGCGGTGTTCCCCGCCGCCGGCCTCCCCGAGATCGCCATCCGTAACGGGGCTCGACTCGTGATCCTGAATGCCGAGGAGACTCCGTTCGATCCGGTCGCCGACGTGGTCGTGCGCGACCAGCTGGGCGAGATGCTCCCGACCCTGGTGGCGTTGGTCTGACCGTTGGGAATATCCGACCGTCGCGGTAGGATTTACAGGTCGGAACGACCCTTCTGGAGTTGTCATGCCGAGTTTTCGCGACCTGTTGAAGCAGACGAAGTCCGAGATCCGTGAGATCCAGCCGGCCGACGCCGAGCCGCGGGTCGGCCAAGCCACCTTCCTCGACGTGCGGGAGCTCGACGAGTTCGAGCAGGGCATGATCCCGGGCGCGCTGTTCATCCCGCGGGGTCACCTCGAGAGCCAGGTCGAGAACAAGATCCCCGACCACGACGCGCCGGTCATCGTCTACTGCGCGGGTGGTACCCGGTCCGCGTTCGCGGCCAAGACGCTCCAAGAGCTCGGCTACACCGACGTCGTCTCGATGGCCGGCGGCTTCGGGCGCTGGAAGAACGAGGGACGCAACTGGATCACTCCCGCCACGCTCACGCCCGAGCAGCGCGACCGCTACGGCCGTCATCTCCTTCTGCCGGAGGTCGGCGACGAGGGCCAACAGAAGTTGCTCGCCTCGAAGATCCTGCTCCTCGGGGCGGGTGGTCTCGGCTCCCCCGCCGCGCTCTACCTCGCGGCCGCGGGCGTGGGCACGATCGGCATCGTCGACATGGACGTGGTCGACGCGTCGAACCTGCAGCGCCAGATCCTGCACAACCTCGAGCGCATCGGCGACCGCAAGGTCGACTCCGCCAAGAAGACGCTCACCGCGCTGAACCCCGACGTCGACGTCGTCACGTACGACGTACGCCTCGGCGCCGACAACATTCTCGACATCATCGACGGTTACGACGTGATCGTCGACGGCACCGACAACTTCCCGACGCGCTACCTCCTGAACGACGCCGCGTTGTTGAAGAACATCCCCGTTGTCCACGGATCGATCTTCCGCTTCGAAGGTCAGGTCACGGTGTTCGACCCTTACAACGGGCCGTGCTACCGCTGCCTGCTCCCCGAGCCGCCGCCGCCGGAGCTGGCGCCGTCGTGCTCGGAGGCCGGTGTCATCGGCGTGCTGCCCGGCATCGTCGGTTCCATCCAGGCGCTCGAGGCGATCAAGCTCGTGCTCGACCTGGGAGAGCCGTTGCGGGGCCGACTCCTCGCGTACGACGCCCTCGAGGAGACCTTCCGGAACTTCAAGGTGCGGCGCGATCCGAGCTGCCCGGCGTGCGGGCCCGATGCGCACATCGTCATCGCCGAGTACGACGACCTCTGCATGCCGCACGCCGTCCTCGCCGACGGCACGGTCGCGGCACACTGACGCCTACTTCGCGACGACCTCGACCTTGCCGCCCATCAGCGTGTGGATCGTGCACGTGTACGCGTACGCGCCGGGCTTGGTGAACGTGAACGAGTACGACTGACCCGGCCCGAACACGCTGGCGTCGGCGCCGAACACCCCGTGGAAGTCGAGGACGTCGGCCGCCTTCTTCACGTTGTGCGCGATCGTGTCGGTGTTGCGCCAAGTGACCCTGGTCCCGACGTCGACGAGCACGGCGGCGGGGGTGAACTGGTTCAGCCGGGCGTCGACCAGGATCTGCTGCTTCCCGCGCTCGTCGACCCGCACAGGAAGCGGCACCGCCTTCGGCTTCGACGAGCCGCACGCGGTCGCACTCACGAGCGCAACCGCGACGAGCACGGCGGCGAAGGCGCGCCGCGCGCTCACGGTTTTCGGAACGTCGACGCGAGCTCGACGAGAGTGCGCACGCCGTAACCGGTGCCACCCTTCGTCGTCTCCGCGTCGTCGGTCGACGACCGCGCGGTTCCGGCGATGTCGAGGTGCACCCACGGCGCGTCGCCCGTGAACTCCTTCAGGAACAGGCCCGCGGTCAAGGTGCCCGCGCCGCCTCCGGTCGAGATGTTGCGGAGGTCGGCGATCTCGGAGTCGAGATTACGGCGGTAGTCGTCGGGCAACGGGAGATGCCACATCCGCTCACCGGCCCGCTTCGCCGCGTCGCTCACCTGCGTGATCCATTCTTCGTGACTGCCCATGAGCCCGGCGATCTTGTCGCCGAGCGCCACAGTGACCGCACCGGTCAGCGTGGCGAGGTCGACGATCGCGTCGGCGCCCTCTTCGCTCGCGAGCGCCAGCGCGTCGGCGAGGATGAGCCGGCCCTCGGCGTCGGTGTTGAGCACCTCGACGGTCTTGCCGTTGCGCATCGTGAGCACGTCGCCGGGCCGCATCGCCGAGCCGCTCGGCATGTTCTCGACGAGGGGGACGTAACCGATCACCCGCGACTTCACGCCGAGATCGCGCAGCGTCGACATCGCCGCGATCACCGCGGCCGCGCCCGACATGTCGGTCTTCATCGTCTCCATGCCACCCGCCGTCTTGAGCGAGAGCCCGCCGGAGTCGAACACGACTCCCTTGCCGACGAGCGCGAGCGTGCCCTTGGGGCTCGCGGGCGCGTACTCCAGCCGGAGGAACCGGGGCGGACGGTCGGAGCCGTTGCCGACGCCGAGCACGCCACCCATGCGCGCCCGCACGAGTTGCTCGCCCGCGAACACCTTGACTTTGAGACCCGACGCGCGGGCGACCACCTTGGCGAGATCGACGACGTCCGCCGGCGACTTCGCCGCGGCCGGTTCGTTGATGAGATCGCGCGCCCACGCGACCGCTTCGGCGATCCGCGCACCGCGTGTGAGCCCGGAACGCACCTTCGCGTTGGAGCGGGAAACGACGTAGACGCGCTCGAGCTGAGACGCCTTCGCCTCCGACTTGTAGCGCAGGAACTGATAGCGACCGAGGCACACGCCTTCCGCGAACGCCTGCGCGGCCTCGGCCCGGTCGAGGTCGGTACCGACCGCGTCCAACAACGTGGTCGCGACCGATGCAACACGCGACGCGCGACGCGCCAACACCGCACCGGCACGCCGGAGCGCAGCCGCGTCGAACGAGTCCTCGTCGCCGATCCCCAGGAGCAACGCGGCGCGGGCACCGAGGCGGCCGCCCGTGGGCACCGCGAGCACCTCGCCCCGCTTACCCTCGAAGTCGGTCTCCGCCATGAACTCGGCAAGGTTGCCGTCGATGGCGTCGTCGACGAGCTGCGCGCCCGGGCCGAGCCGCCGGTTCGAGAACACGGGCACGACGAACAGGTCGGCTTCGGGCGCGTTGGCAACGAGCGTGAACTTGGGGGCCATGAGAATCCTTACCGATTGCGCGAGGGGCGGAAATCGCCTTCTTGCCAACGCGAGAGCGTGTACACGAGGTCGGCGAGGCGATTGAGGTACGGCACGACCTGGCTCTCGGCGCCGAGCCAGCCGACCCGCGTGGCCGCGACGGTGACCCGTTCGGCGCGCCGGACGACGGTTCGGGCGAAGTCGAGGGCGGCGGCGACGGCGTTCTGGCCCGGGAGCACGAACTCCTTCGGCGGTTCGAAGCGGCTGCTCACGTCGTCGATGATCGGTTCGAGCCGAGTCACCATTTCGACCGTGACGAGCGAGACCTCCGGCTCGAGCTTGCCGCGATTCTCGGGCGCGGTCGCGAGCTCGGCGCCGACCACGAACAGTTCGCGCTGCAACCGGACCAATAGCTCGTGCAGCTCCGACCCGGGTTCGATCGCGGCCCGGGCCAACCCCAGGGCGCTCACGGCCTCGTCGACCGCGCCGTACGCCTCCGGTCCGACCTCGTCCTTGCCGACCCGACCCCCGTACAGGAGTCCGGTCGTCCCGTCGTCGCCGGTGCGCGTATAGACCTTCATGCCGAAGCGGCAGCCTACGACCACCGGTCCGGAAAATCGCGCCGAGCCGCATCGTTGAGAGACCCCGATTTGGGCCACGTAACCTGGTGCGATGCCCAAGGACCCCAGAGGGACGACGACGCCCATCGGCAGTGGTGCCGAACACCCGTTCCTCGACGCGCTCCTCGAGCGCGTCCTCGTGCTCGACGGGGCGTTCGGGACGTGGATGCAGGGTCAGGATCTCGGTCCCGACGACTTCGGCGGCGAGGCGTTGGAGGGCTGCAACGAACAGCTCGTCGTGACCCGGCCCGACCTCGTCAGCCAGATGCACGACGAGTTCTTCCGGGCGGGCGTCGACGGCGTCGAGACTGCGACCTTCGGCGCGTTCCCGCTCGTCCTCAACGAGTACGGGCTGGCGGAGACGACCTTCGAGCTCAACCGGCGCGCCGCCGAGCTGGCCCGAGAAGTGGCGTCGGGTCACGCGGCCGACGGCCGGCCGCGCTTCGTCATCGGCTCGATCGGGCCCGGCACCCGGCTGCCTTCGCTCGGGCAGATCCGCTACGAGACGCTGCGCGACGACTACGAGCTCCAGGTCGACGGTCTGATCGCGGGCGGCGTCGACGTGCTGCTCATCGAGACCGTGTACGACCTCCTCCAGGCCAAGGCCGCGATCAACGGCGCTCGCTCGGCGATGCGCCGCGCCGGACTGTCGAACCCGATCCCGATCATGGTGCAGGTCACCGTCGAGACGACGGGCCGCATGCTCGTGGGCACTGAGATCGGCGCCGCGCTCACCGCGCTCGAAGCGATGCGCCCCGATGTCATCGGCATGAACTGCGCGACCGGGCCGGTCGAGATGACCGAGCACCTGCGTTATCTGGCGCAGCACGCGCGCACGTTCCTGTCGGCGTTGCCGAACGCGGGCTTGCCCTCGGTCGTCGACGGCCACACCCACTACGACCTCACGCCACCCGGTCTCGCGGACGCGCACGACCGCTTCGTCAACGAGTTCGGCCTCAACGTGGTCGGCGGTTGCTGCGGCACCACGCCCGAGCACCTGCGCGCGGTCGTCGAGCGCCTCGACGGGCGCGCACCCGTGCTGCGAACGCCGGAGTTCGAGCCCGGCTGCTCGTCGATCTACTCGCACGTGCCGTTCGAGCAGGAGCTCGCGTACCTGGCGATCGGTGAGCGCACGAACGCCAACGGCTCGAGGAAATTCCGCGACGCGATGCTCGAGGCCGACTGGGACGCGTGCGTGCAGATGGCGCGCGAACAGGTGAAGGAAGGCGCGCACGTGCTCGACGTGTGCGTCGACTACGTGGGGCGCGACGGTGCGATCGACATGGACGAGATCGCAGGCCGCTTCGCCACCCAGGCGTCGTTGCCGCTCGTGTTCGACTCGACCGAGCCCGCGGTGCTGGAAGCCGGGCTGCGCCACCACGGCGGCAAGGCGCTGCTCAACTCCGCCAACCTCGAAGAGGGCGAAGACGAAGGCAAGCGCATGGACCGCGTGTTCCGCCTGGCGCGTGAATACGGCGCGGCCGTCATCTGCCTCACCATCGACGAAGAGGGTCAGGCCCGCACCGCCGATTGGAAGATGCGCGTCGCGAAGCGCATCTACGACATCGCGATCGAGCGCTATGGCCTGGAAGCCTCCGACCTCATCTTCGACGCGCTGACCTTCCCGTTGTCGACGGGCGACGACGACCTCCGGCGCGACGCGATGGAAACCATCGAGGCGATCCGGCGCATCAAGACCGAGCTGCCGGGCGCCCACACGGTGCTCGGGCTCTCGAACGTCTCGTTCGGCTTGAAGCCCGCGGCCCGGCACGTGTTGAACAGCGTGTTCCTGCACGAGTGCCGGGAGGCGGGACTCGACGCGGCGATCGTGCACGCGGCGCGCATCATGCCGCTGCACCGGATCGACGACGCGCAAAAGGAAGCGGCGCTCGATCTCATCTACGACCGCCGGCGGGAGAACTACGACCCGCTGATCGAGTTCATGGCGCTGTTCGAGAACGTCGAGGCCGGCGCCATCGAAAAGGAAGACCGCTCGGGCTGGCCCGTATCGGAACGCTTGAAGCACCGCATCATCGACGGCGAGCGCGACGGCCTCGAGATCGATCTGCAGGAACAGCTGCAGACGCTGACCCCGCTGCAGGTGGTCAACGACGTCCTGCTCGACGGCATGAAGGTCGTCGGCGAACTGTTCGGCAGCGGTCAGATGCAATTGCCGTTCGTGCTGCAGTCCGCGGAGACGATGAAGGCCGCGGTCGCGTACCTCGAGCCGCTGATGGAGAAGGCCGACGCCGGGGGCAAGGGCATCGTCGTGCTCGCCACCGTGAAGGGCGACGTCCACGACATCGGCAAGAACCTCGTCGACATCATCCTGACGAACAACGGCTACATCGTTTACAACCTCGGCATCAAGATCGCGATCAACGAGATGATCGAGAAGGCGCTCGAGGTGAAGGCCGACGCGATCGGCATGAGTGGCCTCCTCGTGAAATCGACGATCATCATGCGCGAGAACCTGCAGGAGCTGAACACGCGCGGGCTCTCCGACACCGTGCCCGTGATCCTCGGCGGCGCGGCGCTGACGCGTACCTACGTGGAACGCGACCTGCGCGAGGTCTACGACGGTCGTGTCTTCTACGGCAAGGACGCGTTCGAGGGCCTCCGCACCATGGACGCGCTCGTCCAGGGTCGCAAAGACGGCACGCTCGACGAGAAGTTCGGGCGCGAGCCCGGCGGTCGCAACTTGCCGCCTCGAAAATCGCAGCAACCGGTCGAGGACGTCGACATCCCCGCCCGCTCCGACGTGGCGACCGACGCACGCATCTTCACGCCTCCATTCGTGGGTTCACGGGTCGCCAAGGGCATCTCGCTCGACGACATCGCCGGTTACGTCAACGAGACCGCGCTGTTCCGCAACCAGTGGCAGTTTCGGCCCGAGTCGGGCGAGAACGACCAGGACTTCAAGGCGCGCATCCGGCCCACGTTCCGGGCGCAGCTCGGTACCGCCAAGCAAGAGGGTCTGCTCGTGCCGGCGGCCGCGTGGGGCTACTTCGCGGTCAACAGCGAGGGCGAGAACCTCGTCGTGTGGAAGGACGACACCCGCACCCAGGAATGGCTGCGCTTCCACTACCCGCGCCAGCGCAAGGCGCCGTTCCTCTCGATCGCCGACTTCTTCCGCCCGATCGAGTCCGGCGACACCGACTACGCGGCATTCCACGTGGTGACGATGGGAACCGCGGCGAGCGCGCGCGAGAAGGAACTGTTCGCGGCCGACAAGTACCAGGACTACCTGCTGCTCCACGGTCTCTCGGTCGAGATGACCGAAGCCCTCGCCGAGTTGTGGCACCGCCGCATCCGCGAGGAGTGGGGCTTCGCCGACGAGGACGGCCCCACGCTCACCGGCTTGTTCAAGCAGCAGTACCGCGGGTCGCGCTACTCGTGGGGCTACCCCGCGTGTCCCGATCTCGACGACCAGACCAAGGTCGCCGAGCTCTTGGAGATCGAACGGATCGGCGTGTCACTCACCGAGGAGTTCCACCTCGTGCCCGAGCAGTCGACGAGCGCGATCATCGTGCCGCACCCCGAAGCGAAGTACTTCGTCGTCTGACCGACCCGTCGAGCCAACGCGCGCCATCGGTCAAAGGCCGAGCCGGGTCACGGGCGGAGCACCGCGCGGGCCACGAGGTCGGTTCCGAAGCCCGTGAGGATCGCCAGGTAGAGCAATCCCGTCGCGGCCATCACCGCCGAGTAGTAGCGCTCGCGCAGCGCGGCCCAGGTCATGCCGACGAGACCGATGGTAAGCAGCGCGCAGCCGATCCAGATCCAACCGAGCACACCGTGGTAACCGTCGACGACGACGCCGTTGACCACCTGCACCATGCCGGTCGGCCACAGGAAGACGGCAACCTCGAAGGGCCACGCCGCCGCGGTCCAGGCGACCAGCTCCTTCAGCGGACCGCGCGGCAAGCCCGGCTGTACGAGATACCAGTGCCCCAGCAGCATCGCGTCGCTGACGCTGCCGAGGAACACCGCGCCGACGACGAGGCGCGCCACCGCGAGCAGGTACGGACCGCCCGCGAATTGCGCGGCGGCGAGCAAACCGATCGCACCGACGACGGGAGCCACGAGGTCGAACACCGGGGCGAACTCCGATCCGCCTTGGTCGGTCGCCACCTCGGCGCGCCCGATCATCGCCGAAACCCGGGCGCGGCGCGCAGCGCGCACTTCTTCCCGGCCGCGCACGCCCGCAGCCCGGCGCTGCACGGACACCGCGAGGGCGACCATCGTCGAGGTGACGCAGCCGACCGCCGCGAGCCCGGCGATCACCCGCGCCGGTCCGAGCTCACCGGCGAAGAACAACACCGCCGCGGCCGCGGCAAACGTCGCGAACACGCTGCGGATCAGCCAGCCGTAGCCGAGGCTGACCTCACGCCGGCGCGTCGTGACCCACCCGAACAGCAGACCACCGGCGGCCCACTGCAAGAGGAATGTCGCGGCGTCGAGCTTCACGCAACGATCGCGATATCGCGCGGCGCATCGTTCAGCCGCAACGGCCCGTCACCGGTCGCGACCACGATGTCTTCGAGGCGCATGCCGAAGCGTCCGGGAAAATAGATACCCGGCTCGACGCTGAACGCGTGCCCGGGCTCGAGCGCCGTGAGGTTCCCGGCGACGAGGTACGGATCCTCGTGTGCCTCCGTCCCGATGCCGTGCCCGACCCGGTGCACGAAGTTCTCGCCGAAGCCCGCGCCCGCGATGACCGCCCGCGCCGCGGCGTCGACGGCTTCGCATGCGGTGCCGACCGTCGCCGCGCGCACACCGGCCTCCTGCGCGTCGACCAGGACGGCGTACACGTCACGGATCTCGGTGCTGGGCTCGCCGACGTGGAACATGCGGGTGATGTCGGAGCAGTAGCCGTCCATCGTCCCGCCGAAATCGCACAGCACGATGTCGCCCGGGACGATCACGCGCGCCGCCGTCGGCTCGTGATGCGGGCTCGCGGCGTTGGCGCCCGCGGCGACGATCGCGAAGTTCGAGCGTTCGTGACCCGCGGCGAGCATGCGCTCGACCAGATCACGGTGCACGTCGAGCTCGGACCGACCCGCGAACGTGACCGACCGCATATCGCGGGCAATCGCGTCGACCGCGTGCGCCGCACGGGTGAGCGCGGCGATCTCGTCGGCGTCCTTCACCATGCGGATCGGGCCGACGACTTCGGACGCGCGCGAGAACACGCACGACGGCACCTGGCGCTGCAGATCGAGCACGAAGCGCGCCCACGTGTGGTCGCCGATCGCGACCCGATGCGCCGAACGCCGGATCATGCCCGCGACCAGCGCGATCGGATCGTCGGTCTCGTCCCACTGCACGATCTCGAACAACTCCGGGCGAGGCGTGACCCGGGGCGCCTCCAAGCGCGGGACCACCAGGCGGATGTCGCCGGTGCGCGGCAGCACGAGCATCGTCAGGCGTTCCAGCGGCATGGCCTCGTAGCCCGTGAGGTACGGGAGGTCGGGCCCGACCGACAGCAACAGCACGTCGACGCCGACCTCGGCCATCCGCGCCCGTACGCGCTCGATCCGAGCCGCGTGGACAGACGTCATGCGTCGAACCCCGGCAGCCCGTCGATGCTCTCGGTGTTCTTGGCCTGCCGGTACGCGGTGAGCCCCTCGTCGCCTTTGCCTTCGGCCCAGGCGAGCAGCCGGTCGCGATCGTCGACGAGATCCATCAGCGGCACCGCGTAGCCACACGAAGTCGTCACCCGTTCTACGGCGATGTCGATGATCGACCGGCTACCTGCGAGGTCGGGGAACTCGGGGGCGAGCGCGTCGAAATCCGGCGAACCCACGGCGTGCACCGTCCCCCGGCCGTAGATGCGGGAGATGCGCGGGTTGCCGCGGAACGCGCACGCCATCAGCGTGATCCGGCCGTTGTCGCGCAGGTGCGCGATCGTCTCGACACCACTTCCCGTCAGGTCGAGGTAGGCGACCCGGTCGGCCGCAAGTACGCGCAACGTGTCGTAGCCCTTGGGCGACAAGTTGACATGGCCGGCGTCACCGCTCGGCGCGGTCGCCACGAAGAACAGCGGTTGCTCACGCCACCACTGCGCCAGATCGGGTTTCAACGAGGAGAACCGATCGGCCATACGCCCATTATTTCAGTGCGGGGCCGAAACCAACCGATCCGCAACCAACCGATCCGCGCCGGCCCGGGCGTGATAGCTCGAACGCACCAGCGGGCCGGATTCGACGTGGGCGAAACCCAGTGCCTCGCCGTATTCGCGCAGGGCGGCGAACTCGTCGGGATGCCACCATTTCACCACCGGCACATGATCCGTCGACGGCCGCAGGTACTGACCGATCGTCAGGATCTCGACGCCGACCGCGCGCAGGTCGGTCATCGCGGCCCGCACCTCGGCTTCGGTTTCGCCCAGGCCGAGGATCAGCCCCGACTTGGTGACCAACCCGGCGGCTCGGGCGCGTCCGAGAAGCGCGAGCGACCGGGCATACCCGGCCGACGGCCGGACCGCGCGCTGCAACCGAGCCACCGTCTCGAGGTTGTGGTTGAGGATGTCGGGCCGCGCGTCGAAGATCGTCGCGAGCGCGGTGGGGTCGCCCTTGCAGTCGGCGATCAGCAACTCCACCGCGGTGCCGGGACTCGTGGCGCGCACCGCGGCCACCGTCGCCGCGAATCCGGACGCACCCCCGTCGGGCAGGTCGTCGCGCGCGACGCACGTGATGACCGCGTGTGCGAGACCGAGCGCGGCGACCGCGTCGGCGACGCGCTGCGGCTCGCCGAGATCCAGGGCCAGCGGCTTGCGCGTGTCGATCTGGCAGAAGCCGCACGCGCGAGTGCAGCGATCGCCGTTGATCATGAACGTCGCCGTGCGCTCCGACCAGCACTCGTAGATGTTCGGGCACCCGGCTTCCTCGCAGACCGTGTGCAGGTCGAGGCCGCGGGCGAGCTTCTTCAGCTCGAGATAGCCGTCGTCGAAGCGCGCGCGCACCTTCATCCAGTCGGGGCGCTTGCTCGTGAGCGCGATCTCCACACCGCCGATGCCTTCGGCCCGCACCGGCCGTTGCCAGGCCACGTCCTGACGGTCGGCGCCGTTGGCATCGTCGGCGTCGAACGCCTCGGCGAAGCGCGCGACGACACTGTCGACGACCTCTCGCATCGCAACGGGCCGACCGAGCAGTCGCGCCATGGAGGTGACACCTCGATCCGCGATTCCGCACGGGACGATGTGGTCGAACATCGAGAGGTCAGGATCGACGTTCAGCGCAAACCCGTGCCGCGTACGGCCGCGCGAGACGCGCACGCCGATCGCCGCGATCTTCTCGTCGCCGACCCACACGCCCGTGTAACCCGTCGACCTCTCGGCCGCGATCCCGAAGTCGGCGCACACCGCGATCAACACCGCTTCGAGCTTGCGGACGTACGCGACGACATCGCGCTGGCCGGCCTTCCATTCCGCGAGCGAGATGATCGGATAGCCCACGAGCTGACCGGGCCCGTGATACGTGACGTCGCCACCCCGATCGGCCTGGACCAGCTCGGCGCCGACCGACGCGGGATCGCGCAAAACGTGCTCGACCTTCGCGCTCGAACCGAGCGTGTAGACGTGCGGGTGTTCCTGCAACAACAGGTAGTCGGTATCCGCGTGCTCGTGGATAGCGCGCTGCAACGCCTCGGCCTCGGCGTACGGCACCGTTCCGAGCCAGCGCGATCGCAAGGTCACGCGAGCTCGGCTTCCCAATCGTGCGTCTCGAGCTCGACCCGCAGCGCGTTCAGGAACGACGCCGCGTACGCGCCGTCGAACGCGCGGTGGTCCCAGGCGAGCGACAGGAACCCGACGTGGTGCACCGCGATCGCGTCGTCGCCATCGGGACCCTCGACCACGACGGGCTCCTTGCGGATCCCGTCGGTCGCCATGATCGCGACCTGCGGCTGGTTGATGATCGGGAACGTCTGCGCCGTGCCGAACGGACCCATGTTCGTGATGGTGAATGTACCGCCGACAATCTCGTCCGGGCCGAGCTGCTTCGACTTCGCCCGAGCCGCCAGATCGCGGATCTCGCGCGCGATCAGCCGAAGGCGCTTGCCGTCGGCGTTGCGGATCACGGGCGCGATCAGACCCTTGAACTGCAGGTCGATGGCGATCCCGAGGTTGATGTCGCGGTGCACCACGAGCGTCTCACCTTCGACGCTGGCATTGACGTGCGGGTAGTCGTGCACGACATCGCAGAACGCGCGGGTGATGAAGGGCAGATAGGTGAGCGCAAATCCCTCCTCGGCGGTCCACTCCGCCTGGTGCGCGCGGCGGACTCGTTCGACGCGCTCGAAGTCGACGCGCACCGATGTGTAGACGTGCGCGCTCGTCGCGAGCGAGCGAACCATGTGCTCGGCGGTCCGGCGCCGGATGTTGTCGAACGGAACGATCTCGTCACCGGCCGCCCGCGCGACCGAAGGCGTCGCCGCCGGGGCCGGCCCGGGCGACGCCGGCGCGCTCGTAGGTGCGGGCGCGGGACCGCGCGCGCGAGCTGCGTCGAGCACGTCGTTGCGGGTGATCCGACCGCCCTCGCCGCTGCCGCGAATGGCGGCCGGGTCGAGACCTTC
>DASYJT010000119.1:0-13166 GCA_035996165.1 Acidimicrobiia bacterium
CTCCATGTCGGCCGACGCATAACCCTCGCCTGCATGACGGGCCCGATTGACCGCGAGCACCCAGTCGGAACGGGCCTCGCCCAGGACATGCACGGTGAAGTCGACACTCGGCGGCAGCCACATCCGCGCCTGCCCTTCACTTCCGAGGCGCTCGCCGACCGCGCCCGGCATCGTGTCGCACAGCGCGACCAACGCCAACGGATCCCAGGCGCCGTCGTCGGCGCGGGGCGGATCGTCGAACCGGTACCACTGCGCACGGAGCGACGACGTGGGCTCGTAGTCCTCCCACGGCGCGTGACCGATCGCGGCGCGTCCCTCGACGTTCTCCCAGAAGTTGAACCAGGGTTCGTCGTCTTCCTCGAAACCTTCGGGCGGCGGGTCGCGATACGAGGGGCACTCGAGCGGCGGTTGCACGCCGTCGGGAACGACCGCGTCGGTGAAGGTGAACCCTTCGCGCTCGGCGCCGAACGCACCGAACGCGTCGAAGCCGGCGGCCGCGCCGGTGTTGCGCAGCGCGACGCGGAGCTGCGACACCGACCGGCCGCGCCGCAACACCTCGACTTCGATCTCGATCGGGCCGTGCCGCACTTGGCCGGCGAAGACCGCATTCATGCTCCGCAAAGTCTGGGTGGGCTCGCCGAGCTCCGCTTCCATCGCCCGGGCCGCCGTGGCCGCGACGATGCCGCCCTGAGGCGCGATCGGGCAGTTCCAGTGTTCGCCGAGATCGGCGGTGAAGCGGCCCGGGCCGGTTCGCTCGACCGCGGTTCCACGACTGAAGAGTGACGTACCCACGACCACTCAGTATCGTCGGTCGCCATGAGCGACGCGATCGAATTGATTCGGCGGTTCTGCGACGCCTGGGGAAAGGGTGCGAGCGTCGACCAGATCGTCGACTATTTCACCGACGACGCGATCTACCACAACATCCCGGTCGAGCCCGCGGTCGGCAAGGAAGCGATCAAAGCGACGTTCGCGATGTTCACTACGGGCGTCGAACGCATCGAGTTCCGGGTGCTCAACATCGTGGCCGACGGCGACACGGTGCTGACCGAGCGCCTCGACGTATTCGTGCTGCCGAACGCCACCATCGAGTTGCCGGTGATGGGCACCTTCGAGCTGCGCGGCGGGAAGATCGCGAAGTGGCGCGACTACTTCGACCTCAATCAGTACATGAGTCAGCTGGCCTGAGGCGCCAACAACTCGCGGACAGCGTCGATCGTGTCGGCGTCGGCCGCGTTCTTGTCGGGGCGGTACGCGCGTACGCGCGCGAACCGGAGCGCGACGCCGCCCGCGTAGCGCGTCGAGGCTTGCACTCCGTCGAGTGCGATCTCCACGACCAACTCGGGACGCACGTACACGGTGTAGTCGTCGCGGCTCGATGCGATCTGCTGTAGCCGCTCGGTCTGCCACGTCAACAGCTCGTCGGTGAGCCCTTTGAACGTCTTGCCGACCATCACGAAGTCTCCCGTCGCGGGATCGCGCGCGCCGAGGTGAAGGTTCGACAACCACCCGCGCCGGCGCCCGTGTCCCCACTCCGCGGCGAGCACGACGAGATCGAGCGTGCGGACGGGCTTGACCTTGCGCCACGACGCGCCCCGGCGACCCGCGTCGTAGAGCGAGTCGAGCGCCTTCACCATGACGCCTTCGTGCCCGGTCGCGAGCGCATCGGCGAGGAACGCGTCGCCGACGGCGGCGTCGCCGGTCTCCACCGCGGGGATGCGCCACGGCCCGACGAGCTCGGTGAGGATCGCGGCGCGTTCGCGCAGCGGGCGGTCGAGCAGGTCGTCGCCGCCCACGTGCAGCGCGTCGAAGAAGAAGGCCGCGAGCGTGTGCGGGTGGGCGGACGGGTCGTCGCGGCCGAACCGGCTCATCGTGTCCTGGAAACGGCGGGGGAGCTCGGCCTCGGACAGGCTGATCGCCTCGCCGTCGAGCACGAAGCTCTCGGACGCGAAGCCGCGTACGAGGTCCACCACCTCCGGAAGACGTGCGGTGACGTCGTTGAGGTTGCGCGTGAACACACGAACCTCGTTGCCGGTGCGGTGCACCTGGATCCGGGCGCCGTCGAGCTTCCACTCGACCGACGCGGGTCCGGTCGCCGCGAGCGCCTCCGCGACGGTTGCGGCGCTCGCCGCGAGCATCGGCTGCACCGGCCGCAGCACCTGCAGATGCACGTCGGCCAACGCCTCCCCGCCGCCGGTGAGCGCGCGGTGCGCGGTGCCCGCCAGATCGCCGCCCAGCATCGCCGCCCGCCGGACCGCGTCGGCCGGCACGCCCGCGGCGCGCGCGATCGCGTCGGCCATCACACCTGCGAGCGCGCCTTGGCGCAGCTCACCCGTCATGAGGCGAACGACGAACTCGGCCTCCTTCGGCGTCGCGCGCGCGAACAGCGCGCCGAGGATCGCTCGGCGCGCGGATGCGGATCCCGGGCCCGACGTCGCCGCGACGCGGTCGAGCGCGTCGTCGAGCTCGGCGACCGTCAGGGACGGCTCGGTCGCCGCATCCGCGAGATCTCGCACCGAGGCGAGCGTCGCCCAGCCCACTCCGATCCGGCCCTGCCGGGGTTCGCCGGTGAGCAGGCACACTGCCGAGACGATCTCCTCGGGGACGGCGTCGGTGAGGAGGGTGGCGAGCGCGTCGATCTTCGCCTTGCGCGACCGGGTCGCCGCGACGGCCTCCGATGTCCGCACCACGAGGGCTAGCAGCACGCCGGCCAGGGTACGGTCGGCGCATGGATTATCGACGTCTCGGCCGCAGCGGCCTGCAAGTCAGCACTCTCTCCTTCGGCTCCTGGGTTTCGTTCGGCGACCAGCTCGGTGTCGACACGGCGATGGAATGTCTCGACGCGGCGCACGAAGCCGGCGTCAACTTCTTCGACAACGCCGAGGGCTACGCGGGCGGCAAGTCGGAGAGCATCATGGGCGAGGCGATCTCCAAGCTCGGCTGGGATCGCCACAGCTACGTGATCTCCACCAAGGTGTTCTGGGGCCTGTTCGACGAACCCAACATGAAGAACACGCTGAATCGCAAGTACCTGATGCAGGCGATCGACGGGTCACTCGAGCGCATGGGCCTCGACTTCGTCGACCTGTTGTTCTGTCACCGGGCCGACCCGAAGACGCCGATCGAAGAGACGGTGTGGGCGATGAGCGACATCGTCTCGAGCGGCAAGGCGCTCTACTGGGGAACCTCGGAGTGGGCGGCCGACGAGATCCGCGCCGCGTGGGATATCGCCGAACGGCATCACCTGCACAAACCGGTGATGGAACAGCCGCAGTACAACCTCGTGCACCGCATGCGCGTCGAGTTCGAGTACGCGCGTCTCTACGACGAGATCGGGATCGGGCTCACGACTTGGAGCCCGCTCGCATCGGGTTTGCTCAGCGGCAAGTACATGGACGGCATCCCCGAAGGCTCACGCGCGAAGTTGCCGGGCTACGAGTGGCTGCAGGGCATGCTCACCGACCCGAAGACCAACGAGAGGGTGCGCCGGTTGAAGGTCGTCGCCGACGATCTGGGCTGCACGCTCGCGCAGCTGTCGATCGCGTGGTGCACGAAGAACCCGCACGTATCGACCGTGATCACCGGCGCGAGCCAAGCGTCGCAGGTGCGCGAGAACATGGTCGCGCTCGAGGTCGCGCCCCGGCTCGACGCCGACGTGATGGCTCGCATCGAAGAGGCAGTGCCGTTCAAGGCGTAGTTGCGGGCTCGATCCGATCGGCGATCCAGAGCTGCATGCGACCCGTCTCGCCCGGCGCCTCGGGCACCCGCGTTTCGACGCGGTCGAGCGTGTAACCGAGGCGCTTCGGTATCGCGGCGCTGCGGGTGTTCGCCTCGTCGCAGACGATGATCATGCGATCGATGCCGTCGAGCTGCAACCCGGCCTCGGTCAACGCGCGCGCCGACCTGGTGGCGTAGCCGCGGTTCCCCGCGTCGACGTGCAACCAATACCCGATCTCGAGCGAACCCGGGCCGCGGCGCGTCATCAACCCGAACGCGCCGAGAAGTGATCCGTCACCCGATCGGAACAACGCGTACTGCCACTCCTCGCCGCGCTTGCGTTGTTGCGCCTGGTCGCGCAGCCGTCCCTGCTGGAACGCCGTGTCGGCCGAGCGCGCGTCGGCCCACGGCATCCACGGCTTCAAGTGGTCGAGGCTCTCGGCGACGGATCGCGCCATCGCCTCGGCGTCGGCGGCTGTGACCCAACGAAGGATCAGATCGTCTTCGATCTCGATGTGCTCGGGCGGCGAGAGCTTCATCGGTCGCGGACGAAGCTGTGCGCCCGCTCTACGCGGGCGACTCGGATCTCGTAGGCGTCGTACCAACGGGTGCGACCCTCGTACTGCGCGAACGCGTGATCGGCGTCGCGTTTCCATGCGCCGATCGACGCTTCGTCCGCCCAGTACGAGATCGTGATCCCGATATCGGTGCTCGCGGTCTCGACCCCGAGGAAACCGGGCTGTTGTGCGGCCAGCGTCATCATCTTCTTGTCGGTCTCGTCGAACAGGTCTCCGGGCTGGGCGTTGCGGCGGGACGAGAAGATCACCGCCCAGTAGGGCGGATCCGGGGTGCGGGCGAGGCCGGCGTCGTTCACGTCCTCATTTTGCCGCTCGATTTTGCCGTCCGGCTCGACATATCGAACTCGGATATCTACTATCCGGATTTGAGAAGGCCGAGAGGAGACCGCAATGAGAGTGTTCGTGGCGGGAGCAACCGGCGTGCTGGGCCGGCGGGCGGTCGACCGATTGGTTGCCGCGGGTCACGAGGTCACCGGCGTCTCGAGGTCGGTGGAGAAGGACGCGCAACTCGACGCCCTGGGCGCGCGACCCGTGCGCGTCGACCTCTTCGATGCCGATGCGCTGCGGGTCGCGGTCGCGGGCCACGACGCGGTGGTGAACGTCACGACGAAGATTCCACCGCTGGCGCAGATGGCGCGGACGAGCGCGTGGGCCGAGAACGAGCGCATTCGCCGGGAGGTGTCCGGCCATCTCGTCGACGCCGCGATCGCGGCCGGCGCGAGCGTGTTCGTGCAGGAGTCGCTCGCGTTCATGTACGGCGAGCACGGGTCGGAGTGGATCGAGGCCTCGTCGACACCGTTGGCCGACCACCCGTTCGCCGAAGCGGTCGCGGTGGCCGAGGAGAACGTTGCCCGGTTCCGTGCGAATGGTCGGCGGGGAGTCGTGCTGCGGTTCGGTCGCTTCTACGCGCCGGACAGCGATCAGTCGATCGCGATGATGCATTCGGCTCGGCGCGGAATGCTGCTCGACATTGGGCGCGACGACATCTACTGCCCGATGATCGACGCGGATGATGCGGCGTCGGCGGTCGTCGCGGCGCTCGATGCACCGTCCGGCACTTACGACGTCGTCGACGAACCCACGCAGCGCGTCGAGCAGAGCGCGGCGTTGGCCGCCGCGGTCGGGCGGCGCCGGTTGTGGCACGCACCCGGGTGGCTCAGCCCGAAAAAGGCGAAGTACCTCACGTCGTCCCAGCGGGTATCGAACCGCGCGTTCCGCGAGGCGACGGGCTGGCGCCCGGGCTCGCCCGACGTCCGTTCCGGATACGGCAAGCTCGCGCAGGCGCTACGGATCGAGCCCGCGTTGCCCGGTCGGGTCCGGCTCATGCTGTGGGTGCTCGCGGTGAGCGCGTTCGGCGTCGGTGTGCAGGCCGAGTTCTTCCCCCGCTCCTTCTACGACGACTTCCCGTTCGGGCGGGGCTGGGTCGCGGCCGACGGGCGCTACAACGAGCACCTCATCCGCGATGTCGGTGCGCTCAACCTGGCGCTGCTCGTGCTCACGATCGGCGCACTGTTCGTCGGCAGCCGGGCCGTCTCCCGCATCACCGCGGGCGCCTGGCTCGTGTATTCGGCGCCGCATCTCATCTACCACCTGCGCCATCTGTCGATGCCGATGCCGGGTGTCGACAAGGTCGGGATCGTGGTGTCGCTGTCGGTTCCGGTCGTGGCCGCGATCATCGTGTTGTTCGATCGCACGCGGGTGCGACCCGCTCCGATCGACGGGCGGGAGGGGACGACCCCCGGAAACCTGACGCAGGCGTCAGCTCCCAGCTAACTTCGGTCGCATGAAGCCGGCGCCGTTCGAGTATCACGCGCCGGACACGATCGACGAGGTCTGCGCGCTCCTCGCCGAATATGGCGACGAGGCGAAGGTGCTGGCCGGTGGTCAGAGCCTCGTTCCCATGCTGGCGCTGCGGCTGACGCGTTTCGAGCATCTCGTCGACGTGAACCGGGTCGGAGAGCTCGCGGGCGTTGCGCGCGAGAACGGCACGCTCGTCGTCCGCGCGGGCACCCGGCAGCGGGTGATGGAGCGGGATGCGTCGATCGAGGCTGCGGTCCCGCTGCTGGCGCGGGCGACCCCGCTCATCGGTCACTTTCAGATCCGCAATCGCGGCACGGTCGGCGGGTCGCTCGCGCACGCCGATCCGGCGTCGGAGTATCCGGCGGTCGCGGTCGCGCTCGGCGCCGAGATGGAGTTGGCGGGCCGTAACGGCGCCCGGCGCCGGGTTGGCGCCGACGACTTCTTCGTGGGCACCTGGACGACGGCGGCCGAGCCCGACGAGTTGTTGGTCGCCGCCCGTTTCCCGGTGTGGCCCGCGCCGAGCGGGTTCGCGATCGAGGAGGTCGCGCGCCGCCACGGCGACTTCGCCCTCGCGGGTGTCGCGTGCGCGGTGACTTCGGGACGAGCGGGTATCGCACTCTTCGGCGTGGGCTCGATGCCGGTGCGGGCGCTCGCGGCCGAGCAGGCTCTCGTTGCCGGCGCGTCCGCTACCGACGTCGCGCACGCCGCGGTCGCCGAGCTCGAACCGCCCACCGACGTACATGCGAGTGCGTCGACGCGCCTGCGCATCGCGCGTCATCTCGTCGAACGTGCGGTCACGCGCGCCCAGGAGGACCTCAGTGCTGCCGGTTGAGATGACGGTGAACGGTGGACGCCGCCGGGGGGTTGTCGAACCCCGCCGGACGCTCGCCGACTACTTGCGGGAAGACTGCGCGCTGACCGGCACCCACCTCGGCTGCGAGCACGGCGTGTGCGGTGCGTGCACCGTGTTCCTCGACGGTGAGGCCGTGCGCTCGTGTCTGTTGTTCGCCGTGCAGGCCGACGGCTCCGAAGTGACGACGATCGAGGGACTCGGCGGCGCCGACGGCGCGCTGTCGCCCGTGCAGGATGCGTTCCGCGAGGAGCACGGGCTGCAGTGCGGCTTCTGCACGCCGGGCTTCGTCGTGTCGGTCACGGCGCTGCTGGCGGAGAACTCGGCTCCCTCGGAGACCGAAGTCCGCGAAGCGCTCTCGGGCAACCTCTGCCGGTGCACGGGGTATCAGGGGATCGTCCGCGCGGTGCAACGGGCCGCGGAGGAGTCGCGATGAGCCTCTCGACCGCCGGCCGGTTCGTCGGTCAATCGGTGAAGCGTCGCGAAGACCCGCGGTTGCTCACCGGTCACGGCCGCTACGTCGACGACATCGTGATCCCGGGGATGTTGCACTGCACGTTTGTGCGCAGCGATGCGGCGCGCGGGCGGATCGTCCGTGTCGACGTCGACGCGGCCCGCGCGCTCGACGGAGTGATCGCGGTTCTCACGGCTGACGATCTCAATCCGCACGCGGGCACGATGCAGCCGACGATGTTGTTGACGACACCCGGCGCGCCCCTGCGTCCGCTGGCCGCGACCGACGTGCGGTTCGTCGGCGAGCCGATCGTCCTCGTCGTTGCCGAGAGCCGTTACCTCGCCGAGGACGCGGCGGAGCTGGTCGAGATCGAGATCGAGAGTGAGCCCGCCGTGATCGACGTCGAGCGCGCCCTCGATGCCGACGTACCGATCGTGCATCCCGAGTTGGGCACCAATCTCGGCGCCGAGATGGCGTTTCCGATCGCCCCGGAACTGGAAGCGCTGCTGCAAGGTGAGAACGTGGTGAAGCGCACGTTCCGTCAGCAGCGTCATACGCCTGTCCCGATGGAGACGCGGGGCGTCGTCGTCGAGTACGAGCCCGCCGCGGGCGAGTTGCACGCGTGGATGAGCACGCAGAACCCGCACGAGGCGAAGCATGCGATGGCGCGGGTCACCGGGGTGCCCGCGCACCTGGTGCGCGTCGAGGGGCACGACGTGGGCGGTGGTTTCGGCCAGAAGTTCTTCACGCCCCGCGAAGAGCTGGTCGTGGCGCTCGCGGCGCGCCGGCTCGGTCGCACGCTCAAGTGGATCGAAGACCGGCGGGAGAACCTCATTGCGTCGAATCACGCACGCGCGGATGTGGCGCACTGCACGTTCGCGCACGACGCCGACGGTCGTCTGACCGGCAGCTACATCGACCACATCGAGGACGCGGGTTCGTTCCCGATCGGCGCTACCGGTGGCGCGGGCGCGCTCGTCGGACTCCTGTTCACCGGTCCGTACAAATGCCCGGTCGCGTCGCTGCGGACGCGCGCGGTGTGGACGAACACGTGCGGGCGCGGCGCGTACCGAGGCCCGTGGATGTTCGAGACGGTCGCGCGCGAGCAGATGGTCGACGCCGCGGCGCGCGCGATCGGTATCGACCCCCTCGAGTGGAGGCGGCGCAACGTCGTGCCGACCGCGGAGCTCCCGTACACACTGCCGACCGGACTACCGCTCGACATGGTCAGCCCGTCGGAGACCCTCGAACAGGCCGTCGAGATCATCGGTTACGACGCGTTCCGCGTCGAGCAACGGCGCGCGTTCGCCGAGGAAGGCCGGCTGCTCGGGGTCGGGCTCGGCCTCTATGTCGAGCCGAGCACCGGGATGATGGATCCCATGGGTACCGAGACCGCGGTGGTGCGTGTCAACCCGACCGGCCAGGTGACCGTGGCGCTCGGCACGGGTTCGCACGGGCAGGGGATCGAGACGACGATGGCCCAAGTCGTGGCCGAGGAGCTCGGCATCGATTACGACGACGTCACGATCGTGCAGGGCGACAGCTCGGTGACTGCGTACGGACGCGGCACCGGCGGCAGCGGAACCGCGGTGATCGCGGGCAACTCGTGCCGCAACGCGTGTGCGATCGTGCGCACGAAGGCGATCGAGATCGCAGCGCACCTGATGGAGGCCGCGCCCGACGACCTCGAGATCGTCGACGCGCAGATCGCGGTTCGGGGGACGCCGACGCGCTCGGTTGCGTGGGCCGAGGTCGCGCGCATCGCGCATCTCGAGACGGCGCGCCTGCCCGACGGCATGGAGGTCGGTCTCGAAGCGACCGCGACGTTCAAGGCGCCGGCGTTCTCGTGGTCGAACGCGTGCCATGCGTGCACGGTCGAGGTAGATCGGGCTACGGGTGTCGTGACGATCCTGCGCTACGTCGTGAGCGAAGACTGCGGGGTGATGATCAACCCGATGATCGTCGAGGGCCAGGTGGCCGGCGGAGTCGTGCAGGGCATCGGCGGCACGCTGTACGAGCACTTCATCTACGACGACGACGGAAATCCGCTGACGACGACCTTCATGGACTACCTGCTGCCGACCACCACCGAAGTGCCGACGATCGAATACGGCCACGTGGAGACGCCGGCGCCGACACCGGGCGGGCACAAAGGCATGGGCGAGGGTGGTGCGATCGGCTCGCCACCCGCGATCTTCAACGCGGTGGCCGACGCGCTCGCGTTGGTGGGCGCGACGATCGACCACACGCCACTGTCACCCGACGTGATCTTCGCCGCGCTGGGCTGATCGACGGCGCAGAATGGCGGTGTGCACCGCGTTCGGTCTCGGTCGGCTGCGACCCGTGCGATCGGTCTGGTCGCGTTCGCGGCGATGGGTGTCGGCGCGGCGGCGTGCGGACAGTCGCCGTCGCCGTGCACCGGGAAGCCGGGCCGGCCCTCGGTGATCCGGACGGCCGCGTTCTTCGGTCCGGTCACTTCCGATCTGTCCGGATGGACGTTCGAGAGCTCCCCGAAGACCGCCGAAGTGACCGTGTCGGGTCGGCGCGTCACGGTGAACCCGCGGACCGAGTTCCTCGGCTACTGCGGGCCTGGTGTCCCGGCGTGTTACGCATTCGTCGGCTCCGCCGCGCACGGAATCGCGACGTGGGTCCTGTTCGCGAAGATCCCGGATCCGGCCCGGGCCGGGACCGCGGGACGCCGACTGATCGTCGACGGAGTGACGGTTTGGAGGGTGAAGGAGCATTCCGTCGTCCTGTCACAAGGCGTGGAGCTCCCGTTCGGCGCGGTGTTTCAGAAGCGGCTCGACGCCACCTACGCGAACACGAAGTTCCGCACGGCCCTGGAGCAGGACTCTGTCGGCGCCGAACTCACCGTCGATGCTGCAACCGGCGAGGTTGTGGATGCCGGGATCAACGGCTGTGCATGACCGCGCCAACCCGGTCGTCGTCCGCCGACTCGTAGGATCGGTTGGGTGAATCGCTTCCTCGTCGAGCGCCTACAGCCGTTCGGGACGACGATCTTCGCGGAGATGTCGGCGCTCGCGGTCGAGACGGGCGCCATCAATCTCGGTCAGGGGTTTCCCGACACCGACGGTCCGGACGTGGTGAAACAGGCGGCGATCGACGCGATAAGGGCCGGTCACAACCAGTACCCGCCGGGGATCGGGATCCCGGAGCTCCGGCGTGCGATCCGGGCGCACCAGCAACGGTTCTACGGGCTCGACTACGACGCCGACACCGAGGTTCTGGTGACAGCCGGCGCGACGGAGGCGATCGCGGCTGCGCTCATCGCGTTGTGTGGTCCGGGCGACGAGGTCGTCACCTTCGAGCCGTACTACGACTCCTACGCGGCGTGCATCGCGATGGCCGGCGCGACCCGCCGCGTCGTGACCCTGCGCACACCCGACTACGCGTTCGACCCCGACGAGTTGCGCGCAGCCATATCGCCGCGCACCAAGCTGATCTTGCTCAACTCACCGCACAATCCAACGGGCAAGGTGTTCGACCGGACGGAGCTGGCGCTCATCGCGGAGCTCGCGCAAGAGCACGATCTCCTGGTCGTGACCGACGAGGTCTACGAGCACCTCGTCTACGACGGTGAGCACGTACCGCTCGCGACGTTGCCCGGTATGCGCGACCGCACCGTCACGATCGGTTCGGGCGGCAAGTCGTTCTCGTTCACAGGGTGGAAGGTGGGATGGATCTGTGCCGTCCCCGAGCTGGTCGTCGCGGTCAAGACTGCGAAGCAGTTCCTCACGTACGTGAGCAGCGGACCGTTCCAGTATGCGATCGCGGTCGGCCTGCAACTTCCGGACGAATACTTCGAGCAGTTCCGCAACGAGATGCGCGACAAGCGCGACCGGCTGTGCGCGGGATTGTCGGACGCCGGCTTCGAGGTGCTCCGGCCGCAGGGCACGTACTTCGCGACGGTCGACATCCGTTCCTTGGGCGAGACCGACGGGCTGGCGTTCTGCCGTTCGCTGCCGCACAGGTGCGGGGTGGTCGCGGTCCCCAGCGTGGTGTTCTACGACGACGTCGGGGCGGGCGCGCCCCTGGTGCGCTTCGCGTGCTGCAAGCGCACCGACGTGCTCGACGAGGCCTGCACGCGACTGAAGAGCCTGGCGAAATGATCGTCGCCGGCATCCAGCACGACATCGTCTGGGAGAAGCCCGAAGAGAACTTTGCCCGCCTCGCACCGAGGGTCGAGCGCGCGGCCGCCGACGGCGCCCGGCTCGTCGTGCTCACCGAGATGTTCTCCACCGGCTTCTCGATGAAGACCGACCGCACCGCGGAACCGGTCGACGGACCGAGTGCGACGTTCGTGGCCGACCAGGCGCGCGCCAACGGCATCTGGGTCTGCGCCTCGGTGCCCGAACGCACCGACGCGAGCGAGCGTCCGTTCAACCAACTGGTGCTGGCCGCGCCCGACGGTTCGACTCACCGCTACGCCAAGATCCATCCGTTCACGTACGGGCGCGAGCACGAGCACTACTCGGCGGGTTCCGACTTTCTCACGGTCGACATCGACGGGACGCGTTGCTCGTTCTTCGTCTGCTACGACCTCCGGTTCGCAGACGAGTTCTGGGCCTTGGCCGCGCAGACCGATTGCTACGTGCTGCCCGCGAATTGGCCGGCCTCCCGCCGCGAGCACTGGATGGCGCTCCTGCGCGCCCGCGCGATCGAGAACCAGGCGTACGTCGTCGGTGTGAACCGAGTCGGCGACGGCGGGAAGTTGCACTACAGCGGCGACTCGATGATCGTCGATCCCTTCGGCGAGATCGTCGCCCAGGCGATCGGCGACACGGAAACGACGATCTCCGCCGACGTCGATGTCGAGCGGGTTCGATCGGTGCGCGCCGAGTACCCGTTCCTGCAGGATCGCCGCTGAGCCGTCCGGTCGCGTAACGTCCGGCCCATGAAATTCGCGCTGTTCTACGAGATCCCCGTCGCCCGCCCGTGGTCGCCCGACAGCGAGCACATCGCATACAAGAACACGCTGGAGCAGGCGATCGCCGGTGAGCAGGCCGGCTTCCACGCGTTCTGGACGGTCGAGCACCACTTCCTCGAGGAGTACTCGCACTGTTCCAATCCCGAGGTGCTCTACGGCGCCATCGCGAGCCGCACGACGAAGATGCGACTCGGCTACGGCGTGCGGCTCATGCCGAAGCCGTACAACCATCCGGTGCGCACCGCGGAGTCGGTGGCCGTGCTCGACCTGTTGAGCGACGGTCGGGTCGACATGGGCACGGGTCGCTCGGCGACGCGTATCGAGCTCGAGGGCTTCGGCGTCGATCCCAAGGAGACGCGCGAGATGTGGCGCGAGGCGATCGAGCACGTCGTCGGCTGTTGGACGAACGAGCGCTATTCGATCGACAGCAAGTACTGGACGCTCGCGGATCGGCGCGTGCAGCCGAAGCCGTTGCAGCAACCGCACCCGCCGATCTGGGGCGCGACGACGAGCGACGACGGGCACGCGCAGGTCGGCGAGCTCGGCCTCGGCCTCTGCTCGTTCGCGGTCGGTGTGTCGCCCGAGGACGTGAAGAAGAAGATCGACATCTATCGCGCCGCCGTCGCGAAGTGTGCGACGCCGATCGGCAAGTTCGTGAACAACCAGGCCGCCACGTTCACGATGGCGTTGTGCGCGCCGTCTCAGGACGAGGCGTGGGATGCAGCGCGGGAATCGTTCGAGTGGTACCCGAAGGTTGGCGCGCGCCAGATCGCGCAGGTCGCGGAGTGGATGGCCGAGCGCAACCAGGCGCTCGGCAAC
>DASYJT010000120.1:0-2066 GCA_035996165.1 Acidimicrobiia bacterium
GTCGGTCGCACGAGCGACCTCATCATCCGGGGCGGCAAGAACATCAGCGCCACCCAGGTCGAGGACGAAGTCGCGTCGCACCCCGATGTCGCGCTGTGCGGCGCGGTCGCCGTCCCCGACCCGACATTCGGCGAGCGCGTCTGCGCGTTCGTCGAGATGCGCGAAGGCGTCGCCCCGATCACGCTCGATGCGTTACGCGAGCACCTCGGTGCGCGCGGTACCGGCAAGGAGCTGTGGCCGGAGCGACTTGTCGTCCTCGAAGCGTTGCCGCGTTCATCGGGCGGCAAGGTGGCGAAAGGCGAGCTGCGCACGCTCGCGCAAGCGCCCGGCACATCGGCGCACAGCTCATCGTCGCCCGGCTAACGCATCAGTCGTCGCCGGCCCATTCCTTGTCTTCGGCATCCCACTTCTCGCTGCGCCGCTCGACCTGTTCCTTCCAGTGCTCCGCGGCATCCCGCGTCGGATACGGACCGAGCCGCCGCGAGGGTGGACACGGATCGTCGGCCGTCACCGCCGCGCGGTGCTCGAGGCACCAGTACCACTCGCCGTCAGTCATCTCAGGTTCCTACCCAGCCGACGGGCCCGAACCCGAGGGAGTGGGCGGCGGGAGCTTGCCCGGCGCGAAGTTGACCTTGAAGGTCCAGTCGACACTCACGCTGCCGGCGGCCTGGGCGAGTTGCCGGTGGATCTCGTGGGTTGCGTACGGGTTGCCGCTGCCGCGGTTGAAGGTCTTCAACAGGAAGCCCGAAGCCGTCGCCTCGGCAACCCCGAGACCGCGGAGCTCGTCGGTCATCGTGACGAACGGGGGGATCTCGAACGTCCCGACGCCACCGTCGCAGGTCACGGCGGACTGACGCGTCGTGTTGAACGTCAGCGCGATCACCGGCCCGTTGTCCTTGTACATGTTCGTCGCGAGCGCGGCGACGTGAATGTGTCCGGCCGCGACCGTGCAATGGACGTACGTGTTCTTCGTCTGGTCGTTCGGGACGTTGATCCCGGCGGCCGCCCCGATGCCCTGGGCGAAAACATCGAGGAGCTCGCCGCCCCGGTCGTAGCCGGTCGGTTTGATCGGCGTGTCGGCCTCGCCTTCGTGGGCCGCGCCGGTGAACTCGAGCGGCACCGAGAGCGATATCGCGTCGCCGATGTGGAACACGGGCGGAGCGTCGAAGAAGAACTTGCCCGTCAGCACGAGCTCGAAGCGTGTGCACGCCTGGATGATCTTGTCCTGCCGCGCGGCCTGCGCCTCGTCGTCATCCATGCCGAGCATCATTCCGCGCGCTTCCCAACGCATGATGTCGACGATCTTGGCGGGATTACCGGCGACGCACTCTTTCGCGAGTACGTCGATCACGTTCACGATGCGCCCGACGAGCGCGGCGCGCGCGCCGTCGTCCGATCCCTCGTTCCCGTTCAGTTGTTGCTCGGCCTGCTGTTGGACGTAGCCGGAGATGTCGCCGGCCAGTGTGGGATCGCCGCCGTTCGAGGCTTCACCGGGCGCGGTGTTCGCGCCGTTGTCGCCGGCCGAGTCACCGCCGAGACCGCCGGGCGGCGGAGTGGTAGCGGGCGGCTCCGGGGGTGTGAACGTCGGCGGCAGGTTGATCGGGCCGCCGGCGCCGATCGCGTTGTTCTGCAAAGATCCCGCGCTCGCACCACCCGGCTGCATGTTCGGCCATTCCCCGAACCCGCCCGGCAGGCGCACCCCACCCGTCCCCGAGAAGTGCGCGACCGGGATGACGTAGCCGTGCGCGTTGTGGCCGATCGGTTGGAGCGACGCAACCTTCGCGTCGTCGATCGCGAGGCCCGATTTCACATCCTGCGCGACCTTGGTCTGCACCGTGAGCCACGCGGCCCGGCTGAACACCAGGCCGTGCGGTTGAAGATCGAGCGCGAACGCGAGTTCAGTTCCGGTCGGCAGGCCGACAACCCTGCGGACGGGCGTGATGCGAATCGCGAGCGGCGAGAGGAGCGCGCCCTTCGGTATGGCGAGCGAGAAGCGGGTGCCGTCGGCTCCGACCGCCTGCAGCTTCGCACCCGCCTTCGTGACGATGCGCGCAGTCGCGCGCTCG
>DASYJT010000121.1:0-4388 GCA_035996165.1 Acidimicrobiia bacterium
TCCTCGAGGACGTGCGCGGCCTCGGAACGGCCCGCACCGGACATGCCGGTGATGATCGTCACGTCGAGCGCCACCGAGGTCATGACTTCTCTATCGTCGCACGTTCGAGGCCGTGAAGCCGTGCGTAGACGGCCTTGCCGACGGCCTCGGGCAGCCACGGGAGCGCGAGGAACTGCTCCTCGTCGAGCTCGCGCATCTTCTTCACGGAACCGAACTCCTTCAGGAGCCGCTTCTTGCGGGTCGGACCGAGACCGGCGATGTTGTCGATCGCCGACACGATCATCTTCTTGTCGCGGAGTTGGCGGTGGTAGGTGATCGCGAAGCGGTGGGCCTCGTCGCGGACCTGCTGGAGCAGATAGAGCGCTTCGGAGTCGCGCGGGATGATGATGGCGTCGGACCGCCCGGGGACGTACACCTCCTCGAACCGCTTGGCGAGCGACGCCACGCAGATGTCTTCGAGCCCGAGCTCTTCGAGTACGCGGACTGCGACACCGAGCTGGCCCTTGCCGCCGTCGATCAGCAGCAAGTTCGGCGGATAGGCGAACCGCTTACCGGAGTGCGCGCCTTCGTCGCGCTCGCGGAGGTAGTTGCGGAAGCGCCGGGTGAGGACGTCTTCCATCGAGGCGAAGTCGTCTTGGCCGGCGAGGCGGACCTTGAACCGGCGGTAGTCGGAGCGCTTGGGCAGGCCGTCTTCCATCACGACCATCGAACCGACGATCTCGGTTCCCTGGAGGTTCGAGATGTCGAAGCACTCGATGCGCAGGGGGGCTTCGGGAAGGTTCAGCGCCTCTTGGAGCGCGATGAGCGTGCGCGCCCGGGCGTTGTGATCGGAGGCCCGACGGAGCTTGTGCCGCGCGAACGACTCGCGAGCGTTGAGCATCGCGGTCTCGAGGAGCTCGCGCTTGCCGCCGCGGCGAGGGACGCGGATGCGCACTTTCGTCTGACGGTTGAGGGCGAGGAATTCTTCGTAGAGCTCGAGGTCGTCGGGCTCGACGGGAACGAGGATCTCCTTGGGCAGGTCGTCGCCGGTGGCGTCGGCGTAGAGCTGTTCGACGATGCGGGCGACCAGCGCGGGCGTCTCGACGTCTTCGACCTTGTCGACGATCAGGCCCTTGCGCCCGACGACTCTCCCCTTGCGCACGTAGAAGACCTGGACGCTCGCTTCGAGCGCGTCCTCCGCCAAACCGATCAGGTCGAAGTCTTCCTCCCGGGACGCCACCATCTGCTGGCGCTCGATGGCCTTGCGGACGCTCGCGAGCTGGTCGCGGACTCGGGCCGCGAGCTCGAACTCGAGCTGATCGGCGGCTTCGGCCATGCGCTGTTCGAGGCGCTTGATGACGGCGTCGTGCTCGCCGTCGAGGAAGTCGAGGAGCTCCCGGACGAGCTTGTCGTACTCCTCGTGGTCGATGTCGCCGACGCACGGCGCCGCGCACTTCTCGATGTGCGCGTAGAGACACGGCCGCCCGAGCTTGTGGTGCCGGTCGAACTTCGACTTCGTACAGGTGCGGATCGGGAATGTGCGCAGGAGCAGGTCGAGCGTCTCGCGGATGGCATACGCGTGTGCGTACGGACCGAAGTATCGGACACCCTTGCGCTTCTGGCCGCGGAGCACCATCGCCCGGGGCCAGTCCTCGTCGAGGGTGACGGCGAGGTAGGGGTAGCTCTTGTCGTCCTTCAGGCGGATGTTGAAGCGGGGCTTGTGCTTCTTGATGAGGTTGAACTCCAAGAAGAAGGCCTCGACCTCGTTCTGGGCGACGATCCACTCGACGCTCTCGGCCGTCTGCACCATCTGGCGGGTGCGGTCGAGCAGCAACTCCGGCTGGACGAAGTAGTTCGAGAGGCGGCTGCGGAGGCTCTTGGCCTTGCCGACGTAGATGACCCGTCCCTCGGCGTCGAGGAATTGGTACGACCCGGGTGCGTCGGGGATCGAACCGGTCTCGGGGCGGGCAACCACACCCCATTGTCGCGGGCCGGTGAGACGCTCAGGCGCCGTCGTTCGGCCGGCGTCCGACCCCCCGAAGAATCTCCGTCGGGAAGAATCTTTCAAAGAATCTTCGTGACGGAGAATTCTTCGGGGTGGGAAGGTGGGGCGGATGGCGCGCCTTCTACTCGACGTGAGTGTTATGGTGACCCACGCCGGCCCGGTATCCGGCGCATTCCAATCGAGCTCCGAGGCCGACAACCCCGCGGTGCTGGCGACCGGGCTGCCACCCGCCGGCCGACGAGGAGTTAACCCCGTAACGGGGAGGCCCCACATGCTGCGTCTCCAGGCCCCGCTCCCGGACGACTACACCCTTGCGACCGAGGACGACCTCATCGAGCGCATCGCCGCCGCCAAGGCGACGCTCGGTGACCGGCTCGTCATCTTGGGGCACCACTACCAGCGTGACGAAGTGATTCGTTGGGCGGACTCCGTCGGCGACTCGTTTCTCCTCGCCCGCTTCGCGGCCGACAACGAGCGGGCCACCGACATCGTCTTCTGCGGTGTCCACTTCATGGCCGAGTCGGCCGACGTGCTCACCGGCGCGCACCAGCGCGTCATCCTCCCCGACCTCAACGCCGGCTGCTCGATGGCCGACATGGCGAACCTCGACCAGGTCGAGGAGGCCTGGGAGGAGATGGCGGCGATCACCGCGATCGATCGGGTCGTCCCGATCACCTACATGAATTCCTCGGCCGCGCTGAAGGCATTCGTCGGGCGCCACGGCGGCGCGGTGTGCACGTCTTCGAACGCGCGGGCGGTGCTCGAGTGGGCCTTGGCCAAGGGCGAGAAGGTCCTGTTCTTCCCCGACCAGCACCTCGGCCGCAACACCGGCTTCACGATGGGCTACGGCGACGCCGACATGCGGGTGTGGAACCCGCACCAGGAACGCGGCGGTCTCGAAGAGCGCGACGTGAAGGACGCCACCTTGCTGCTGTGGAAGGGCCACTGCTCGGTCCACCAGCGGTTCAAGCCGGCGCACGTGGAGGCAGCCCGAGCCGAGCATCCCGGCATCGAGATCATCGTGCATCCGGAGTGCTCGCACGATGTGGTGGAGGTCGCCGACCGCGTCGGCTCGACCGAGCGCATCCTCGAGTGGGTGCAAAACGCGCCCGAGGGCGCTTCGATCGCGATCGGTACCGAGATCCACATGGTCCAGCGCCTCGCCCGCGCGCACCCCGACAAGACCATCGTGTCGCTCGACCCGTTGGTCTGCCCGTGCTCGACGATGTTCCGCATCGACGCGCCGCACCTGGCGTGGGTGCTCGAGAACCTCGTCGCGGGGACGGTCGTGAACCAGATCGTGGTCGACGCCGACACTGCGCAATGGGCGCGCACGGCGCTCGAGCGCATGCTCGCCATCACTTGATTCCCGAGTTCGACGACCCGCGGCTCGCGGTTCGCGGCTCGCCGTTGATCAAGTGATCTTGCGGGCCAGCATCAGGAGCAAACGCGGGATCGTTGCCGCGTCGCGATACTCGGGGGCGCGGGCCAAGAAGCCCTCCGGCGGCATCGGCTCCTCCATCCGCTCGATGAGCAGACCGTTCTTCGCCATCGCGTTGACGTACTGCGACAGCGGCCGGTGCACGAAGGGCAACACGACCCCGGGCGCGAGTTCCTCCATCGAGACGTCTTCGACGAGGTAGGGCCCGATCCGCCAGTACTGCTCGTCGAGGATGTGGTCGACGATCCAGCCACTGTTCGGCGCCTGCAACAACGGGTGGTTCAAGAAGAAGGCGAACCGGCCGCCGGGTTCGAGCACCCGGGCGATCTCTGCGATCGCGGGCTCGTGCTTGGCGATGTGCTCGAACACGAGGCACACGACCACCGCATCGAATGCTTCGGCGGGGAAGGGAAGCGCGTCGGCATTGGCCCGCGCGTAATGGGCGCCGCCGCCCCGCTCGTGCGCCACTTCCAACTGCGCAACCGTGGGATCGACACCGACGACGAGACCGGCGCCGTCGCCCGCAACGAGTCGGGCGATCTGACCCTCACCGGTCCCGATGTCGAGGACACGTTGCGCGCCCGCCAGGCACTCCCGAGCGAGCGGCAGGATCTGTTCTTCGTACTCCGCATCGGCGCCGTCGGTGAAGCCCTCTTGCCACCAACCCGCGTTGCGTTCCCAATGATCGTCGTCGGAGGCCATGACGACCGTTAGCGCGCGATGCCGAGCAACGGAGCGAGGTAGCGCCCGGTGTGACTGTCCGAGACCTTCGCCACCTGCTCGGGCGGACCCTCGGCGATCACGAGCCCTCCGCCGGAACCGCCTTCGGGACCGAGGTCGACGATCCAGTCGGCCGACTTGATCACGTCGAGGTTGTGCTCGATCACGAGCATCGTGTTGCCCGCGTCGACCAACCGCTGCAGCACGTACAGCAGGCGCCGCACGTCTTCGAAGTGCAGGCCA
>DASYJT010000122.1:0-4753 GCA_035996165.1 Acidimicrobiia bacterium
GCCTGTCGCCGGGACAGCCGCGAGGTCCCCCGGCGCGACATCGCCCGGCAGGTAGTCGGCGTTGACGACGATGTCGCCACTCTCGCAGTGTTTGCCCGCGATGCGCACGAGGATGGGGTCGGCGTCGGACACCCGATTGGCGAGCCGGACCGAGTACTCCGCGCCGTAGAGCGCGGTACGCACGTTGTCGCTCATACCTCCGTCGACGCTCACGTATGTGCGGATCGCGATGCCGTCTGACGCATCGTCGCCGGCGTCGCCGGATAACGAGGCAGGCACGGAGACCGCAACCGGCTTGGTCGTTCCGACGGTGTAGAGCGTGAAGGTCGAAGGACCAACAATGACGCGCCCGGGCTCGAAAGCGACGGTGGGAACGGGGATACTGAGGCGCGCGCACTCCGCGGCCACGCCGCGCGCGATGCGGCCCGCCAGTTCGTCGATGGGCGTGGGGTCATCGGCGGACGTGTACGCGATGCCGAACCCACCGCCGAGGTTCAGTTCGGGAACGTTTCCGGATGCCAGCAGCTCGGCGTGCAGCTCGAGCAGGCGCCCCGCGGACTCCGCGAAACCTTCCGACCCGAAGATCTGCGAGCCGATGTGGCAATGCAGGCCGAGAAACTCGAGGCTGTCGTGTGAACGAATCGCGGCGACGGCGTCGGCAGCCGCGTCAAGCGCAATGCCGAACTTCTGGTCTTCGTGCGCGGTCGCCAGGAATTCGTGCGTGTGCGCGTGAACTCCACTGTTGACCCGTAGGCGCACCCGCTGCACGCGGCCGTGCCTGCGCGCTGCATCCGCGACCCGGTCGATCTCCTGCAGGCTGTCGATGACGATGGCTCCGACGCGGACCGTCACCGCGCGGTCGATCTCGGCGATCGACTTGTTGTTGCCGTGGAACCCGAGCCGGCCGGGGTCGACGCCGGCGGCGAGTGCGACGGCGAGTTCCCCTCCGCTGCAGACGTCGATGTTGAGTCCGGCTTCGGTCATCCACCGAGCGACCTCGATGCTCAGGAACGCCTTGCCCGCGTAGTACACCTTCGCGGTCGTGCCGATGCCGGAGAACGCGCGCTGGAAGGCTGCGAGAGTCTCGACCGCGCGCGAACGAACATCCGCTTCGTCGACGACATAGAGCGGCGTACCGAATTGCTCGGCGAGTGAGTTCACGCCGACGCCAGCGACGGTGAGCTCGCCGTCGGTTCGCACGGTGTTGTGCGACCACAGCGCAGGAAGGAGCGCATTGGCGTCGCTCGGGGGCGTCAGCCACTGCGGTGCCAGGGGATTGGTAGCCACGGGGAAAACCTCACGGGATGGGTCGAGTGGGTATTTCTCGGGGCGAGCGGACCCGGCTTGGTCCCTGAAGCCAATGGAGAACATCTACCGATCGATCGAACGATCGGCACGCAAATTCTAGCGAGGTTCGCGGCGGCATCCGAACTGGGCTAGGAGCAGGAGCCCCTCGTGCCTAGGGTCGCCCGCGAGAGCACGAGGTTCTGTGCGTCCACCGTGATGGTCGCGGCCGTCGGCGTGACATCGACTGCCGTCACCGCGAAACCGACGGGGAGGTATTGCGCGACGCACACGGCGACCGGGGTCTGCCCAAGCGCGGCGACCAGCGGGGCAGTGAGGTCGATACCGCCGCCGCCCGCGGTGACTTTCGCGTCCTTCGGCTGCAGCAGCACGGTGGCGCCGTTGGCCTTCGGAGTTGCCGCGACCTGGTAGCCGATCCTGAAGCCGGCCAGCGTCGTCGTGCCGTCGTACGTCAGTGTGCCTTGCCCGAGAGTGACGCCGCCCGTCGCCCCTGGTACGCGAACGAGCTGATTGAGCGCCGCCTGGTCGACGCGCAAGGTGCCGCTGGCGGAAGCAACCGGCTTGGTCAGGTCGGCCGGAACCCCCGCGGCGACGACGGATGCCGCTACCGGAATGCCGTTGATCGTGAGCGCCGGCGCATCCACCTCGACGCGCTCGAACGATCCAGCGAGGTACTGCGCGATCACCGACGCTCCCCCGATGTGCACGGTGACGGCGCCCGTGACGCCAGCCGGCAGGTTCTGCTGGATCTCATCACGGACGCGCCCTTCCGCGTATGAACGCACGCCGGCGTCAACGACGAAGAACGCGACGGTGAGCAGGAGAACCGGAATGACGATTCCGAAGAGGACCTTCGGCCACCGCCGTCGAACCCGCGCGGCACCCGCATGCCCGAGCGGCGCGAGCCGCCCATCGTCGGTGCGCACCTTCTTCATCGCTACATCCGCTCCGGGGCAGAGACGCCGAGCAGCCCGAGACCGTTGCGGATGACCTGGCTCGTGGCATCGTTGAGCCACAACCGGGTGCGGTGCAGGTCGGTCACGGGTTCATCGCCGAGCGGGATCACACGGCAGTTGTCGTACCAGCGGTGATAGAGGCCCGCGATCTCCTCGAGATAGCGCGCGATGCGATGCGGTTCACGCAACTCGGCCGCCTGGACGACGAACCGCGGATACTCCTGGAGCGCGCCGAGGAGCGCCGACTCGGTCTCGTGCGTGAGCAACTCCGGCGCGAACGCCGAGCGATCGACACCCGCCGTCTCGGCGTTGCGCGCGACCGAACGCGTTCGCGCGTGGGCGTACTGCACATAGAACACGGGATTCTCGTTGGTGCGCTTGCTGAGCAGGTCGAGATCGATGTCGAGCTGCGAATCGCTCGAGGAACGCACGAGGGCGTAACGACCGGCATCCACGCCCACCGCGTCGACCAGGTCGTCGAGCGTAACGATCGTGCCAGCGCGCTTGCTCATCTTCACAGGCTCGCCGTCACGCAGGAGGTTGACCATCTGGCCGATCAGGATCTGCAGGTTCACATTCGGCGTGTCGCCGAATGCCTCGACCATAGCCATCAGGCGGCCCACATATCCGTGGTGGTCGGCGCCGAGCATGATCAGGTTCTGTTCGAAGCCGCGCTCACGCTTGTCCAGGTAGTAGCCAAGATCGCCCGCGATGTATGCCGGTTCCCCACTGCTACGGATGATCACGCGGTCGCGGTCGTCGCCGAACTCGGTGGTGCGCAGCCAGATCGCCCCATCCTCCTCGAAGACATGACCGAGTTCGCGGAGGCGCTCGATGGCGCGGTCCACCGCACCGGACTCGTGCAGGGAGTCCTCATGGAAATAAACGTCGAAGTCGACACCGAAGCTGTGCAGCTTGGACTTGATCTCGGCGAACATCAGCTCGGTCCCGATCGAGCGGAACACCTCCTGCTGCTCCTCACGAGGCAGGCCGGCGAGTTCGCCGTCGAAGCGTTCGACCACCTGGGCGGCGATGTCGGCGATGTATGCGCCGCCATAGCCGTCTTCCGGCGTCGGCTCGCCGACATAGGCCGCCAGTAGGCTGCGCGCGAAACGGTCGATCTGCGAACCGTGGTCGTTGAAGTAGTACTCGCGCGTCACATCCGCGCCCTCGGCGGCCAGGATACGGGCCAGGCTGTCGCCGACCGCGGCCCAGCGGACTCCGCCCATGTGGATCGGCCCGGTGGGATTCGCCGAGACGAACTCCAGGTTGATGCGGATGCCTCCATAGAGCGTTCCGTGCCCGAAGCGCTCCCCCGCCTCCACGATCGTCTTCGCAAGCTGGCCTGCTGCTGCCGCGTCGAGGCGGAAGTTGATGAAGCCGGGGCCGGCCACCTCGGCGGATGCGACGCCGTCGATCGACGCGGCCGCCTCGGCGATCTCGGCCGCGAGCTCACGCGGGTTGAGGCCGAGCGGCTTGGCGAGCTTCATTGCGATGTTCGACGCCCAGTCGCCGTGGTCGCGGTTTTTCGGGCGCTCGAGGGCGACATCCGATGCAACAAGTGCGACGTTCGGCGCATCGTCACCCTGGCGTCGGCCGTCGACGATCGTGTTGACGATGTCGAAGAGGGCGGCGGAGAGTTCGGCGGGAGTCACGGGCATCGATTCTACCCGGCGCGGTCTTGATCAATTCTGCAACGAATGGCGACACCTGTCCGCAATGCGCTGTGCGACTTGATAAGGTCGCTTCACGCGCGCCCGGGCGCGTTCGCTTCGTCCGCTCGCCGCATCGCACCTCTTGCCTGGAAGGTTCTGCATGGTCGCCATCACTCGCTCACGCTCCGCTGGAGTCATCCGCGCCGCTGTCGTCCTCGCGATGATCGGCGCCGGTTCACTGGGGCTCTCGGCATGCGCGAGCACGCCGACACCCACGGCCAAGCCTGCGGTAACGCCGTCACAGAGTCCGACGACGAGCGCAGCACCATCGGCTGCTCCGACCCCCGCCTCGACCCCAGTTGCGTTGACCTGCAACCAGCTCATCACGCCAGACCAGATCTACGCCTTCAACCCGAACTTCGGTACAGACCCTGGCTACGCCCCCAAGGCCGGCTCACTCGCGGCGAAGGTCGTCGCATACAAGGGACTCGCCTGCGGATGGCTCAACCAGACAAGCGGTGACGTCATCGAGATTGCCGTGGCGCGGCCGGCGGCGAGCGAGCTGACCTCCCTCAAGAACACGGCCGTCACCAACAGCCAGTCTGTGCCGACGTACGGGACTCCACCGCAGGTCGACGAGGCGTACTTCGCCATGCAGGGCCAGGCCGGTGAGGTACAGGTCTTCCGCGGGTCGTACTGGATTACTGCATCCTCCACGGCGTTCGCGGAGCCTGGCGACCCGGCACCCCTCATCCAGAACGTGCTCGACAACCTGCCGAAGGGCTAGCGGGCACCGCGCGCTCGCGTCTGTCGAAGGGCCGCACGTGCGTCGTGCGC
>DASYJT010000123.1:0-2053 GCA_035996165.1 Acidimicrobiia bacterium
GTCGCCCAGCGCGTCGCCCAGCGCGTCGAACGCGAGTGCGTAGGCGACGGCCGTCAGCGAGAGGCCGTCGAGCATCTCGTTGTCGCGGACGATCCGGCGGAGCTCCGCCACGGGTACCCACTCGATGCGCTCCGACTCGCCGACATCGGTGGGCTCGCCGACGTGGGTCGCGCCATCGGCGACGAAGATGTGAAAGACCTGATCACTGAGGCCGTTGATCGGGTTGAAGTACAGCAGCGGCCGGAGGGGCCCGGCGCGCCAGCCCGTCTCCTCGAGTGTTTCGCGCGCCCCGGCCTGCGCGGGCGTCTCGCCCGCGTCGATGCCACCGGCCGGAATCTCCCAACCCCAGGTGTCGGTGATGAACCGGTGGCGCCAGATCAACAGCACGCCCCGATCGGGGTCGTGCACGATCGTTCCCGCCGCCTGGTGCGGCACGCGCACGACGTGATGGTCGAAGCGTTCTCCGCCGGGGATCTCCACGTCGACGAGCGACAGGCGCACCCAGTCGCTGTCGTACAAGACCCGTTCACCGTGAACCTGCCAGCGCACCGTGCGAGGGTACCGCCGGCCGGGTTCGGCACTTGTGTGACAGGCGTCACTCGGCCTCGAGTGACAGGTGTCATCCGATCGTGATCGGCGACCAAGGATCGTCGATCGGCGGTCGAAGGATCTTTCCATGCGCCGACCGCTACGTTTCGTCAGTTGTGCCGCGCTGGCACTGTTCACCACCACTGCGCTCGCCACCGGTTCGGCATACGCGTCCGGCGCGTCCGGCCTTTCCTCGGCGCACGCGTCGGCGATCGCGTCGCACGGTCTCGGTGCACATCGCCCGACGGGTCGCTTCGTTGCCCCCTCGGCCCACTTCTCCGCGCTCGACGTGCTGCCCGCCAGTGTCGACCTGAAGCAGTGGACCGTGACTCCCGGCAACCAGGGTCAGGTCAGTTCGTGTGTCACTTGGGCGATCGATTACGCGATGCTCGGTTGGTACTCGAAGTACAGCGGCCGCGCCGGGCAGCCGTTCGCGCCGATGTACACGTACTCACAGATCAACGGCGGTGTCGACGCGGGCAGCTGGCCGCCCGCCGCCCTCGAGATCGCGAAGACGCAGGGCAGCGACACCCGGGCGCACTACACGCACGGCGACTACGACTGGCGGACGAAGCCGACCGCGGCCGAGAAGGCGAACGCGGCGAACTACAAGATCAAGAGCTACAAGACGCTGTTCATGGGCTCCGGCCAGGCGACCAACTCGACGCTCGTCAAGCAGGCCATCGCGACGAACCACCCGGTCGCGATCACGATGGCCGTGCGCAGCGGCTTCGACTACCTCGGCTCGAACCCGGCCGCGGTCGACGACGACATCACCAGTCCGGTCCGTGGATACCACGAGGTGCTGGCCGTCGGGTACGACCCCGCCGGGATCATCATCGAGAACTCGTGGAGCACGGGTTGGGCGAACGGCGGCTTCGGCCGTCTCTCGTGGCGGGTCGTCCAGTCGGACGTATGGGAAGCCGACACGATCGAGGGATTCGTGACGCCGCCGCCGCCCCCGCCGCCGCCCCCGGCGCTCACGCCGCCGACCGTTACCGCGCCGACTGCGGCGGTGCAGTCGGTCTCGGGCACCGGTACGAGCGCGACGATCGGCTACCGCGTGACCTGGAAGGGCACTGCGGGCACGAGCGGCGCGATCACGAAGTACGAGGCATGGCTTCAGACTGATGGCGGTACCGCGGTTGCGGTGACGCTGGCGCCGGTCACCTCGACGACGTTCAACCTGACGGCGCGCCCCGGTCACACCTACCGGATCGCCGTACGAGCGAACGCAGGCACCAACGCGGGCGCCATCACCTACGGCACTCAGTTCGCGGTGGTCGCGGTGAAGAAGTAGCCGACGGGCTACGCCTTCCTTCGCCTTCCTGCCGCGATCCCACCGATACCGAACAAGAGGCCGACGCCGCCGACGATGAGCGCGATGATCGCGATCGTCTTCGCAGTGCCGTCGTCACTCTTGTCGTTGGTGCTCGCGGCCGCGTTACCGCTCGCGGGCGCGGTG
>DASYJT010000124.1:0-2605 GCA_035996165.1 Acidimicrobiia bacterium
GGCGATCCAGGACGTAGATCGGGCGACGGCCCGCCGCAACGTGAGCGTCGTCGACGCGGTCCTGGCCGCTCGGCTCCGGTCGTGGGTCGCCGGTCGCGTCTCGATCAACACAGTCTCCGACGACCTGGCCGACGCGATCGGCTTGTTGTTCGAGGCGCGTTAGAGCGCGCGCTCGTAGTAGAGCGGCTCGTCGGTATCCACACCGAAGTACACGCGGCCGCGGCGGTGCGCGAGCACCGCGCCCGAACGCGCCGACACGAGCGCGTCGTCGCGTTCTACGGCCCACCGCTCACGATCGCTCGCGCGCACGAAGTCGTGTCCGCGCTCCGCGTACGCAAACACTTCGCCGTCGTCGAAGCGACACAAGCATCGAGTCTGTTGGAGCGGAATCTGCCCAAGCGCCCGACGATTCTCGAGTGGACGCTCGGTCGTTATCCCGACCGCAGGTTGCACCGCAGAAGAATCGATCTGTAAAGCCATGAGGCCCCTTTACCCGCCGCCGGCTGGCCAGAAGCCTACCGGTGACAACCGGTCCGGACCAGGGGTGAAATCGCGGTCATTCGGTGACAGACTGCATGCGTTCAACCGGGCCGACGCGGTCTGCGCGTCCGGCGGAAGAAGAGTCGCGAGCGTCTACTCGTCGCCGAGAACATCTCGGACGGCGCGTTCGAAACGGGCCTTGCGATCGTCGCCGGCGCCGACCAGCGCGACGACCCAGCCGCGCACGTCGTCGACATCGAGGGTGCCGGCCGTGAGCAACAGCATCTGTTCGATATCGATCCAGTCCTTGCGCCGGTTGTAGACCACCTTGCAGACCAGGAGGTCTTCCGGCGCGAGGACGAGGATCGTCTCGGCGCCGAACGGGACCCGCCGAACCCGCGCCGCGGCGTGAAAGTGGAACGGGTCGTACGCGAAGAAGAGATCGACGGGAGTGGTCCCCCAGTGCAGTCGGACCTGGCCGTCGCGGCGAACGAGACGCCGGTGGACCGCTGAGGTCGCGATGTCGAGCGTGCCGAGTATCTCGGCGACGCGGTCGACCGAATCGGGCGGAGCGAAGATGTTCACGTCGACGTCGACGGTCGCGCGGGGTTCGGCGTAGTACGCGAGGGCGAGTGCTCCGCCGAACGCGAATGGGATCTCCGAAGCGCCGATCACGCGCGAGAGGATGCTGATCTTGTCGGCCAGCGACGGTTCGGGCGCGCCGGTCACGCCTGACGTTCGATCGGGAGACGACCGTCGGATGACAGCCTCGGGAACTGCGACGCGGATGCACGGGGCCGTGCGGGAATGCGACTTGCGACGTCGAGGAGATCGCGCAGCGCGCGTCCGCGGGTGGCGTCGTCGACGCCGATCCAATCGACGGCCGACTCCAGGCTGTCGGGTACGGCGGATCTCTTGCGGGGAAGCGACCGCCGGAGCTCGGCGACGAGCACCGGCGGCACCGACTCGCCCTGCCGAAGGAGCGCGATGAGCGAGGACGCAGACGCGGCTGCGTCGTGCGACCGTTGGGGTACCCCGAGCGCGGCGGCGCGGGCCCGGATCTTGGCGGGATCGAACGGGCGCCGAGCCCGGCTCGCGGCCTCGGCGATCACGCTGCTCGTCAGCACACGGAAGGTCGCAAGCGTGCGCGCCCGCGGACCCGAAGGAGTGCTCACCGACTCGCGGATCTCGTATCGCTCAGCTGGTCGCTCAGGTGTTCGACCGGCCGGTCGCGCTACCACGTAGGTCATAGTGGGCAGTTTACCACTACCCGACCGACGATAGCGTCCGCACGTGGCCCGAGGGGACGACGCGATCGAGCTCGAGATCGACGGGCACCCGGTGCGAATCTCGAGTCCGGCCAAGGTGCTGTTCGCGGAGCGGGGCGAGACCAAGCTCGACCTCGTGAACTACTACCTCGCCGTCGCCGAGCCGATCGCGCGCACGATCGGCGGGCGGCCCGTCTTGATGCAGCGCTATCCGCACGGCGCCGGCGGCAATTCGTTCTTCCAGAAACGGGTGCCCGACAACGCCCCCGACTGGCTGGAGACGACGATCGTCAGCACGCCGAACGGAACGACGTCACGCGCGCTCGTCGCGGCCGATCTCGCGCACATCGCGTGGGCGGTGAACCTCGGGTGCCTCGGCTTTCACGTGTGGCCGTCGCACGCGACCGACCCGGAGCACGCGGACGAGCTCCGCATCGACCTCGATCCCCAACCGGGGACCACTTTCGCCGAGGCCCGCGCCGCGGCCACCGACGTGCGCGCTTTGTTCGACGAGCTCGGCATCGAGGCGCACCCCAAGACCACCGGGAACCGGGGAATCCACGTGTACGTGCGCCTCCTCCCGCGCTGGACGTCGATGCAGGTGCGGGCCGCCGCGGTCGCGGCCGCGCGCGAGCTCGCGCGCCGCAATCCGGAACTCATCACCGACGCGTGGTGGAAAGAGGAGCGCGGCGAGCGGATCTTCATCGACTTCAACCAGAATGCGCCGCACAAGACGATCTTCGGCGCGTGGTGCGTGCGCGCCCGCGAGGGAGCGCAGGTGTCGACGCCGTTCGACTGGAGCGAGCTCGAGACGATCGACGCCGACGCGTTGACGATCGCCACCGTTCCCGGGCGCG
>DASYJT010000125.1:0-17414 GCA_035996165.1 Acidimicrobiia bacterium
AAGCGGTCGACCGCTCCCTCGAACGTCGACTTGCCCATGAAGCCGTCGAACTCCGCGCCGGCGACGGCGGGATCCTCGAGGTCGCTCTGCACGACGGCGCGTGCGGCGTTCCAGGCGGCGAGCGGATCGTCGTGCGCAGACGGAACTTCACCGAGCTCACGTCCGACGAGCCCGAGAATCATGCCTTGCGCGTTGACGACGTGGTCGACGACGTCAAGCGCAGTCCAATCGGGACACGGTGACTGGGCCGACCAGCGATCGGCGGGCACCGCCGCGATCTTGGCGGCGAACGCATCACTCAATCGCGTGTAGCGCTCTGATACTTCGCTCATCTCGACACCTGTACCCCTTCGAGGGCCAGCTCGAACACTCGGCGCCAGCCGGTCCCGGTGATCTGCAACGACGTGAGCTGTCGCTCGGCGTCGACCCGTACGTCGGTGGCGTCGTCGTCGCCGAGGGCCTCGAGCACCGATGCGCGGGCGAGCGCCGCGATCGCATGTTCGAGGCGGGCGTCGGTCGCGGTCGCGATCGCGTGCGCGGCGTCGACGCTGCCCTTGCCGTCGCCGGTTCCGGTCTGCACCTGCACGAGGCTCTCCGCCCACAGCGCGACCATCCGGTCGGAGTACGTTCCGCCCGCGCGCTCGTTCAACTCGGCCAGGACGGCGCGCGCCTCGTCGCAGCGGTGCGCGACTGCGTACGCGAGCGCGAGCCGGCATCCGACGCCGAGCTTCGGACCGTCGTCGGTCGCGGCGGCGTAGGGCGCCTCGAGCGCGTCGATCGCGCCGGCGACGTCGCCGAGCTGGAGTCGGGCGAGCCCGATCGCGGCATCCAGGTCGGCGGCGCCGAGGCCGTCCTCGTCGTCGGGCGCGAACTCGACCCCGTCGAGCGCCTGGAGCGCTTCGGCCGCGTTGCCGCGCTGGATTTCCACCGACGCCTCGACGAGATTGGGAAACTGGCGCATGCCCTCGTCGGGCATCGTGCGGGCGATCTCGTAATACCGCGCGAGCGCGGTGGCGTACTCGTCGTCGTGTCCGAGCTCGGCGAGACCGCGGATCACGGCGGAGGTCGACATCACCTCGCCCCAACGATCACCGATCGCCTGGAAGAGCTCGATCGCGTCGTTGCCGCGCTCGATGCATTCGCGCGTGCGGCCGCTCCACAGCGCGACTTGCGCGAGCAGCACGTCCATCATCCCGACCGCCCAACGGTTGCCCGTCTCGCGGCCCTCGATCGAGATGTGCTCGGCGATGGCGGCGGCTTCGTCGAGACGGCCCTGGTTGTAGCGGACGAACGCGAGCAGTCCGTACGCCCAACTGAGCCCACCCCAGTCGCCGAGCTCGCCGAACAGGTCGGCCGACTCCTCGAGCCGGCTCTCGGCGCGCGGGATGTTGCCGTGTGAGAACGAGATCCACGCGAGGTTCTGCAGAGCCCACGCCGCGCCCCGCTGGTTGCCCGATGATCTGAACGAGCCCAGCGCCTCGGAGACGAAGCGCTCGGCCTGCGCGAGGTCACCGCGGAAGAGGTGGGTCATGCCCAAGCCGCGGAGCACGTTCGCGGCGCCCGATTCGTCGTCGAGCTCGCGCCAGAGGCGCAACGCCTGCCCGAAGGTCTCTTCGGCGATGTCGTACGCGCCGCTCGCGGCTTCGCCCTCCCCGAGCAGGGTGAGCGCGAGGGCCTCCCGGTGCCGGTCGGCCGCCTCACGCGATTCGGTGAGCGCCGTCAGCGCGTCGTCGCGGGCCTCGTCGAGCACTCGCCGGTGCACGCGCGCCCGCGCCCGACCGAGCAGGGCGGTCCGGCGGGTCTCGGTGTTCTCCGGTCCGAGCAGCGCGAGCGCGCGGTCGTGGTGGCGCTCCGCCATGAGCCACGACTCGACCGATTCGTCGCGCTCGGCGGCGCGCATGAGTGTGTCGATGGCCTGCTCGCGTACGTCGTGGGGGACGCCGTCGACGGCGCCGAGCTCGTCGACGAGCTCGGCCGCCGTGGCGAGATGGTGGGCGGCCTGATCGATCGCCTGCTCACCGCGTGCAGCAAGGAACGGCGCGACGACCGCGTGCCGGCGCGCGCGTTCGGCCTTCGTGAGCGTGCCGTACGCGATCTCGTGGATGAGCTCCGACTTGAAATGGAAGTCGTCGTGCTCGATAGCGAGGAAGTCGCGTTCGACCAGCGCGTCGAGCAAGCGGCGCGCGTCGGCGCGTGCTGCAAGCGCGAGCACGGCCGCGATCGAACCGCTGGGGCCGACGATCGCGCAGTCTTCGAGCAGCGATCGCTCCGACGCCTCGAGCGCGTCGAGCCGCGCCGCGACCAGGCCGTGCAACGTTGCGGGCAGTTCGTACAACCGATCGTTGTCGCGCGTCTCCTGCACGAAGGCGACGAGCTCCTCGACGAAGAAGGGATTGCCGCCGCTGCGCTCGAGCAGGAACTCGACGGTCTGGTCGTCGGCGTCTCCACAGAACAGTGCGCGCACCAGCGCGGCGGTCGAGTCGCGATCGAGCGGCTCGAGGTGGAGTGCGAGCTCGTTGTGCTTGCCGGGTGCGGGCTTCCATCGTTCGTCGAGCCCCGGACGGGTGGTGGCGACGAGCACGAAGGGACGGTCGTGCAAGCGCTCCAACATCCGATTGCAGAGGTCGAGCGCTTCGTCGCTCGCCCAGTGCAGATCCGACAACGTCAGCACGAGGGGACCGGTCTCGGTCAGCGCCTCGAAGAACGCGATTGTGGAGCGCAGCGCGTCGTCGCGCGCTCGGGTGGGATCGACGCCGGGTCGAGCCACACCCTCCATCAAGTAGAGGAGACCCTCGGCCATGCGCTCGACCTCGGGGGTCTCGGGCGGGAGCTCCAGCGCGGCGCACACCCGGGTGACGATCCGCGTGCGCAGGTCGCCGCCGATGTCGGTGCCCGACTCGTCGAGGTCGACCGCGCGACGGAGCGCTTCGGCAACCGCGACGAACACGTTGGCGTCGCCGTAGGGGACGCACTGACCCGTGAGCACTTCGGCGCCGAATTCGCGCGCCGCGCGCAGGCCGATCTCGCTCGCGAGCCGGCTCTTGCCGACACCGGCTTCGCCCGACAGCAACACGAGGTGTGCCCGCCGGCGCCGGGTCGCCATCGCGACCACCTGGTCGAGGGTGGCGACCTCGGAGTCGCGGCCGAGCAACGGCGCCTGCTCGCGCGCGCGCCGGCGGCCGGGAGGGGCGGGCGCGTCGATCGCCCGGTACGACTCGACCGGCTCGGCCCGCCCGCGCAGACCCTGCGGCCCGAGCGAGTCGTAGCGGATCGAATCCCGAGTCGCGGCGTGGGTGGCCGGACCGACGACCACCGCGCCGGGCTCGGCCAGCTTTTCGAGTCGCTGCGCGGTGTTCACGACGTCGCCCATGACCGTGGGGTCGCCGCCCGCGCGCATCGCGCCCACGAGTACCTCGCCGGTGTTCACCCCGACCCGCATCTGGACCTTGATGCCGAGGCTGGGCGCGAGCGCGGCGAGCGTGTCGTGCATCCGCAGTGCGGCTCGAACGGCGCGTTCGGCGTCGTCCTCGTGCGCCACGGGTGCTCCGAAGAGAGCCACGATCTCGTCGCCGACGATCTTGTCGAGGTGCCCGCCGAACGCCACGATGTCGGCGACCAGCGCGTTGAAGCACGCGTCGACGAGGCGTTTGACCTGCTCGGGGTCGCTTCCCGCCGACAGCGCGGTGAATCCCACGAGGTCGGCCATGAGCACGGTGACGAGGCGACGCTCGTCGGCCGCGACGATCAGGCGTTGGCCGCATTCCGAACAAAAGCGGGCACCATCGGCTACGGGCGCGCCGCAGGCCGGACAGGTCATCTGCTCACGATACCCGGGGTGCTCTTATGCCCGACGACCCGATTCGGGTGTTTCGCGTTCAGGTCGACCTCTCTCGTGCCGAGAATCGATATGAGGCGTGGGGAGGCGACGCGATGGAGCGGTGGCAGCCGGGCAACGAAGTAGGCGACGAGGAGCACGACGGGGTCGCGCTCGCAGCCGTCTCGACCAGTCCGTCAATCGCCGACACTGTCTCCGACGCTGTTTCCGACACTGTCTCCGACACGGCGCTCCTCGATCTGCTCCCGCATCCGGCGTTCGCCGTCGCGGTCGACGGCGACGAGGATTTCCGCTTCATCTACACGAACGAGTCGTACCGGCGTCTGCTCGACGATCCGTCGTCGGCCGGCGAGCCGCTCTCTCCGGCGGCGGCAACGGGCGACCTGCGCCACGTCGTGCCCGCCAACGCGCTCGTCGCGCACGTACGGGCCTTCGCCCGCGCCGCGCGCGAACACCGCCCGATTGCGTTCGAGGCGGAATGGGGATCCGCGGTGCCCACCCGGCGGGTTGCCGTCGACGTGACGCCGCTGATCGGCGCCGACGGTGTCTGCGAACAACTCGTGGGCGCCGCGTACGACGTGAGCGAGCACCGCCGGATCGAAGCCGAGCTTGCGCACCGCACGCGCCACGATCCTCTGACCGAGCTCCCGAACCGGGTCATGCTCGTCGAGTGGCTGCAGCACGCGCTGAAGACGTGCGCGGACGACGCACGCGTCGGGCTGGTGCTCGTCGACATCGATCACTTCAAAGTGGTGAACGACAGCCTCGGTCTCGAAGCGGGCGACGAGCTGCTCGCGACCACGGCGAGCCGCCTCAGCCGCGTGTTGCGATCCGGCGATCGCCTGGCCCGACTCGGCGGCGACGAGCTCGCGGTCGTGTGCCACAACGTCACCCAGGTCGACGACGTGATGACCCTCGCCCGCCGATTGCGCGCGGTGTTCGACCTGCCGTTCACCTTGGGCGACGACGAGGTGTTCCTCGGCGCCAGCGTCGGGGTCATCGTCTCGGACGGTGCCGACGACACGCCGACGCGCCTCCTGCGCGACGCCGACGTCGCGGTCTTCGCGGCCAAGGAGCTCGGTCGCGGACGCGTCGAGCTGTTCGACGACGCGATGCGTGAACGCGCAGTCCGCCGGCTCGAGATCGAAAGTGGCCTGCGCCGCGCGCTGGTGCGCGGCGAGTTCCGCGTGCACTACCAGCCCGTCGTCGCGTTCGCCCGGTCGGAGATGATCGGCATCGAGGCGCTCGTGCGCTGGGAGCACCCGGAGCTCGGGTTGCTCGAACCCGCCGACTTCCTCGAGATCGCCGAGGAGACCGGGCTGATCGTCCCGATCGGCGCGTGGGTCCTGCACGAAGCGTGTTCGCAGACGGCCCGCTGGTGCGCGGAGCTCCCGCACGAGTCGCCGTTGTCGATCGCGGTCAACATCTCCGCCCGGCAGCTGGTCGACCCCGAGCTCGTCTCGATCGTCGAGTCCGTGCTCGCCGCGACGCGCCTCGACCCGTCGTTGCTGACACTCGAGATCAACGAGACCGTGCTCGTCGAGAACCGCGAGATCGCGACTGCGGTACTGGAACAGCTCGCGGCACGCGGGGTACGGATCGGCATCGACGACTTCGGTACCGGTCAGTCATCGCTCGCCCACCTGAATGTGCTGCCGCTGCACACATTGAAGATCGACCGTTCGCTGATCGCGGGACTCGGGCAACGCCCGGAGAACTCGGCGATCGTGTCGGCGATCGTCGGCCTCGGCCACGCGCTCGACTTCACCGTGACCGCCGAGGGCATCGAGGACGACATGCAGCTCCACACGCTGCGAACGCTCGGATGCGACCTCGGCCAGGGGTACTACTTCGCCCGGCCGCAGCCGGGTCAGATCGTGCGCGCGCTCGTGCACCACCGGTTCCGGTGGAGCGAGCGGATCAGCGCCTGATCAGGCACTTTCTGGGGCCTCAGGTTCCCCGGGCTCAGGATCCGGGATTTCGGGCTTCTGCCAGGCGCGCAGGATGCTCCATGCGAAGATCCCCGTCCCGTGGCCGTCGCTCCACTGGATGGTGATGCCCCAACCGCCGACGAGCTCGGCGCCCACGGCACTGAAGGGGAGCAACGAGCGCGGCTTCGGGCCGACGGTCAGGCCCTGCTCGCGCAGGCCGCGGCATTCCGCACACGGGCAGTTGCGGCGCAGCTCCTCGAGCCCGAAGTGCGACTCGGTCCCGTCGACCCAGCGCAGGGTGAGGCCGGCGGCACGATCGAGCTCGACATCGGTGGGTGCTTCGGAGTCGGGGAGGTCGAACGACACCGCGCGAGTGTGGCGCACGCGGGCACCTGGGGTTGAATAGAGCCCGATGGCTCGCCCGACCCCGCTCTCCGGATCCGAGCTCGCCGCCGCGCTCTGCGCGCTGGCGGGCTGGTCGCGTGCCGGCGACGAGATCGAGAAGACCTTCGAGCTGGCAACGTTTGCCGACGCGATCGCGTTCGTGGTCAGGGTCGGCTTCCTCGCCGAGGCCGCGAACCATCATCCCGACCTCGACATCCGCTGGCGCAAGGTGCGAGTCGGGTTGACGACGCACGACGCGGGCGGTCTGACCGTGCTCGACATCGAGCTCGCGCAGAAGATCGACGAGGTCGGGTAGTCGTGCCGCTCGTCGTCGCGCTCGTCATCGTGTTTGCGCTCCTGCTGTTCATGTGGATCTCGGTTGGTCGCGAGCCGGGACCGGGACCGTCCGATGTTGCGATTGCGTACGAGCGAGCCTGGGACGAGCTCGACTTCGATCTCCTCTACGACCTGTCCGGCGCCGAGCTCCGCGACGGCTTGCGCCGCGACCAGTTCGTCGCGGCCAAGCGCGCGGCGTACGCGAACGCGAAGTCGCGTGCCCCGATCGGCGCGCGCATCGGTGTCGAGACCTCGGTCGCCGGGAATCAGACGGCGCTGGTCGTCACCAAGGTGGTCGCCGAAGGCGGCGAGATGAGCAACAACGTCATGCTCGACCACACCGCGAACGGATGGGTCGTCATCGGCTATTCACTGAGGCCCGACCGCGAGATCGCACCGCCCACTCCGTGACCGCCGGCGTGCTGCTCACGGGCGGAACGAGCCGGAGGATGGCGACCGACAAGGCGAGGATCGAGTGGAACGGCGAGACGCTCTCGGTGCGCGCGGCGCGCGTGCTCTCGGAGGTCTGTGATCCGGTCGTCGAGGTCGGCTCGGGCGCGAGCGGGTTGGCGTGCGTGCGCGAAGACCCCGCCGGATCGGGTCCGCTGGCCGCGCTCGTCGCCGGCGCGCACGCGATCGCGCCGAACGGTCCGGTCGTGCTGCTCGCGTGCGACCTCCCCTTCGTCGACCCGGCGGTGATCCGGCTCCTCGCCGAGTGGCCGGGAAAGCCCACCGTGATCCCGGTCGTCGACGGTCGGCGGCAGTTTGCGTGCGCGCGGTACGGGGCCGATGCGCTCGAGCGCGCGCGAGTCGCGCTCGCCGCCGGCGACCTCTCGCTGCGCGCGGCCGGCGGCGGCGATGTCGACGAGCTGTCCGAGGCGGAGTGGCGAGCGGTGGGAGGCGCGCAGACCTTCGCCGACGTCGACACGCCCGCCGACCTGCGTCGCCTGGGTCTCTCGTAGCATCGAGCCCCTATGAAGTTGTCCGACGCGCCGGTGCGTCGCCCGGTCAGTGACGTCCAGGTGGTCGCGTTCGACGGACAGAGTGAGCGGCGCCGGCCCGACCGCCTCGTCACCGAGGAGCCGATGGAGATCCGGGTCGCCGGGCCGGGCCAGGAGCCGGCCCCGTTTGCGGTCGCGATGCGCACCCCGGGGAGCGACTTCGAGCTGGCGGCCGGCCTGTGCCTCACCGAGGGCCTGATCGGTGGCCCCGACGACCTCGAGTCCATCGCGTACTGCCTCGGGCCCGAGCGCGAGCAGATGTTCAACGTCGTCACCGTGCGGCTGCGCACGCCCGTGCCCGACGACGTGCGCGCGCGTCGCTATCTGTCGAACTCGTCGTGCGGGATCTGCGGCAAGGCCGCGCTCGACGAGATCCAGGTGCGCTGCGCCCCGGTGGCCGACGGACCGATCGTGAAGGCGAGCGTGCTCGGCTCGCTACCCGACCAACTCGCGCACCAGCAGCGCGTGTTCGACCAAACGGGCGGGTTGCATGCAGCCGCGCGCTTCACGGCCGACGGAAAGCTGCTCGCCATCCGGGAAGACGTCGGTCGGCACAACGCGCTCGACAAGCTCATCGGTCACGCACTCGTCGAGCGCGAGCTGCCGCTCGCCGCCGACGTGCTCCTCGTGTCCGGCCGGCTGTCGTTCGAGTTGGTGCAGAAGGCCGCGGTTGCCGGCATCCCCGTGCTGTGCGCGGTATCGGCGCCGTCGAGCCTCGCGGTCGCGGCGGCGGATCAACTCGGTCAGACCGTGGTCGGCTTCCTGCGCGACGGCCGGTTCAACATCTACACGCATCCGCCGCGCGTCGACGTGAACGCGTGACGCCGTGAACTTGCGGTGGCGACGCCGTTCTCGCGGCAACAACCTGCTGAAGAGCAAGGGCGGTTGGCGCCGCGAGCTATGGGTCGGCTGGCGCCCGAACGGCATCGGTCAGCAGAAGCCCAACCACTACGGCGCGATCCTGAGCACGATCTGGGACAACCGGCACGCGTTGCCGTACGCGTCGCGCATCCTGCGCAAGGGTGTGTGCGACGGGTGCGCGCTCGGTGTGGCGGGGTTCCACGACTGGACGATCAGCGGCGTGCACCTCTGCACCACGCGTCTCGACCTGCTGCAACTCAACACCGCGCGCGCGATCGACGGGCATCATCTCGCCGACGTCGACGCGCTCGCCCGGCTCGACGGCCGGCGGTTGCGCGAGCTCGGCCGGCTCGCGCACCCGATGGTGCGGCGGGCGGGCGACCGCGGCTTCACGCGCGTCTCGTGGGACGAGGCCCTCGACCTCGTGGCTGCTCGTATCCGCGCCACGACTCCCGATCGGGTCGGGCTCTATATGACCGCGCGGGGCATCACCAACGAGGTGTATTACGCGTCACAGAAGGCGGCGCGATTCATCGGGACGAACAACGTCGACAACGCGGCGCGCGTGTGCCACGCGCCGTCGACCTCGGCGCTGAAGGAAACGGTAGGCGTCGCGGCCACGACGTGCTCGTACCGCGACGTCATCGAGAGCGATCTGATCGTGCTCTTCGGCTCCGACGTCGCCAACGCGCAGCCGGTGTTCATGAAGTACCTGTACCTCGCGAAACAGCGCGGCGCGCGCGTCGCGGTGGTGAACCCGCTCCGCGAGCCCGGTCTGGAGCGGTATTGGGTCCCGTCCAACCTCGAGAGCGCGGTCTTCGGCACCAAGATCGCCGACGAATTCTTCCCGGTGCACACCGGCGGCGACGTCGCGTTCATCAACGGTGTGCTCAAAGAGCTGCTGGCCATCGGTGGCATCGACCGCGGTTTCGTGAACGAGCACACGACCGGTTTCGACGCGCTCCTCGCCGAGCTCGAGTCGGAGTCGTTCTCGACGTTGGAGGCGGCGTCGGGCGCGACCCGTGCCGACATGGCCCGCTTCGCGCGCATGTACGCGTCGGTGGGTTCCGCGGTGCTCGTGTGGTCGATGGGCGTGACGCAACACGTCTCCGGCGTCGACAACGTGCGGGCGATCGTCAATCTGGGGCTCGCGCGCGGCAACGTCGGCCGCCCGGGAGCGGGGCTGATGCCCATCCGCGGCCACTCGGGTGTCCAGGGCGGCGCGGAGATGGGTTGCTACGCCACCGCCTTCCCCGGGGGTGTACCCATCACCGAAGATGCGGCATCGGCCCTGAGCGCGCAGTGGGGCTTCGCCGTACCGTCGACGCCCGGGCTCACGGCGGCCGCCATGGTCGATGCGGCGGGCCAAGGAGAGCTCGACGTGCTCTGGTCGAGCGGCGGCAACTTCCTCGACGTGCTGCCGGCTCCCGATGTCACGCGCGCCGCACTCGCCCGCGCGCCGATGCGCATCCATCAGGACATCTTCTTGACCCACCAGATGCTCGTCGATCCGGGCGAGATCGTCGTGCTGCTGCCGGCGGCGACGCGGTACGAGCAGGTCGGCGGGGGCACGTCGACGACCACCGAGCGCCGGGTCGCGTTCAGCCCCGAGATTCCCGGTCCACGGGTCGGAGAAGCGCGCAGTGAATGGCAGATCTTCGCCGACATCGCGCGCCGGGTTCGGCCCGAGCACGCCGATGGGTTCGGCTGCGAGTCGGCCGAGGCGATCCGCGCGGAGATCGCGCGGGTCGTCCCCGCCTACGCCGGCATCGAGAAACTGCGCACGACCGGCGACGCGATCCAGATCGGAGGCGAGCGGTTGTGCGAAGGTGGCGTCTTCCCGACGCCCGACGGCCGGGCGACATTCTCCGTCGTCGCCCCCGACCACCACGACGTGCCCGAGGGCCAGTTCGTCCTATCGACCCGACGCGGAAAGCAGTTCAACTCCATGGTGTGGAAGGAAACCGATCCCCTGACCGGCGCCCGACGCGACGCGCTGTTCCTCGCGCCCGCCGACGCGTCGGCGTTGGGTGTGCACGAGGGTGAAGCCGTGCTCGTACGTTCCTCACACGGTGAGATGCGGGCGCGCGTTCACCTCGCGCCAATCCGCCCCGGGAACGTGCAGGCGTTCTTTCCCGAGGCGAACCCACTGCTGGCGCCCTCCCGGCGGGAACCCGTCTCGGGTGTGCCCGACTACAACGCCGTCGTGCAGGTACTCCCGCTCGGATGACCTCCGCCGACGCGTTGCTCGATCTGTTCACCGACGTTGCCGCGGCCGTGCGCGCGGCCGTCGCCGGCATCGCCGTTGCCGACCTCCGCGCTCGCACCGATCGTGAAGGTCAGTACGCGCTCGATCTCGTGGCCGACGAGGTCGCGTGCCGCATCCTCGAACGAGCCGACGTCCGGATCGTGAGCGAGGAATCGGGTGTGCACCAGTGTGCAGGCGCGGAGATCACGGTGGTCCTCGATCCCGTTGACGGGTCGACGAACTGCTCGCGGCGCATTCCCTATTGGGCGACGTCGATCTGCGCACTCGACGCCGACGGCGCGCTCGCGGGGCTCGTGGTGAACCAGGCGACCGGGGTGTGCGTCACTGCAACGCGCGGCAAGGGCGCGTTCCGCGACGGCGAACGGATGCATGCGTCGTTCGTGCCTCGGGTCGACGAGGCGATGGTGTATCTCACGGGAAGGCCGGCGAAAGAGCTGCCCTGGAAGCAGTTTCGCTCGCTCGGTTCGGCCGCGCTCGGCCTGTGCGATGTCGCGACCGGCGCATTCGACGGCCTGCTCGACGCGGGGGGCTTCCACGCACCATGGGACTATCTCGCGGGATACCTCGCGTGCGTCGAAGCCGGCGCGGTAGTGCGCGACGCGCAGGGACGCAAGTTGGTCACCGACGACATCGGAGCCCGGCGGCAACTGATCGCGGCCGGAACACCCGAGCTGGCCGACGAGCTCGCAGGAGGTCTCGCGTGAGCGTGCTCGACTACCGCGAGCTCCTCGCGTGCGCCGATCGCGCCGCGCTCGCGGGCGGGGAGATCGTGCGGCACTACTTCGGCAACCTCGAGGCGGTGCGCGAGAAGTCGCCGGGCGACTGGGTGAGCGAAGCCGACCTCTCGAGCGAGCAGGCGATCCGCGAGTTGTTGACGCGCGAGACGGGCCTGCCGGTGTTCGGCGAAGAAGCCGGGGGAGAGGAGTTCGACACGGGTTGGTTGGTCGACCCCCTCGACGGAACGTCGAACTTCGTGCACGGCTTCGACGCGGTCGGGGTGTCGGTCGGCCTCATCGCCGACGGCGTTCCGGTGGTGGGTGTCGTGCACGCTCCGTTGCTCGACCGCACGTTCTCCGCCGCGCAGGGAGTCGGCGCGTTCCGCGACGGGCGTCCGTTGCACGTGAGCGTGCGTCCTCCGCAACAGGCGATCGTCGCGACCGGCTTTCCCTTCCGCCACAAAGAAGCGCTGCCGCGGTACGAGCGGGCGCTCGCGACTGCGCTGCGCCGCTTCGAGGACCTCCGCCGGCCGGGGGCCGCGAGCCTCGACCTGTGCTGGACCGCCGAGGGCGTGTTCGACGGCTATTTCGAGCTCAAACTCGGTCCGTGGGACGTCGCCGCGGGCGGGATCATCGTGCGGGAGGCCGGGGGAGTCGTGACCGACTGGCAGGGCAACGACCGGGCCTGGCTGCGCTCGGGCAATGTGTTGGCCGGGCCGCCTGCCGTGCACGAGGTTTTGCTCGAGATCGCGGCCTCCACTCGAGAAGTCCCCTGAGTTCTGTGAAAATCATTTGACGAGCCGATCGGATCATGGTCCGATGAACGCTCGAATGTTCCGCTCAGGAAAAGGCACGCGCAGCATGAATACCCGCATGTACGCAACCCAGGCCGCCGACATGGCCGGGAACGCGCGCGTGCGTGCCTTCCAGCCGTGCCCGGTCTCGGTCGCCTTTGTCGCCTGGTCGCCGATTTCGCTCGGTACGACGGCTGCAAAGCATGGCCGGCCCCGACGCCTCGAGGTGTCCCATCCGTAGCACCAGCTACAGGGAGCATCCAGCAGGCCGTCGGGGCAACCCGGCGGCCTTTCTCTTTGTCCGGCCCCGTTCGACTACCGACCCAACACCAGTGCCCAGCCACAAAGACCCAGCCACAAAGACGAGACGAAGACACGAAACGACGAGAAAACGGGGAGTGATCGGCGATGTTCGCCATTCAGCCTTTCGAGGCCGAGCCTGAAGAGACCACCCGAGAACCCGAATGGCAAGACCTCGCGCGCTGCAACGACGGGACCGGCTCGATGACGGAGCTGTTCTTCTCCGAGCAGCTCGACGACATCGCGGCGGCCAAGGCGTTCTGCCTCGAGTGCCCGGTGAAAGAACTGTGCCTCGAAGGCGCGCAGATGCGGCGTGAGCCGTGGGGCGTCTGGGGCGGCGAGCTGTTCGTGAACGGCAAGATCGTCGCCCAGAAGCGCAAGCGCGGGCGCCCGCCCAAGGTGCGTCCCGAGGTGGAGGTTCCGCAGGCGCAGTCGGCGTGAGCTGACTGCGCCTCCGGGTCTGCCGCAGAGCGCGGGCCGGGACAACGAGACATGAGCGGCATCCCCCCGCTGCTCATGGATGCGAGTCCCGGCCTGCGAGCGGCCAACTACCGTCCTCTTCGTGACGGGGAAGCCAGGCGACCGACCCGCGTTGCTCGTGTCGGCGTGCCTGCTCGGGGTGGCGTGCAATCACGAAGGTGCGCACTCACAACGCCGGGCCGTCGAAGCGCTGGCGGCGACGCATCGCCTCGTGCCGATCTGTCCCGAGGCGTGCGGCGGCCTTTCGACACCCCGGCCGGCGGCGGAGCTCGTGCGGGACCGGGTCGTGAACGTCGACGGTTCCGACGTGACCGCCGAGTACGACCGGGGCGCGCGGGCGGCCGTCGAGCTGGCCCAAGCGGTTGGCGCGCGGCGAGCGGTGTTGAAGGCGCGCAGCCCGTCGTGCGGGAGCGCGCAGGTCTACGACGGTTCGTTCTCGCGCACGTTGCGCTCGGGTGAGGGCGTTACCGCGGCGGCGTTGCGCGCGGCGGGAGTCGAGGTCGTGTCGGAAGACGACCTTCCCGCCTGAGCGGGATTACCGGCGGGGCCGGAGCTCTTGGGCGCTGAACGCGGCGGGCAGCACCGCGCCGTCGGACTGGCGGCGGAGCAGGAATCGATCGTCGGCGACGGCCGCGATCTCGAATCCCGTGGTCCAGTTCCGCTCGTAACGGGTGAGGACCTCGACTTCAGTCCCCTTCGACAGCAATGGCATCAGCTCGGAATCGATCGAAGTCATACACGCTCTCCTTCGTCGGCCCCCGGGTGACCCATCCCTATCGGCGGTCGGGATGAGGACCTTGAGGCATCCGCCAGGTTCCGCCACGGCCGTGGTCTTTGCCCGTGTTTGTCCGGTCGCTTCCGGTCACTTCCGCCGGGGGATCTCCGCCCAGAGGTCGACGGATCCGTCGTCGCGCCGCCGCCGGCCGAAGGCGATCACGAGCCGCTGGATCACGAGCTCGCGGATGTCGAACGGCTTGTCGCGGAGCTCGACGTTCCGGTCGCAACGAAGCCGAACACTCGTCAACTGCGGATACGTCTGCACGGTCAACTGCAGCGGGTTCGTGACCTCGCACTCGCGGGCGGCGGCGATGAGCTCGTCGACGACCACGACGACGTCGCCGACGTGATCCTTGTCGATGAGGTCCACGCCGAGCGCGCGCCGTACCGCATCGCGTGCCTCGCGCAGCTCGGTGCGCCGCATCTCCAGCGTCAACTCCAGCACAAGAAGGTTGTATCCGTAGCGGGCGTCGGATCCGGCCCGCGCGGGACCGTCCGTCCGACCGAAAGCGACATACGCTGTCGAGCCGAAGTCCCGGGGCGTTTAGCTCAGTTGGTAGAGCACCTGCCTTACAAGCAGGTGGTCGGCGGTTCGAGCCCGCCAGCGCCCACGTCGAACCTCGATACTGACGATCCCGGATGAGCCACGACGTGTGTGTCAGTTGGTGGGTGGGTCGAAGCTGAGTGGCGTGGATGCGATGTTCGGGATCTTGGAGCGTGCGGCGGCTTGGAGAGCTTGGCTTCGGACGTAGCGGCGGGTGGCGCTCGTGCGACTGAGCTTGTTATTCGGGTGTTTCGCGGCCGCGGTTCCGCCTCCGGTGACGGAGATGCCGGTGCTGATGTTGTCTTGTGTGATGGCGATCAGGATGCAGCTGTTGGCTTTGGCGCCGCAGTCGATCAGGCCGTTCGCAAGTTCGAGCGTTCGCCGCGCGAAAAATGAGATGGTCGGTGAAGCTCCATCGCCGGGGGTTGTCGTAGTGATGGTTGTGTTGGGGTCGCAGAACGAGGACAGGTCCCCCGATGAGAGTGCTTTGGGGGCGCACTCAAGCATCGTGATCGGTTGATAGGCCGAAAAGCCAGTGAATGAGACGTTGAGATGTTCGTTGTCTTGCAGATGTGCGTTGGGTTGCGCAGTGAGTATCGACGGCGTGACGGCTTTGGTGCGATCGAAATGCAGCGTGGCGGTGGCGGGACCGCTCGGGCTGCCGTCGTCGCCGATGATGGTGCACGTTCCGAGAGTGGATGCACAGTCGTGCACGCTGAGCCCGCGCGCTCCGAGCGCGGGCAACGAGCGACGGACCGAGTAGGTCATCGTGAACTGGCCGGTGAACCCGGCGGTGGTCGCGACCGCAAACGGACCGCAACTGCCGACGCTGCCGGCGCACTGATCGACGTTCACGGTCGCGCCGGGCAAGAACCCGGCGCCGGTGACCGTGATCGCTTGCAAGTCAGCCAGCGCGGTAGACGCGTGCACGGTGACCGACGCGACAACCGGCGGGATTGACGGGTCGAACTGCAAAGGGGCGGTCGAGGGGACGCCACCGCTCAGGCCGCCGCCTGCGGACAGCACACACGTAGTCGGCGACGCCGCACAATCGACGGTGCGTACCCCTTGGACCGGATCGAAGGTCAAGAACTCGCGTTCCACCGCGAATGTCTTGGTCGAGAACGCGCCTACGTTCGACGCCGTGACCGTGCGATACGTCTCGAACGCGCACGCGGTTGGGTCGCTTGCCAGGCACTCCACAAGATCGACTGGCGAACCGCGATCAAACCCAGAACCGGAAACGGTCAGGAGCTGATGGTCTCGCAGTTTCGTGCTCGGCCGTACCTTCACCTTGGGCAACACGGGCGGAACGTTCGGATCAAACGAGATCGTCGCGGTCGCGGTCAGTCCCGCGCCGCTACCGACGCCGAGCAGACAGCCGGCCGGCGCGGCACAATCCACGACCGTGCCATTCGCCGCGATCAGTCGCCGAACCGGGCGCACCAACGAAAACGCGCCCGACCCGTCCGCGAACGCCGGCGCGAACGTCGAGAAATCGCACGAACTCATATCAGTCGCGGAGGGCGGACACTCGGTTACCAGCAGCGCCGAGTTCGCAGTGAAGTTCATGCCCGTGACCGTCACGTTCTGCAGATCGACGAGACCGGTCGTCGGTGACACCGCAACCGTCGGCGTCGCGTCACTCGCCGCGCCACTCGTGCTCATGCCCAACCCGGCCAGCAACGCCACCACCAACACCACAACCCACGCCCGGAATCTCAACCGCGTATCCACAACCCGCCTCCATAGCCCCGACCTCGCACCCTGCGACGCCCGGCACGCTAACTCGCCCGTTCGGGTCGGGCGGTTCGAGCCCGCCAGCGCCACCGTTCGTGGAATCGCGCCCCGGAGGGTTAAATCTCGGTCAAGCCCTGCTTAAGAAGGTGTGCGCTCGGTTTCGTCGGCGTAGGTTCCGCTCACGAGACCCGGGCGAAGTGAGGTCGCAATGTTGTGCAGGCCTAAGACCGTGATGCGTCGGGCGATCGTTGTCGCGGTCGCGGCGACAACGCTGGTTGCGGGAACTGCCGCGACGGGCGGTGCCGCGACGACGATTCCTCTGGTGTTGGCGCAATCGACTGCGTTCTCGATTCTCGGGCGTTCGTGCGGCGGCATTCAGGAACGCGTGTTCGCGACGGGCTTCGACGCGACCACCGGCTACCCGATCGGCGACGTCTACATGCAGACGCGCTGCGGCGGGAGCGGGCGCGGCGGCGGCTACCACACGACCACCTATTCCGCCTGGGCCGCAGCGACGTGGGACCTCACGGGCGCGCTCGTTGCCGAATCCCGGCTCGCGTCGGCTCCCACCGTCGATCCAACGTTCACTGCGTTCGACGCGTACGGCAATGAAGTGAGCAACGTGTCGAACACTGCGTCGCTCCTGCTCGTCGACGGTTTCGTCCCTCCGCCTCGCGTCACTGGACTCTCCGTGAATATCGGGCCGACGTCGGGCGGGACGGCGGTCACGATCAGCGGAACCGGGTTCGACACCGGCGACACCGTCAGCTTCGGCGCGGAACCCGCCGCGGCCGTCGTCGTCAACAGCAGCACTTCGATCACTGCGCAGACGCCGGCCATGTCGGCGGGAACGATCGACGTCGTCGTGACGAATGCTGGTGGGACGAGCGCTACGAGCGCGGCTGATCAGTTCACCTTCGCCGCGGCTCCGACCGTGACGGGCCTCGACCCGTCGAGCGGACCGACGACGGGTGGGACCTCGGTGACGATCACGGGCACGAACTTCACCGGCGCGACGGCAGTCGCCTTCGGGGACGTCGCGGTCGCATTCACCGTCGACAGCGATACGTCGATCACCGCGACGTCGGCAGGGACGACTGATCCCCCCGGCGACGCGGCCGACGTGACCGTCACCACCCCGGGCGGAACGAGCGCCAAGAGTCTCGCGGACCGATTCACGTACACCGCGACGGCACCCAACATCGTTGTCGCGCCGAGCTCGGGCCCATCGCGCACGCGCGTCGTCGTGTCGGGCGACAACTTCCAGCCGGGTGAACTGGTGAGAGTCACCTATCTGACGGGGCTCACTGCGCCGCACCCCAGGACGGTTGCGCTGTGCCACGCGACCGCCGACGCGATCGGCTCGTTCACCTGCCACGGGAGAATCCCCGGCCTCGCGGCTGCGGGTGCGCTCGGTGATCACGCGATCATTGCGACCGGGGCACT
>DASYJT010000126.1:0-2701 GCA_035996165.1 Acidimicrobiia bacterium
TCGAACGCGTGGCGGCCTCCGCCCGCGCCGAGGTCGAGCAGACGTTCACCGGGCACCAGCCCGATGCGGTCGAAGTCGACCGTCAGCATCAGGCCCCGAAGCCCGAGTCGTGGCGTCGCTTCGCGTGCGCCTCGAGCTCGAGGTAGTACTGCTCGGCGGTGCCTTCCGCGGTCTTGCGCCACGTGAACCGGTCGAGCACGCGCCGGCGCCCGCGTTCGCCGAGGCGCGCCCGCAACTCGTCGTCGTTCAACACCTCGATGATTTGCTGCGCCAGCGCGCCGGGATCGCCGGGCGCTACGAGCATGGCGCCGTCGCCGGGGGTGCCGACCACCTCGGGCAGCGCGCCGCCGGTGGTCGTGACGAGCGGCACCCCGCACGCCATGGCCTCGATCGCCGGGAGCGAAAATCCCTCGTACAGCGAAGGAACCACCGCGATCTCGGCTTCCGCGTACAGCTCGACGATGCGCTCGTCGGTGACGCCGCTCACGAATTCGATCGCGCCCTGCAGGCCCAGGCGTTCGATCTGCGCGGGGACCGCCGACTTGTGCCGGGGCTGACCGATGACGACGAGGTGCGCGTCCTCGCGTTCCGTACGGATCTTCGCGAGCGCCTCGATGAGGTAGATGAGACCCTTCAGCGGTACGTCGGCGCTCGCGGTCGTCATCAACCGCCCCTTCACGCGCTTCACGTGCGGCATCGGCCGGAACTGCTTCTGGTCGACGCCAACGTGCACGATGTGCAGCGTGTCGGGATCGACGCGCATCTGGGCGACGATGTCCTTCTTCGAGTTCTGCGACACGGTGATGTGGCGGGGCAGCTGGCGCGCCACGTTCATCTGCATGCCCAAGAACCCGTACCAACGGCGGAGCGTCAGCTTGCGGAACGGCGAGCTCGCGGCCGCCAGGTCGAGATCGCGGTCGACGGTGATGGGGTGGTGCAACGTGTTGACGAACGGCCAACCGTCGCGCACGAAGCCGAGGAGCCCGCGGCCGAGGCACTGGTTGTCGTGGACGAGGTCGAACTCCGAGCGACGATCGCGGAGGTGCGCGTACACGCGACGGCTGAAGGCGTACGGCTCGGGGAACCCGGCGCCGGCCATGATCGCGAATTCCTCGACATCGGAACGCGTGCGGAACTCGTGCGGCCATGGCACTCGGAACGGGTTCTCGCGCTTGTACAGGTCGAGGCTCTGGATGTGCTCGAGTGTCACGGGTGCGTCGGCGACCGGCCACGGTGGCCCGGCGAGCATCGTCACGGTGTGACCGAGCTCGGTGAGCTCGCGGGTCAGGTGCCGGCTGTACACACCTTGCCCGCCGCAATGCGGATTGCCGCGATAGATGAGGAATGCGACACGCAGAGGATCGCCGGGCCCGGGGATGTGCCCGCGAGTGTTATTGGGCGTGCGCGAACGCGAAAGGGCAGATCGGGGGGTCGGCATGAGTCACCCAGGATGGAGGCCGGGCGACCCGAAAGGCAAGCCGCGCACTAGCGTCCGCGCTCGGTGACGACCTTGATCACACCCATCATGCTCACCCGCTCACGAAGCGTGAGCGGCCCCCGCTGGTCGCCGTCGGGGCGCCGCCTCGCATGGGTCGATGGCTACGACGGCCGGGCCGACGTGGTGGTCGCGCCGTCCGATCAGAGCGGCCCGCCGGTCACCGTGACCGCGGAGTGCGGTGTCGGCGGCGGATACGCCTGGATCGACGACGATGCCCTCGTCGTGGCGGGCAGCGACGGGCGGCTGGTGGTCGTGCATGCCGAGGGTGGTATCCAGCGCGTGCTCACCCACGAGGGGCGGGCGCTCGCGCCGGCGGTCTCGGTCCGAGGTGAGGTCGCCTGCGCGATCGAGCGCGACGACGCGTGTGACGTGGCGACCGTTCCGCTCGACGGGTCCGCTTGGCCCGAGCGGGTTTCGCACGCGGACTACGCGTGGGATCCGGTCTGGTCTCCCGACGGCGCCGCGCTGGTGTGGCACGAATGGGATCTGCCGAACATGCCGTGGCACGAGTCGAGGATCATGCGCCGCGGCGCTGTCGGAGCCAAGGCGCAGGTCGTCGCCGACGAAGGCGCCTGCAGTCAGCCCCGCTTTTCGCCCGACGGCGCGCGCCTCGCGTGGGTCTGCGACGGCGAGCTCGTCGTCGACGGTGAAGTGCTGCTGCCCGGACAACAGCAGGAGTGCGCGGAACCGGCGTGGGCGCCGGGTCAGCGCTCGTTCGCATGGTCGCCGGCGAGCGACGAGCTCGCGTGGTGCAGGAACGAAGCGGCGTTCGGCCGGCTCGTGATCGGCGCACCCGGACGCAAGTCGGCGCGTGAGCTCTCCCGCGGCTGGCATCGCGACCTCGCGTGGGGTGACGGCGGCATCGTCTGCGTGCGGTCGGGCGCGGTCACGCCCGCCCACGTTGTCGTGCTCGCACCGAACGGCTCGGCGCGCCGGCCGATCGCCCGGGGCCCCGTCGCCGGCTTCGAGAGAACGGGTCTCGTCGAGCCGCGCGCGGTCACGTGGAAGTCGGGCAGTGCGACCGTTCACGGTCTGTTGTGGCGCTCGACCGACCAGAGCGGTGCGCGACCGATGGTCGTGCACGTGCACGGTGGACCCACCGGGCAGGCGCTGGCCGACTGGAATCCGCGCGTGCAATGGCTGGTGCAGCAGGGCTACGCCGTCCTGCAGCCGAACTCTCGAGGCTCGTCCGGGTACGGCGTC
>DASYJT010000127.1:0-7495 GCA_035996165.1 Acidimicrobiia bacterium
GGGCGCGACCGCGGCCGATCTGGTCGACGCGGCGACGCTCGGCCACGACCGGCGCCCCTGGCTGTCGTACTTCTACCTCGCACACGGGATCGGGACCGACAGCGCGGAAATGCCCTTCGTCGGGACCGACCTCGGCGACGCGTTCGACGCGACGCTCACGTTGCAACCGGGCATGGTGCTCGTCTTCGAACCTGTGATCTGGGACGACGGCCGCGCCGGACACCGATCCGAGGAGATCGTCGCGGTGACCGACGACGGCTACCGGCTCCTCTCGACGCGTGTCGAGCTCGACAACGGTGGTGCCGCGTGAGCCGCATCGACGCGTGTCTGGCGCTGATGGACCGCGACGACATCGACGTGCTCGTGCTCGGACGCGAGGCCAACACCCGCACGATCACCGACGCGGCGCGGCTCTGGCTCGCGGGAACACGTGCGTACTCCCCGGGGTGTGTCGTCGTGCGGGCGAGTCGCGCGGTGCACCTGCTGGCGAACACGGACGCGGTCGTTCCGCGTGACTTTCCGGTTGCGCGTCTCTATGGGTTGACGTGGAATCCGGAGAGGTTGCTCGCCGCGCTCACCGCCGTCGACGGTGTGTCGACCGCGCGCCGGGTCGGCGTCGACGGGATGACTCCCGGTGGCGCCGCGCTGCTCGCGCGTGCGATGCCCCACGCCGAGTTGGTCGACGCCGGACCCCTGTTCGCCGATTTGTGGCGCACGGTCGACCCCGAAAAGACCACCGGGGTCGGGCACGCGGCGAGCTTCGCCGGAGTCGGGCTCGAGTCGATGGCCGCCGCGTTGATCCCGGGCGTGTGGCCGCGCGAGCTGCGAGGGATCTGCGCAGAAGCCTTCGCCGCGTTCGGCGTCACGACGCCCGCATACGAAGCGGTCGCGGCGCCGATCGACGCGGGTGGTTCGACATGGCTACCACCCGATCGCCCGCTGTCCGAGGGTGAACGGGTGGTGTTGCGGTCGGGCGCTCTGCGCGACGGGTGGGAGGCGTCGATCGCGCGCACGTTCGTCGTCGGTGTGCCGGCGGTCGAGCAACCCGCGCCCGACGGTTGGGACGCGCTCGTCGCGGCGTGCATTCCCGGAACGACCGCGGGCGCGCTCCGCCAACGGGGCGCGGCCGTCAACGGTTCCGGACGCGGTGTCGAGCCCTGGCCCGACGACCTCGTGCTCGTGCCCGGCTTGATGGCGAGCGTCGAGCTTCGCGACGAGGCGAATATCCGACAGGATGTCTTGCACATCACCGACGGCCCCGCCTACGTCCTCACCGAGTCCGCTCGCCACCGCCTCCGGCGATAGCCGGGTTGGGTAGCGCCTCCGGCGACAGCCAGGTTGGCAGGAAAAACGTTGCCAGAGAACGATTTTCCTGACAACTGTTGGTGGATTATTCGTCAGGGTTGGATCTGGGTGCGGCCGCGTTCGACGATCTTCATGCGACGCGACTCGATGCTCGCGGGATCGAAGCCGGGACCTTCCCATTCGCGACTTACGCGGGCTTCGATGTCCCAGCCCTCGTCGACCGTCGTCGCGGTGACCTCGTCGTAGGTGCGCAGCATTCGGCGCACGCCCATCTGGTCGTTCGAGACGACGTCGGCCGCGAGCTTGCGGCAGTGCGCCAGCAGGTCGTCGTGCGGGACGACCTCGTTGACGAGCCCCCACGCGCACGCGGTCGACGCGTCGATGTAGTTGCCGGTGAAGCTCATCTGCTTGGCGCGCGCCACGCCGATGCGCTGGGCGAGCAGCACGGTCAGACCCCAGCCCGGCATGACGCCGACGCGCGCATGCGTGTCGGCGAAACGGGCTCGGTCGGAGGCGACGAGGAAGTCGCAGTTGAGCGCGACCTCGAAGCCGCCGGTGACCGCGACGCCGTTGACCGCGCCGATCAGCGGCTTCGTGTGCGGCGGGAGCGCGCCGCGGAACGTGTCGCGGGTTTCCGCCACTCCCCCGAAGCTCTCGCCTTGCTGCACCTGACCCGAACCGAATTCCTTCAGGTCGACACCCGCCGAGAACGCGGGGTCGGCACCGGTGAGGATCATCACGTCGACGTCACCGTCGGCGTCGCATTTCGTGATCGCCGCGGGCAGCGCGCGCCGCACGTCGCGGTTGAGCGCGTTGCGCTGGTCGGGGCGGTTGATCGTGATCACTGCCACCCGATCGGCGATGTCGACGAGGACGACGTCGCTCATGACCCGCTCCGGTAGTCGAACGCGACCTTGATCGCACCGGAGTCGTCCTGCGTCGCCAACGCGGTGAACGCATCCCGCCAACTCTCGAGCGGGAACCGGTGGGTCAGCATGCCGGTGAGATCGATGCGACCCGACGAGACGAGGTCGAGGTAGTGGTCGATGCCGTGCTTGCGCACGCCCTCCACTTCCTCGAAGCCGAAGGCGTTCGACCCGACCATCGAGATCTCCTTGAAGTACAAGGGCGTGTCTTCCCACCAGGTGGGACCGTGCACACCGGCCTTCACGAGCGTTCCGCGAGCCTTGAGCACGCGAGTACCGACCTCGAACGTCTCCTGTTTGCCAACGGTGTCGTACACGACGTCGATGAAGCCGGGAAACGCCATCGGGAGCCCGTCGCTCGCGCGCAACACGCCGCCCGACCACGCGGCCGCTTCCTCGATCACCTGTGACGCGGGTGAATGCCCGATCACCTTGGCGCCGAGCTTGCGCGCCATCTCGGCCTGCGCTTCGAAGCGCGCGACGACGAGCACTTCGACGTCGGGGTAAAGCGCACGCAGGATCGCGACCGCGCACGTCCCGAGCGCACCCGCGCCGTACACCATCACCTTGCCGCCCGGCGTCGGGGGATGGCGCGTGATCGAGTGCAACGACACCGCGAACGGGTCGGCGAAAACCGCGAGCTCGTCGGGGACGTTGTCAGGCACCTTGAACAGCTGCGAGTCGTGGGCCGACATGACCTGCGCGTAGCCACCGTTGACGTCGCGCGCGGTGCCGATGTGGATACCGGGCGGGATCGGACCGACATCGAACGAGTAACACAGACTGAAATCGCCCACCGCACATGCGGGACACAACGGCGTGACGCCGCGCGGGCCGCACGACAACCACGGGTTGAGCACCACCCGGTCGCCGACTTCCAGGCCTTCGGCTTCCGGACCGAGCGCGACCACGTCGGCGACGACCTCGTGGCCGAGCACCTGGGGCAAGGAGAAGAACCCCTTCATCGGGTTGTCGGGCGAGCGCACCTCGCCCCAGTCCATGAACACCTGCTTCGAGTCGGAGCCGCAGATCCCGGTCAGGCGGGGGCGGGTCACGACCCAATCCGGGAGGAAGAATCCCGGCTCGTCCATGTCGACGAGCTTCATCGGAGTGTGCGCCAGGCTGCGCAGCAGGTAGTTGTCGGTCTCCGGTTCGGCGACCGGTTCGGGCTTCACGCCGTAGAGCAAGGCTTTCATGCCGCGGACGGTACACGCCCCGACATTCGCCGGGCATTCCGGCTGATCACCTCCGCGGGCGTGTGGCATTGCGCCGGCGGAGCCCCGTCAAGGCCAGTCGGGTATCGGCCGAAATATTGCCGTGCCCACTTGCCGCAGGTATCGGACCCGCAGCCGGTGCGCGGCTGCGATGGCCGTCGCCGCGCTTGCCGCGGCATGTGGCGGTACGCCGTTCCCGACGGCGGCGGGACCCACGCAGGTCGCGCCCGCGCGTGCGACAACTCCCAAGTCCACGGTTGCCTCACCGAGCCCGACCCGTCTCCGTCGGACAAAGGGTGCCGCTCCGACCAGGCCGACGACGCCGACCACGTCGACCACGTCGACCACGTCGACCACACTGCGGCTTCCGGTTTCCGTGACACGGCCGACGACACCCCAGCAGCAATCGAACGGCCTGCGGCAGTTGATCCCCGGCGCCACGACGCTCGGGTTCGGGTGGGAGGACGACGGCGATCCGGGAACATCCCTCGATCTGACCCGGCCGCCGTCGGCGTGCTCCCCATTCCTCGCGGTATTCGACACCCGCACGGGCACAGCTCTCCACGAGTTCAGCTTCCTCGTGTCGAGCGACGGTCAGTACGAGCGGGGTCACATGAACGTCGTGGCGCTGCGCGCGAAATCGGCAGCGGCGGTATCGAGCGAACTCGCAGCCGTCGCGCAGCCATCGTTCCAGGCCTGCGCCGAAGCCACCGCGATCCGGCGCTTCTACGAGATCGAAGACGGATCGATCCTCGGCGTGTCTTCGAGGCTCGTGTACCTCGCCGTCGGTGGCGCGAACGTGCTGTGGCGGGCGACGATCACGAGCCAGGCGCCCAACGGCGCTTCACGCACCATGGAGATGGACGTCGGATACCTCGGCGCGGGCGATCGGCTCGTCAAGGTTCGTGTCGCGACGTGCGGGTGCAATCCTCCGGTCGCGGCCGGCGAACTCCTGCCCGGCGAGCTCCCCGCTCTCCAATCCATCGCACTCGGCCTCTCCCGCGCTTAGCGGCACAGCTCAGGCTCAAGGGGCATACGACGACGAGCGTTCGGGCTCGGATGCGTTTGCCCAGCTCAGGACCAACGCAAAGAGGAGTACGCAGAGGACGAGCCCGATGACGGCGATACCGCCGACCGCGTATTGGTTGTTGGAGTATTCCTCGGCACCCAACCCTCGATCAGCTGCGTACGCGCAGTGGATACGAGGCGGGAACCAGCGCATCGAGGGATGTCCGGCCTGCACTGCCGAGTCGGCGTCGAGCGCGCGACTGCACGCCCCCACGAGATCTCCGGTGAGGCGGGACTCCGCGAAGGTGCCGCCCCACACGGCTATGACAGCCGCGATGGAGAGGGCGAAGAGCGCAGCCGCGGCGCGCCGGACGAATTTCACGAGCGATCAGCCAAGGTCGCGCTTCGCCCGTCGACCGTCACGCGCCGCGCCAATCAGCAACGCGGCGCCGAACAACACGGCGATGGCGCCGATCACGGTCCACAGGCCTTGGCCGGTCATGAACGATCCGCCCAGCGCGCCCGTGCCCTGGGCGATCCACACCGCGCCGACCACGACGAGCACGACACCGATGATCCGGCGAACGAGCACTGGCCTAAGACCGCATCAGATCGTGAATGCCATGTTGTCGACGACGCGATTGCCGAGCTCCCTGTCGCCGCCGACACGCACGACGCCGTTCGCTCGGGCGTATTCACCCGTCCAGCGTCCGCCCGCGAGGCGAGCGAACGCGCGCCGGTCGGTCGTGATGGTCGCGGACGCGTCCGCGGGCGCGTCGGCGAGCAGCACCGCGCGCCCTTCGGGTGGCACCGAGACCGCGGCGACGATCTCCGGCGATCCCTCCACCACGAACACGACGGTGCTCCCGGGCGGCGCGCCGGCCTTCTTGCCGACGACGTAGCCGAGCGCTTTCGTCGGGATGCGTGCGAGCGAGAGGTCGGCGACTTCTCCCTCCAGGTATCCGGGCCGGCCGAGCGCTTCGCGAATGTCCTGGTCGTGGTACCAGCAGTCGAACACGCGGATCGCCATGAACTGCCGGTACGGCCCGGGACCCTCGGGAGTGAACCCTTCGGCGTCCCACTCCTCCGGGGTCATGGCCCGCAGCGCGTCGAGGCGGCGGGCGGTGACGGCGCGGAATTCGTCGAGCAGCGCCGGTCCGTCCCAACCTCGGTACGACGCGATCCACTGCTCGTTCGCCTTGCCGATGTCGTTGCGAATGTGGGGCGCGCCGACGGCGGCGTCGTCGGACGACGCGGACGGCCGCTCCCCCGCCAACATGCGCTCGGTACCGATCATGTGCGCGACGTTGTCGAACACCGACCAGCCGGGACAATCGGTCGCCGTGCTCCATTCGTCGGGTGTGAGGCCGTCACAGATCTCGGCGATGTCGCGCCAGACCTCGTCCAACCGGAGTACCAGAGCCTCGGTCATCCGACGAAAGGTACCGCGGACACACCGCAAGGGTCAGGGGTCGCCCGTCATGTGCGCCGTCGCAACGATTCTTCGGAAGATTCGTTGTGAGGCGCGCGATGGATCAGCCAGACTCGCCGGGTGCCCGAATCGCTCGACTTCTATTTCGATCCCATGTGCCCGTACGCCTACCAGACTTCGCTCTGGATCCGGGAGGTCCGCCGCCGGCGCGACCTCGACATCACGTGGCGCTTCTTCTCGCTCGAAGAGGTCAACCTCGTCGCCGGCAAACGACACCCTTGGGAACGGGCCTGGTCGTTCGGCTTCGGGCAGATGCGGGTCGGCGCGCTCATCCGGCGCGAGCTCGGCAACGACGCCCTCGACCGGTGGTACGCGGTGGTCGGCCATGCGTTCTTCTACGCGGGCGTGAAGACGCACATTCCGGAGGAGCACGCGCGCGTCATCGCCGACGCCGGCTTCGACCCGACATTCGTCGAGCGCGCCGTGGCCGACGAATCGACGCTCACGGAGGTCCGCGACGAACACCTCGACGCGGTCGCGCGCTACGGCGCCCACGGCGTACCGACGCTCGTGCTCGACCCGGGCTACGCGGTATACGGACCGGTTGTCGTACCTGCACCCACCGAGGAAGACGCGGTCGCGCTCTGGGAGCTCGTCCGGGGAATGCAACGGTTCCCCCAGCTCTACGAGCTCCGCCATCCGAAGACGAGGGTCGACCTGGTGAACGTCGCCGACCACTTCCGCACGTACCTCACGACCCGCGACTGGCAGACCGTCGAGAACCCCGCGCCGTAGCGCCTCAGGCGTCGTCGCGCGGAGGCGCCACCGGCACGACCCGCTGCAGACCGTCGGGACATACCTTCGATCCGCCGCCGTCGCGGGACGCGGCGCGCACAGCTTGTCCGGGTACCACGAGGCACGCGTCGGGCACGAGGAACGCGAGCGAGTCGGCCGCCGCGGTGACGGCGACGAGCTTGCCCCGCGCCTTGTCGATCTTCGCCGCCTTGAGACCCGAACCACCGCGCGCCTGCACGGGAAACTCGTCGACCTCGGTCCGCTTCGCGAATCCCTGCTCCGTCGCGATCACGACGGTCTCGCCTTCGGCGGCCGCGCACGCGCCGATGACGCGGTCGTCGCCCTTCAGCCGGATGCCGCGGATTCCCCCGGCGCTACGGCCGACCGGCCGCACGTCGTCTTCGACGAACCGGATCCCCTGCCCGTTGGCGGAGACGAGTAGCAGTTCGTACTCGTCCCAGCCGGGGAAGACGGCCACCACCCGATCGTCCGCGGCCAACTTCATCGCGGCGATGCCGTTCTGGCGGCCCGACGCGTCGGCGAACTCGCTGAGCGCCGTCCGTTTCACCGCGCCGGAAGCCGTCACGAACACGAGATTCGGGTGCTCCTCGTGCATCCGCGCATCGAGCACCGCGACAACCTTTTCCCCGTCGCCGAATTGGAAGAGGTTCTGCGCCGCGCTCAGTTTCTCCTTCGGCAGCTCGTGCACGGTCGCGCGATACGCGCGCCCGCGATCGGTGAAGAAGAGGACTCCGGCGAGCGCGGTCGTGTCGATCGCCTGCGCGACGGCGTCGCGCTCACCGGGATTCGCGACC
>DASYJT010000128.1:0-1753 GCA_035996165.1 Acidimicrobiia bacterium
CTCCGCGCTCGCGGTCGACATGCACGCGCCCGGGGTCGAGGTGCGCCCGTTGCGCCAGATCACCGACGAGTCGGAGTTCAACGAGGTGTTCTTCTCCGACGTGTTCGTCCCCGACGACCGGCTCGTCGGTCCGTTGCACGAGGGTTGGCGCGTCGCGAATTCCACGCTGACCCACGAGCGGGGCGTGAACCCGCGCCAGCTCGTCGCACACTCGCAGCTTCTCGACGAGCTGTGGAAGCTCGGGCTCGACAACGACGCGCTCGACGATCCGCGCCTCGCGGCGCGCCTCGCCCAGGCCTTCGTCGAGGTACGCATCTTCCAACTCCACAACTGGCGTTCGATCTCACGCACCGCGAAGGGCGCGGAACCCGGACCGGTCGGGAGCATCAACAAGCTCTGGTGGAGTGAGATGAGCAAGCGCATGCACGACACGGCAATGGCGGTCGTCGGGCCCGCGCAGCCACTTTGGCGCGGTGCGGATCGCAACCCCGGCGACGGCGCCTGGCAGCGCTCATGGCTCTACTACCAGGCGAGCTCGATCTGGGCCGGCACCAACGAGATCCAGCGCAATGTCATCGGTGAGCGCACTCTGGGCCTGCCCCGGGAAAAGAACTGAACCAGTCGCGCCCCCGGCTCCGTATTACGAGCATGCAACGACGGATCTTCACCCTCATCGCCATGACCGCGCTCGCAATCGGCCTCGCCGCCTGCGGCAGCAGCAACAAGGGCACGGCTTCCAACCCGCCGGCCGCTTCCGGGACCGCCCAGATCACGATCGACTCCGCCTTCAAATTCAATGTGACACCGGTGAAGGCCGGATCGACGGTCACAGTCAAGAACACCAGTTCGTCACAACACACCGTGACTCAAGACGGCGGCGGGTTCAAGGTGACCATCGACGCGGGCAAGACCGCGACGTTCACGGCTCCGGCGGCGGGCAGCTACAAATTCCACTGCAATATCCATAATTTCATGAAGGGCACGTTGACGGTTAGTTAGACGAGCTCTTTTTGGTCGTTCTCCGATCGTGTTCGCGGTCTGTAACGCGCTGGTGACGGGCCCCGGCGCAGGGTCGCCTCTGCTCCGCTCGGGTTCCGAGCCGGATCGCATTGTGCGCCTCGCCATCTTCCGAGACGCGACGACCAGAAAGATCTCACATGTCGCAAGCACGTCGTGCACTTATCGCGATCATCTCGGTGATCGCCGCCGTCTTGGGCTTCGCTCCCTCGGCGTTCGCCCAGTCCGCAGCAGACGCGGCGCACGGCGCGGCGTCGATCGCGGCGCCAAGCTCCCACGCCGGCGCGGTGCACACTGCGGCGAACTCGCCCGGACCGGGCTATTGGCTCGTGGCGAGGGACGGCGGCGTGTTCTCGAACGGAGCCGCCGACTTCCACGGCTCCGCCGGCGGAACCGCGCTCAACATGCCGATCGTCGGCATGGCCGCGACCCCGTCGGGCAACGGCTACTGGTTGGTCGCGTCCGACGGCGGGATCTTCTCCTACGGCGACGCCAAGTTCCACGGCTCCACCGGCGCCATCACCCTCAACATGCCGATCGTCGGCATGGCCGCGACCCCGACGGGCAACGGATACTGGTTCGTCGCGTCCGACGGCGGGATCTTCTCCTACGGCGACGCCAAGTTCCACGGCTCCACCGGAGCCATCACCCTCAACATGCCGATCGTCGGCATGGCCGCGACCCCGACGGGCAACGGCTACTGGTTGGTCGCGTCCGACGGCGGCATCTTCTCCTA
>DASYJT010000129.1:0-2746 GCA_035996165.1 Acidimicrobiia bacterium
CACCGGGACCACGCAGCCGCCGCACGACCCGCACGACTACTCGCAGCTTGCGGCCCGTTGGCCGACCGACTCGTCGTCGACCGGGACGCTGTGCCCGAGCAACGCGCCCTGCGACAGCGTGTTCGGGATCAGCACGGCCACCACTCGGGAGTTGTCGTACGTCGTGTACAACCTCGGCGCGTGGGCCGTCGATCTGCCGGTGTGCGTCACCCCGGACGTCAACGAGCTGTGGGCGGTTCCCGCGGTCGGAGTGTGGGCGCCGTACTCGAAGGGCATCTGGCCGCAGCCGTACCCGGCGCGCGACCCGGTCGTCACCCAGCAGCCGTGCACGACCCAGCAGGTGAAGGTCGGTCCGAACGAGAGCATCACGTTGACGACGCTGGCGGTCGGCGGATACCGCAACGCCGCGGGCGACGTGATGCCCTCACCTCCCGGCTTCACGTCGTTCCAGCCGAGCTACATGCCGCAGTGCGCGCAGCCCTGCGCGACGCCGCCGAACGGTTCGCTCAAGATCACGGTGCATCCCGGCCAGGATCCGAAGAAGAACTTCCAGGTGGTCGTGAAGTCGATGCACCCGACCGCCGCTTCCGGCGGCTCGGCTCCCGTCGAGATCACGTACACGAATCCCCTCGGGTTCACGGTGCGCATGCCGCTCTTCGGCCCGTGCTGGACCGTGAAGTCGGGACCCGGCACCGCCGACTGCTCGCGCCCCCGCGCCTCGGTGATCGTCGAACCCCACGGCACCGTCGACCTCGTCGGCACGCTCTGGGCCCGGAGCGGATTCACGGCGACCGGCGCACCGCTGGCGCCGGGGAGATACCGGATCGATCTCGGCGACCTCGAAGGCAGTCAGTACCCCTTTTCCGCCAACTATCCATACCTGATGGTGACGCCCTGAACCCAGCGCCTTGGTAATTGCGTCCGAACGCGCGACCATGCGGGTGCGGCGGGCGGCCGAGGAGGCACTGGTGGCGAGCATGGACGATCGCGACGGCGCGCTCGACGTCACGCGCGCGGTCTCCGCGGAGGGCGACGACATCGTCGTCGTGCCCGGCGACCCCGCCGAGCCGCCGCGAACCCGACGACGCGCGGCGCTCGCACTCGGCGGGATCGTCGCAGCCCTACTCGTGGTCGGCGGAATCGCGCTCGCGGCGCGGAACAGCGACGCGAAGCCGACGGTCAGCGCGGCCCCGCCGACGACCATCCTCACGAGGTCGATCGCGAAGGTCCATCCGAAGGTGAAAGTGAAGGTGAAGGCGCCGAAGGCAACCGTGCCGAAGGTCGTCACCCCGACGGTCGTGGTCACGACGGTCGCGAACACCGCGCCGCACATAACCGTCGGCACGTCCGGTGCGATCACACCGCACGTGACGAATCCGGCGCCGCCACCCACCGCCGCGCCGGCGAAGAACTACAGCGCCTCGGTGTTGACGTGGCAGGCGCCGCGCTCGCTGACCATGGCGGCGGGGACGACCAAGACGTTCTCCGTCACCGCGCACAACCCGACCGACGGAACCGTCACGTTGCCGCACCCGTTGGGCTGCGCGCCGCGGCTCGACGGCCAGGGAGTGTGCACGGAGATGGCCCAGCTCGTCGGTCCCGGGGCAACGGCTAGCGCGAACCTCACGCTCGACGCGACGGGCATCGCGGCCGGCCACTACTCGATCAGCATCGAAGGGGTGCTGACGATCGCGGTGACCGTCACGTAGCCGGCCGACAACCGGTCAGCTGGCGCGGCGACGCTGGCGGACGATCCGGCGCCGTTCGCGCGCCGTGTACCCGCCCCATACGCCGACCTTCTCCCGAGCCGTGATCGCGTACTCGAGGCAGGCCTCGCGCACCGAACACGTCTCGCAGATGGCCTTGGCGTCCTCGCCCAGGTCTTCGTCGTCCTCGGGGTAGAAGACGTCAGGGTCTGCGCCCTTGCACCGTCCTCGGTCCCGCCAGGTCAACGCACTCATTCCTCGTACCTTTCGTCGGCTCTACTCCGCCGCAACTCCCCCACAATCGGCCGCCGCACGGGTCGAGTTGAGCCGTCCGGGCGGGTTGTTCCGCCCGCCTTACGATGCCCGGATGGTCGACGCCCCCCTGCGCCCCGCCCGGCGCCCGGCCACGGCCTTCGTGCTCGCCGGGGCCGCCGTCGTACCGGGGATCTTCCTGCACGTGGGAGGGCTCCACCCCGACCCCGTCGCGGCCGCCGTGGCCTTCGGTCTGGCGGTCGTCGGCGCCGCGTTCATGCTGGCCTGGGCGGCGGAGGCCTCCCAGGTCGACATCTCCGCCGGCCTCTCGCTGGCCCTGCTCGCCCTGGTCGCGGTGCTCCCCGAGTACGCCGTCGACTTCGTGTTCACCTGGAAGGCGGGCAAGCACCCCGTCGAGTTCGCGCCCGACGCGCTCGCCAACATGACGGGCGGCAACCAGCTCCTGATCGGCGCGGGCTGGTCGCTCGTGGTGCTCGTCGGCGCGTATCGGATTCGCAAGGGCCGGCGGGGCGGGGAGCTGCGCAACGTGCGGGCGATCCCCGAGACCACGGAGGTCGAGCTCGACCGCAGCCACAGCGTCGAGATCGCGTTCTTGTTGATCGCGACCGTCTACGGGCTCACGCTGCCCCTGCACCGAACCCTGACCCTCGTCGACGCGGTGATTCTCGTGACGATCTTCGTCGTCTACATGGTGCGCGTCGCCCGCGCACCGGCGGGCACGCCGCACCTCGTCGGCCCGGCGCGCACGATCGGCACGCTGCCGACGA
>DASYJT010000130.1:0-8754 GCA_035996165.1 Acidimicrobiia bacterium
CGACCGGGAGCTCCAGCGAGAATTTCACGAGACGGGCGGTGCCCACTGCGGCTCGCGCTTCTCGGCGAACGCGCGCGGGCCTTCTTCCTGGTCGGGATGACCCCACATCGACACGAGCTCCGCGGCGCCCGCCTTGCACGCATCGGTGAGCCCGAGCTCGAGCGCGGCCCACAATGCGCGCTTGGTCGCGGCCATCGCGGCCGGCGAGTTGCGCGCGATCTTCTCGGCCAGCTCCTGGGCGGCATCGCGGAGGCGCTCGGGTGGGTCGACGACCTCGCTGACCATCCCCAACTCGTACGCGCGCTTTGCCGACAGCCGCTCGTAGCGGCCGACGAACGCCATCCGCATCACGGCCTCGACCGGCATCTTCTTCATCAGGCCGATCGCCTCGACGGCGACAACCTGGCCGATCGACACGTGCGGATCGAAGAACTGCGCGTCGGAGGCCGCAATCACGATGTCGGCGTCGGCGACCCAGTGGAAGCCGCCGCCCGCGCAGATCCCGTTCACCGCGGTGATCACGGGTTTCCACACGTCGTTGTGCCACGAGGTGAAGTGCAGGTCGAAGTTCTCGAGTGACTCGCGGTACCGCTCCATGCCGTTGCCGTCTGTGGCGATCTCGGTCACGTCGACCCCGGTCTGGAACGCGCGGCCCGCGCCCGTGTGCACGATCACGCGCACCTCGGGATCGGCATCGAGTGCGCGCCACGCGAGCTCGAACTCGTCGCGCATCTGCGCGTTCATCGCGTTCAGCTGGTCGGGCCGGTTGTTGATCAGCCAACCGACGGGACCTTTGCGTTCGAGGCTCAGTGTCTCGAGTCTCGGGTACTCCACTGCGTGCTCAGCTCCTCGGTACTTCGCGCCAGGGCGCACCCTGCCACGGATCGGGCTCCCGGGGCAGACCGAGCACCCGCTCGCCGACGATGTTCTTGTTGACCTCGGTCGTTCCACCTTCGATCGTGTTCGCCCGGCTGCGCAACATGCCGCGGACCTCGAGCGGCTGCTCCGATGCGTCGGGCCAGGCCATCGCGCCCGCGCCCAGGAGATCGGTCGCGAGCAGCTGGATGCGCTGGTTCAGCTCTCCCTGGTGCACTTTGCCGACCGAGCTCTCCGGACCGGGCGCGCGCCCGGCCTTCACCTGGGCGCGCACGCGTTGATTCGTCCAGTCGCGGATGCGTTCCTCGGAGAGGACGCGCATCAACTGCTGGCGCACGATCGCATCGCGACCGCGCCCCGACGCGGCGGCGAGCTCGACCAGGTGTTCCACGCCGCGGCCCCCGATGCGATCGACGCCGCCCGAACCCGCGCCCGACACCATCTGCCGCTCGCCCGACAGCGTCGCGTTCGCGACCTTCCAGCCGTTTCCGACCTCGCCCACGCGATACGCGTCGGGAACCGTCGCTCGGTCGAGGAACACCTCGTTGAAGTCGACCTCGCCGCCGATGTGGCGCAACGGCCTGACCTCCACTCCGGGCTGGTGCAGGTCGAGCACGAAGTACGTGATGCCCTGACGCTTCGGCGTGTCGGCGTCGGTGCGGGCCAAGAGAATCGCGAAGTCGGAGAAATGCGCCCAGGTGCTCCACACCTTCTGGCCGGTCACGAACCAGGTATCGCCGTCGCGCTCGGCGCGCGTCGCCAGGGACGCAAGGTCGGATCCCGCGCCGGGCTCGCTGAACAGCTGGCACCACTTCTCGACGTTGCGCACCATCGGCGGCAGGAAACGCAGTCGCTGTTCCTCGCTGCCGAAGGAGAAGAGCGCGGGTGCAGTGTTGTTGAGGCCCAACGGGTTGAGGCGGCCGAGATTGAAGGGGCGGAGCTCGGTGTCGATCGCCCGCGCGGTCTCGGGCGTCACGTCGAGCCCGCCGTACTCGACCGGCCACGTGGGAACGACGAGCCCGGACCCGGCGAAGACCGGGTACCACGCTTCGTAGTCGGCCCGGGGCCGGACCTCGCGCACGGCCGCCGCGCCTCCGCGCCGGCCGGCATCGAGCCACGGGCGCGGAACGTTCGCTTCCACCCACCCGCGCACCTCGTCGACGGCGGCCGCGGCCGGCGTATCGCGGCCGAGCCTCATCTCCCTTCGAAGCGCGGAGGGCGCTTCTCGCCGAAGGCCGCGAGACCTTCGCGGAAATCCTGCGATCTCGACGAGAGCTCCAGGGCAAACGCCTCGTTGGCCAACTGCGCGTGCAGGTCGGCGCTCGCGCCCGCGTGGAGGAGCCACTTCGTGAGGCCGAGCGCGACCGTCGGGCCGTGCGCGAGCTGGTCGACCAGTTCGTCGGCCGTCGCGTCGAGTTGGTCGCCCGGAACCGCGCGATGGATCGCGCCCCACTCCGCAGCCTCGCTGCCGCTCAATGCCCGGCCCAGCAACAGCAGCTCTCGCGCGCGCGCCTCGCCGACCCGGCGCGGCAGCAACCAGGTGGCTCCGCTGTCGGGCGTAAACCCGCGTTCGCCGAACGGTTCCCAGAAACGCGCGTCTTCGGCCGCGATCGTGAAGTCGGCGGCGAGCGCGAGCTGGAAGCCGATCCCGGCGGCCCAACCCCGCACCTTGCAGACGACCGGAATCTGCACGGAACACACCAACGGAATGAGCCGGTGCGCGAGCGTGGGAACGCGCCGCTGGATGCTGCCCGGGCGCGGCTTGCGATCGGACGCCTGGTTGCGGGCGACGATGTCGGCGCCGCCGCAGAAGTGATCGCCGGCCCCCTCGAGCAGGATGACCCGGACGTCGTCGTCGGTCGCCGCGCCCTCGAGTGCGGCGATGAGCGCGGTCATCGTTGCGTCGTCGATCGCGTTCCGTTTGTCGGGGCGATCGAGGCGCAGGGTCAGCAATCCTCGGTCGTCGCGCAGCTCCAGCAGACTCATCGGCGCGCGAACTCCTGCGAGATCGCGCCGAGCGCGCTCTGGAGATCGGACGCGCCACCGGGAGGGTCCGGTAGGCGCACGGGTCCGTGCACGCGGCTCGGCAGGAGGATCGAGGCGTGCCCCGGAGTGGTGACCTCACCGCGTTGGTTGACGGCTTCCAGGTCGATGTCGACGGCCGGCCGATCGCCGTCGGCCAGGTAGGTCCGCGTCACGCGACCGCGCAGCCATTGTGTGTCGCCCACATAGTTGAACCGCCGGAACTCGCAGTCGAGCTTCCACAGCCACGCGTCGTCGCCCATCCAGTCGGTGCACAGATGGATGAGCCACGTCTCGCGCATGCGCCCGTAGTCGAAGGTCGTGGGATTCCCCGAGCGGCGTGCGAAATCGGGATCCCAGTGCACGCGCTGCATCACGTCGGGCACGTTGAGGTCGTCGCGGTGGAAGAACCGCGGGATGCGCACCCGGTTCTGGTGGCCCAGGCGCAGCGGCTTGACGCCGTAGAGGCCCATGCCCATTCCCGCATGCCAGCAGACGATGTCGGTGACGGTGAGCGGCCCCTTCACCATCGGTCCCAATTCGTGGCCCTCGTGGACGTCCTCGAACCAGCGCCGCTCGGCGCCGCGCGCGCCTTCGCGCTCGTACTGTGCGTCGATCTCGGCGATCTGGTCGTCGGTGTACGGATCGGTGGTGACCGCGTCGTACTTCTTGCGCTCGCGCGCCTTCTCCCGCTCGGTGCGCACCATCAACCGGTACTGACCCGACACGAGCGAACCCGTCTCGTCGCGAAAGACCTGCGCCGTCCATTCGTGGATCGCGCGTCCCGCGAACTCGCTCTGCTTGTCGAGCGCGGCCACGAGCGCGTTGCGACGAAACGTTCGGCGCAGTGGGAACAACGGCGCCCACCACTCTCTCGCGCTCGCCGCGTAGAAGGCGTGCACCCCGCGCAGCGGATCGCCCTTCATGAGCTCGGCGTGCTCGGGCGCGACCGCTTCGACTTCGTCCTCGCCGATCAGCGTGTCGCCCCCGACCAGCGCGGGCGACGCGATCGACTCTTCCCAACGCGTCTGCGGCCCGTACCCGGGGTCGCACCAGAGCGGATTGTCGTCGCCGTAGGCCGTGGCGACGTTGCGGAACGTGTCGTGCGTCGGAAGCGTGTAGTACGGCGGCATCGGGTGCGGTTCGGGGATCCCGACGCGGGCGCGGAGTCGCTCGACCCCGACGTCTGTGATCCGACCGGTGTCCGCCATGCGCCCGAGACGATACCCGCCCCCGCCGCTAGCTCTGCTTGGCCCGGGGTCGAATCAGGTAGGTGCAGCGGCGATCGCCGGCGATGATGTGCTGGGTCCGGTCGACAGTCACCTTCGTGCCCAGCACTTCGCGGAACAGCGCCAACTCGGAACCGCACAAGCCGGGGCACGACGACGCGGCCGTGCAGATCGGACAGTGATGCTCCACGAGAAGCACGCCGCGACCGTCCGGGTCGTCGGCGACCTCGGCCACGTATCCCTCCGCGGTCCGGATCCGAGCGAGCGCCACGACGCGATCGCGCAGCGCGGCCCGTTTCGGTACGGCGTTCTCGTACGCGACGCGTTGTTTCTCCGCGCGTGCGTCGATCACGCGGGCCAGCCCGTCGTCGCCGAGCGCGGTGCGTACCGCGGAGATGAGCTCGACCGTGAGGTCGTCGTGGCGGTCGGGAAACAGGTCTTGGGCGAGATCGGTGAGCGCCCATACGGTGGGCGGCCGGCCGCGCCCCTCGGCGGCGCCGGTGCGCGCCACGACGAGCCCGTGGTCGGCGAGCGTGTCGAGGTGTTGGCGCACGCCCGCCTCGGTCATGTCGAGCGCAGGCGCGAGATCGGACACCTTGGCGTCGGCGCGCTTCAATCGTTCGACGATCCGGCGCTTCGTCACGCCGAGGTTCGCCTGCTCGAGGTTCTGGCTCAGGGACGCGGGAATTCCCGAGCGCGTCTTGACGTCGTCCATCGGGCGTTAGATTATCGCAATAGTTCTCTTGCAGAAAGGCTCGCCATGATCGACCAGAAGGTCCGGGCCGGATCCCTCACCGAGCTGCAGGAGGCGGGTCGGCTGGTCACCAAGGTGGGCACGGTGCCGGTCGTCGTGTTCTGGCACGACGGTGCCGCCTACGCCATCGAGGACCGCTGCCCGCACCTCGGATTCCCGCTCCACCAGGGAACGGTCGAGGCGGGCCTCGTCACGTGTCACTGGCATCACGCCCGCTTCGACCTCGTCTCGGGCTGCACTCTCGACATGTGGGCCGACGACGCCCGCGGCTTCACGGCAACGGTGCGCGACGGCGAGGTGCTCGTCGAGGCGCGCGTCGACGACGACCCGATCGGTCACTTGCAGACGCGGCTGCGCAACGGCCTCGAAGAGGACATCACGCTCGTCATGGCGAAGTCGGTGCTCGGGCTCCTCGACGCGGGCGTGCGCCCGGCGGAAATCGTGCGCACCGGTGTCGACTTCGGAACGACGTACCGCGGCGCGGGATGGGGTGCGGGTCTGACGGTGCTCGTCGCGATGGCGAACCTCTTCCCGCATCTCGACGGCGACGACCGCGCGGTCGCGCTCGTGCACGGCTTGACGTTCGTGGCGAACGACACCGGGAATCAGACACCGCGGTTTCCCGTGGGACCGCTCCCGACCGAGGAGGTGCCGATAGCGCGCCTCGCGGCGTGGTACCGCCGGTTCGTCGAGACGCGCGCGAGCGACGCCGCCGAACGTTCGCTCGAGACGGCGCTGTCCGATCCGGCGCAGCTGGACGCGGTCGAGGCCACGATGTTCGCGGCGGTCACCGACCACATATTCGTCGACGGTGGGCACACCATCGACTTCACGAACAAGGCGTTCGAGGCGCTCGACCTGCTCGGCGCCGATGCCGCGGGCCAGGTGTTGCCGACGCTCGTGCGGCAGACCACGCGTGCGCAACGCTCGGAGGAGTTCTCGGAGTGGCGCCATCCGCACGACCTGGTGGCATTGGCCGGCGCGACGATTTCCCGTCTGGAAGCGGTGACACCCGTTGCGGGCGAGGAAATCGACGTCGGCGCGTTCGCTTGGCAGCTCTTGGCCGACGAGCCGGACGCAGTTGTCGACGCGCTGGTCGACGCCCGGGCCGCGGGCGCGACCGACGAGCAGCTCGGGCGCGCGATCGCGTACGCGGCCGCATTGCGCATCGTTCGGTTCCACACCCGCAACGATCACGCCGACTGGGACACGGTGCACCACTCCTTCACCGCGGCGAACGCGCTGCACCAGGCGATGCGGCGCAATCCCACTCCGGAGCTGCGGCGGGGTGCGGTGCACGCGGCGTTACGGATCTATCTCGACCGGTTCCTCAACGTTCCCGCGGCGCGCTTACCGGTCGCATCCAGTGGGACGATCGAAGCACTGAGTCGTTGTTTCGACACCCAGGGCATGGTCGACGACGCCGCGAGCGAGGCGTACGGCTTCCTGCAAGCGGGCGGCCGGCGGGCGGAGCTGATCGCCGCGTTGGGTCACGCGCTCTTGGTCGAAGACGCCGGGTTCCACTGGTTCCAGACGGTCGAGGCGGGCGTTCGCCAAGCTTTGGCGTGGCCGGAAGGCTCGGAGGAGTCGGCGTTGATCCTCGTCGGGATCACGCGCTTTTTGGCCGCGCATACCCCGACGCGTCGCGAGCTACCGACGGTGGCGCGCATCGCCGCCCGCCTGCGCCGGGGCGACGCCCTGTACGAAGACGAAGACGACGACTGACACCGAGGTGGCCCAGGGATCGGCAACTCGACGAGCGAGGATCCGTCTCGCGATCGGTCTCGCCATCGGCGGCGGTGCGGTCTATGCGGTGGTCTCTTCGGCCGGAGGTTTCGCGGATTCCTTCGGCGCCCTCACCGAAGCGAGTCCTCGCTGGCTCGCGCTCGGTGCATTGTTCGAAGCGGCGAGCTACGTCACCTTGGGGCTGATGCTCCGGCAACTGGTCGGCGACGCGATCGACCGGCGCACGGCCATCCGGCTCGGCCTGGTCGTCAACGGGCTCGGAAACATCCTGCCCGCGGCGCCGGCCGAAGGAGTCACGCTGGCCGGCGCGGAACTGCGTAGGCGCGACGTCGACGCCCGGCGAACATGGATCGCGCTGGGTCTCCTGCAGTGGATGTCGATCCGGACCCTGTTCGGCATCGCGGCACTCGACGCGCTCGTCGTCGTCGCGGCCGCGAACCGGCGATACCCGCATCATGCGCCCGGCCGGTTCATCATCGTGGGCGCCGCGATCGCGATCCTGGCGACCCTCGTCGGGACGGCGTGGCTTGCGAGTCGACGCCGGACGATGGAACTTGCCGCGATACTCGTCGGCAAGTTCGATCGTCGGGGCGCGCGACGTTTGATCGATCGGCGCGAACAGGGAGCGAGGTGGTACGCCGAGATCCACGGCGCACTCGGGTCGCGCCGCGCGCACCTCGACATAGTCGCCCTTGCGATTGCGTCGTGCCTCGCCGACGCCACGTGCTTTTACTGCGCGCTCAAATCCGTGGGCGTCGACCTGAAGCCGGCCCAGTTCGTGTTCGCCTACGCGGTCGGCATGATCGCGACCCTGGTGCCGTTCGTGCCCAACGGTCTCGGAATCGTCGAGACCGTCGTTCCGGCCCTGTTGCACCGCGCCGGAGTTCCCATTGCCACCGCGCTCGCCGGCGTCCTCGCATTCCGCGCGCTCGCGACCGTCTTGCCGGCCGCCTTCGGCACCGCCGCGCTGCTACGCCTGCGCCTCACACCCAGCTAGTAGCCGCCGCCGAGGTCGACGGCGTAAGCCTCGTAGACGAGGTCGGCGCCCCGCTGGCGGTGACGCGCGAGCGCGGCGAGCAGGGCCGTGAGCTCGACGCGGAGGTCTTCTGCCCAGGTCGTGTACGAGTCGTCGTCGTCGGACGGAGGTGTCGCGAGCTTCTCCTCTTCGCGCACGATGGTGGCGAGGATGTCGCTGTGCTCCCGGCGGAGCCGGGATGCCGGCGTCGAGAGCCGGGGCGACTCGGTGACGAGCTCGTCGAGGAAGGCGCCGGGCGCTTCGGTCTCCACGATGTGGCGCGTCCACACCTCGTGGACGACGTCGAGCGCTTCGCGCACGTGGGTGACCCAGTCGGCCCGGTTCGCGAACGGAGCGGCGAGCGCGAGCTCGAGTCCGCTGAGCGCCGCCTTCAGGCCGGCCCGGCGCAGCCGCACGTCGTCGAGCGCGGGGTGGAGCGCTTTCGTGTCGGTACCGGCGCCGAGGGCGCCGTCGAAGTTCCGATAACGAGCCATGCCCGACCTCCGGCGATGGACGGTCCGGCGACGGTACGCCGAATTCCCGCCGTTGCCTAGAGGCGGACTGTTACCCGGCGGTGAACTTCGAGCTCAGGCGGTGACAGGACGCAGGCGGGGCAACACCTTCGCCGCGAACAGTTCGAGGCTCTGCCACGCGAGCGCCGACGGCAGACCGCCCGCGAGTGGATTGAAGACGATGCCGCCTTGGGCGGGTACGTCCTGCAGGCGCTCGAACACCTCGTCGGGAGTGCCGACGACGTACTGGGGTGAGGCCTTGAGGTCGTCGACCGACGCCGCGCGCACGCCGGGAGTGGAGTGCTGGCCCGGGGTCTGGAACGAGGCGTACGTCTGCGCCTCGTAGAGCACGTACTCCCCGATCTCGGCCCACGCCTTTTCCGGGTCGTCGGCGACATGCACGAACGTCGGGCCGACGGGCTGGAGCAAGAAGCCGCCTTCGAAGCCGATCTTCTCGGCCTCGTCGAAGTACGCCTCGCGCACCGCCGCGTCGGTGTTCATTGGAAACATCGCGAGCCGCAGACGGGCCGCGCGCCGGGCCGCGGCGGGAACACCGCCGCCGACGAAGAGCATCCGGCGCGGGTCCGTGACCGGCTTGGG
>DASYJT010000131.1:0-9424 GCA_035996165.1 Acidimicrobiia bacterium
GTGGCCGTGCTGATCCCGAACACGCTGTCGCAGGGCGCGTTGCTCGGGCACAGCGTCCCGGTCGACGACGAGTCGGTCGGCCAACGCGCCGCAAGCTGCGAGTAGTCGTGCGGGTCGTGCGGCGGCTGCGTGGTCCCGGTGGTGGTCGGGGCGGGGACGCTCGTCAGCGACGCGACGGGAGGCTGGAGGATGCTGGTCGTGGTCGACGCGGGGGGCTTCACTGTCGTGTCGGTCGTCGTGTCGGTCGTCGCCGACGTGGTCGTCGATTCGTTCGAGACCACGACCTTCTTCGCGGTGCCGTCCTGCAGCGCGGCCGCGGTCGCGATCGTTCCCGCGAGCACGACCATGACCGCGAACCCTGCGATCGCGCGGCGCCGGATCTGCAACATGCGTCCGCGCGCGGTGACGGCGTCGACCGGCGCGGGCGCGGGCGGGAGGGGGTCGTCGAGGTTCTCGAACATCAATCGATCTCTTTTCCGAGAGTGATCCGGAGGGCGGCGAGGCCACGCGACGCGTGCGACTTCACGGTGCCGATCGCGCATCCGAGCGCCGCCGCGACCGCGGCCTCGGACTGGTCGGCGATGAAACGCAACAGCACGACTTCGCGTTGGCGGCGGGGGAGCAGGAGCAGCGCGCGATAGAGGTCGACGCGCTCGGCCGTGGGCTCGGCCGGCGCGACGACTTGGCCGACGTGCCGGGCCGCGGTGCGGTGGCGCCGCAGGTGGTCGATCGCGAGGTTGCCCGCAACCCGCGTGACCCAAGCGGCCGGATGGTCGTAGGCGCTGACCTTGCTCCAGCGGGAGTAGGCGCGCGCACACGCCTCCTGCGCGACGTCGGCCGCCTCCTCGCGCCCGCCGAGGAGCCGGAACGCGACCCGGTAGGCGCTGCGGTACAGCTCCGGGTACACGTCGTCGAAGTTCGTGGTCGCCGCCCTGGCGCCGGTGTCGGGAATCGTCCCGATCGCGACCGGCTTGGTGATCATGTCTCACTCACGTCCGGCAGACGTGAAAGGTTGCGTCGAGCCCTTCGCAGCCCATAAGTAGGCTGCCCCCTCGATGTCGTTCGATCTGGCACCCGAGTACGTCGATCTCCAGGCGAGTGTCCGCAAGCTGGCGCAAGACAAGATCGCGCCGCGTGCTCGCGAGATCGATACTGATGCGACCTATCCGCAGGATGTGTTCGAGGTCTTCCGCGACGCGGGCCTGCTCGGCCTCGTGGTGCCGGAGGAGTACGGCGGTGGCGGCGCCGGCATCCTCGGGCTGACGATCGCGATCGAAGAGGTCGCGAAATACTCCAACACCGCGGCGCTGATGCTGCTGTTGACCCGGCTCCCCACCGGGCCGGTGCTCATCGCCGGCAGCGAGGAGCAAAAGCAGCAGTACATCCGGCCGATCGCCACCGGCGAGCAGCGCGCCGGCTTCGGGCTTTCGGAGCCGCAGGCCGGGAGCGACGTGGTGGGCATGCGCACCAAGGCGGTGCGCGACGGCGACGACTGGATCCTGAACGGCACGAAGTGCTGGATGTCGGGCGTGGTGCAGGCCGACTGGTACTGCGTGTTCGCGAAGACGGGTCCGGCCGACTCCCGTAAGCACGACGACATCTCGTGCTTCATCATCGAGCGCTCGCGGCCGGGTGTTTCGGTCGGGCGCACCGACGACAAGATGGGTGTTCGGGGCGTCGACACCGGTGAGCTCATTCTCGACGACGTGCGCGTTCCCGCCGCGAACGTCGTGGGCGAGGTCGGAGGCTTCCGGCTCGCGATGCTCGGTCTGAACTCGATGCGACCGATCGTGGCGGCCCGCGGCATCGGCCTGGCCGAGGGTGCCCTGATGTACGCGGTCGAATATGTGAAGCAACGCCCCGCGTTCGGCCGCACGATCGCCGACATGCAGGGCATTCAGTGGAAGATCGCCGAGCTCGCCACCCAGATCGAGGCCGCGCGACTTTTGACGTACAGAGCTGCGATGATGGCTGACGAGGGCAAGTACACCAAGGAGTACGTGCCCTTCTTGTCGATGGCGAAGTACTACGCGAGCGAGGTCGCGGTGAAGGTCTCGGGCGAAGCGCTGCAGATGCTGGGCGCGGCGGGATACATGAAAGACCACATGACCGAGCTCTACTACCGCGATGCCCGCCAGCTGACGATCGTCGAGGGAACTTCGCAGGTGCAGCTCGGGCTCATCGCCCGCGGTGTGCTCGACCACGATCTCTGGTGGGACTAGTGGCGATCGCGGTGCCGACCCGATGAACGAGGTGCTCACGCCGATCCTGGCGCGCGTCACGCGGGGTACGGAGCTCCTGCCCGAAGAGATCGACGCGGCCGTGGCGGAGATCCTCGAGGGACGCGTCGCCGACATCCAGGCCGCGGGGTTCATCGTCGCGCTGCGGACGAAGGGCGAATCGGTCGAGGAGCTCGCGGCGCTGGTGCGGACGATGCACCGTTACGCGGAGCACGTCGACGTCGCGGCGGGCGCGATCGACACCTGCGGAACCGGCGGCGACCGTTCGGGCACGATCAACGTGTCGACCATGGCCGCGATCATCGCGGCGGGCGCGGGCGCGCGTGTGGTGAAGCACGGCAACCGGGCCCAGTCGTCGAAGTGTGGTTCGGCCGACGTGCTCGAGGCATTGGGTGTCGCGGTCGAGCTCGGACCCGCCGGCGTGTCGCGCTGCGTCGGGGAGGCCGGCATCGGCTTCTGCCTCGCGCCGCGCTACCACCCCGCGATGCGATTCCTCGGCCCTGCGCGCAAAGAGCTCGCGGTGCCCACCACGTTCAACTTCCTCGGACCTCTCGCGAACCCCGCGCACGTGAAGCGCCAAGCGGTTGGTGTGAGCGACGAGACGATGGCCACGCGCATGCTCGGCGCGCTGCGGCTGTTGGGCGCCGAGCAGGCGATGGTGTTCCACGGCGACGACGGTCTCGACGAGCTCACGACGTCGACGACGAGCACGGTGCACGAGCTGGTCGACGGTGAGGTGCGGTCGTTCACTCTCGATCCGCTCGACCTCGGCATTCCGCGTGCGTCGGCCGACACGCTGGTGGGTGGTGACGCGCCGTCGAACGCCGACGCGATCCGAGCCGTGCTCGCGGGCGAGAAGGGTTCGCACCGCGACATCGCGGTGCTGAACACTGCCGCCGCGCTCGTCGTGGCGGGCCTGGCGGCCGACCTCGGGGAGGGCGCGGAGGCGGCTGCGGCCGCGATCGACGACGGCCGGGCCGAGCGCGCGCTCGAAACCTTGGTGCGGGTCAGCGCCGAGGCCGCGCTGGCCGAAGCGGGCGGCAGCTGAGCCATGGCGCCGGTCCTGCAATGCCCCGACTGTGGTGAGAAGCACCCGTTGTCGCGCGTGCCCGATGCGGGCGCGTTCGCGTGTGACGGGTGCGGACGGGTGCTGAAGGTTCCCGAAGCGGTCGGGCAACGGCGTGCCGCGGCGGCGGCTGCTGCTGCTGCTCCGCCTCCGGTTCCGACGCCCGCGGTTCGGCCCACACCAGTGGCGAGCGCGGTCGCGAATCCGAATGCGGCCGCGCCCGAGTCCGCGACGCGCGCGGTGCCGGCGGTCGACGAGCAGGCGCTCGGTGCACTGTCGGGGCGGACAGGTCGCCGGCCGACCGCGCGTCTGGCCCCGGTGCCGCGGTGGATGCGGCTCCTCTTGTGGTTCGTCGCGGTCCCGTTGTCGTTCATGTTCGTCTTCCTCACCGCCCGAGCCGTCGGAATGTTCACGACGAATCAACTCTCCGACGTGTTCCTCGCGAACAACACGGGTCGCTTCGTACCGGTCGCGCGCCTGTTGCCGTTCGTCGCGCTGATGACGGCGGTGCTCGTGCACGGTGGCGTGTATCTGGTCGCGCGGCTGCGCGGTCGACGCGGGAAGGCGGCGCCGGCCGAGTTCAGCGTGTCGGGGAATCGGTCCCGGACGAGATAGCCGCCGGCCGCGGTCGCGCGTCCCGGGTGACATGCGCGTGCGCATGCGCTACGGCCGCGTCGAGATCGGTGAAGACGTGCTTTTCGTGCGCGAGCCGGTCGAGCGCGCCGACCGCACCCAGAACTTTGAGGTGCTCCGGACGAGGCCCTTTCAACAAGACGGTGATGCCCCGGCGCTCGAGCACGTTCACGATCTCGCCGAGCGCCTGCGCTCCGGTCGCGTCGAGTATTTGGAGCTGGGGGAGCCGCAGGATCACGACGCGTACGTCGGCGATCGCCGTCAGCTCGGAGAGGAAGCGCTGCGCGGCGCCGAAGAACAACGCGCCGTCGAGGCGGTACGTGACGATGTGCTCCGACAACAGAAGTTGTTCTTCGTCACCGGTGACTTCGTCGGGTTCGAGGGCGCGCGGAACGCCTTCCGCCATCGCCGACGCGCTGCGAGCGACGTTCCGGAGCGCAAGGAAAGCTGCGACCGCGATACCCAGCTCGACGGCGCGGATGAGGTCGAAGAGCACCGTGGCCGTCGCGGTCAAGGCGAGGACGAGGGCGTCGGAACGCGTCGCCCTCCAGACGGCTCGCACGTTGTGTACGTCGACCATCCGGACCGCGGTGACGATCAGCACGGCGGCGAGCGCCGCGAGCGGTATCTCGGCGACGAGCGACCCGCCGGCGTACACCACCGCGACGAGGACGAAGGCGTGCACGATGGCTGAGACCCGAGTGCGCGCGCCGGCTCGTACGTTGACCGCGGTGCGGGCGATCGCGCCGGTGGCGGGCATGCCGCCAAACAGTGGTGAGACGATGTTCGCGAGTCCTTGGCCGAAGAGCTCGCGGTCGGGATCGTGTCGGGCCGTGTCGGCCATGCCGTCGGCAACCTTCGCCGACAACAACGATTCCAGCGCCGCGAGCAGTGCAACCGCGAACGCGGCGGGGAAGAGTCCGCTCACGCGGTGCGCGTCGAACGCCGGGAGCGTCGGGAAGGGCAGAGACGCGGGGAGCGCGCCGATACGCGCGACGTCGAGATGCCCGACATGCGCGACGAGGGTCGCCACGACGACGGCAATGAGCGATCCGGGCAACGTCCGGTGCAAGCGCGGCGCCACGGTCATCACCAGCGCGGCGAGCGCGACCAGGACGAGCGCGGCGACGCGGCCGTGCGATGCGGCTCGGCGAATCGACGCGATGGCCACCAACGCCGTGTTGTCGCCTCCTGGTTTCGCCACACCCAAGGCCGCGGGAACCTGTTGCAGTGCGATGATCACCGCGATGCCCACGGTGAAGCCCTCGATCACGGGCCAAGGCACGAACGCGAGAAGGCGGCCGAGCCGGAGAAACGCGGCGATGACGACGAGCAGACCGGCCATGATGCCGATGACGTACACGGCGTTCGCGCCTTCGCGCGCGACGACCGGGACGAGCACAACCGTCATCGCGCCCGTGGGGCCCGACACCTGGACGTTGGAGCCGCCGAAGATCGCCGCGACCAGACCGGCGATGATCGCGGTCATCAAACCCGCACGTGCGCCGAGGCCCGTTGTGATGCCGAATCCCAGCGCGAGCGGTAAGGCGACGACGCCGACTGTGAGTCCCGCGACGACGTCGGCTTTCCACGATCGGGAGAGCCCGGCGTAGTCGTCTCGGCGGGGGAGAAGGCGGGCGAAGTTCACGAGCCGGCGGAGCCGACACGCAGCTCGCTGAGGAGCTGTTGGGATTCGGTGAGCGAGTTGATGAGGAGTTGCTTCGCCGACGCGAGGAGGCGGATCAGTTCCGGATCACGGATCGCGTAGAACACCGAAGAACCCACCTTCCGGGTCGTCACGAGACCGGCGCGCCTCAGCACCGCGAGTTGCTGCGAAAGATGCGACATCTCGATGCCGACCAAGGGCTGGAGTTCGCCGACGGACAGCTCCGAATCGGCCAAGACCTCGAGGACGCGGATGCGGGCCGGGTGCGCGAGCGACCGGAAGAGCTCGGCTTTGAGCTCCGAGATGGGGCGCGACAGCTCGGGTTCGGCGCGATGGTGCATGACGGCCCCACAGGATTACAAATTGACGAAGTTGTCAGATGATAGCCGTTTGCTAGCCGGGGGCATATCGGCCGGCGATGCGGGGGAGTGCGGAGGCGAGCTCGCCGTCGACGATCGACACTCGGACGCGCCCCGCGTTGCGATTGATCCAGCGGTCGACCGTGAGGATCTCGTCGATGTCACCCCCTCGCCCAACCCGTTGCGAAGAATCTTCCGACGAATCTTCGTGACGGAGAATTTCGGGGTGGTCGTCGGGCCAGCGGACGAGGCCGCGGACGATCTCGATTCGTTGGCCGTCGCATTCGACGACCAGCCGCTCGATTCCTCGCCACATCGCGACCGTGCGGCGCCGCTCCAGCGCTTGGGCCAGCGCACCGAGCCGGTCGCGGGTGGCCGCCGCCTCCTCGAACCGCTCGTCGTCGGCCAGCCGGTGCATCCGGACCGCGAGCGGAGTGAGCGCCACCTCCGGCTCGGTGGTGAGCGCACGCTTCACCGTCGCGACGAATTCCGAATACGTGTCTTCGTCGACGTGACCGTGGCACGGACACGCGGCGACGCCGAGTTGCGCCGGCGTGCAGGGCGGCCCCGATTCGATGCCCGCCCGCCGGCCGACCCGGGTCGTGCACCGGCGCAGCGGTACCGCCGACTCGATCGCCTCCCGCACGAGGTGCGCGGTATTCGTCGACGAGAACGGACCGAGCCCGGAATCGTCGGGTGCGGGCGTGCGGGTGACCGTGAGCCGCGGAAAGCGCTCGTTGGTCAGCTTCAAGTACGCGCCGGCCCCTTTCGACTTCCCGCGGCGATTGAAGCGGGGCTGCAGGCGTCGGATGAGGCGCAGCTCGCGCACCTCGGCCTCGAACGCGGAACCGCAGACGCGGTGGTCGATGGCCGTGAGCTCGCGGAGCAGTTGCGGGACCTTGCGGCGGTCGTCGGAGGCGAAATACGAGCGCACGCGGGCGCGCAGATTCGTCGCCTTGCCGACGTAGAGCACCCGACCGTCGCGGTCGCGGAAGATGTACACGCCGGGCTTGCGCGGGAGCCGGGCGGTCAACGACAGCTTGGCCGCCGACGGATGCGCACGCATCTTCGGCAATGCGATCAGGTCGTCGAGCCCGAGAACGCCGTAGCTCGCGGCCCGTTCCAACAGCGCGTGCAGCACTTCGGCCGTCGCGGCCGCGTCGGCGTACGCACGGTGCGTCGGTTCCACGCTCGTGCGGAAGTGGCGCGCCAGCGTGCTGAGTCGGAGGTTCGGGATCTCGTCGCGCACCAATCGCCGGGCCAGCGCGAGCGTGTCGACCCGCCGATTTTGCAAGCGCGCGTAGCCGCGTGCGACGAGCGCGGCGTCGAGGAACGCGCAATCGAAGCGGATGTTGTGACCGACGATGACCGCGTCGCCGATGAACTCCAACAGCGGCGGGAGGATCTCTTCGACGCGGGGCGCGGGGAACACCATCGACTCGGTGATGCCGGTGAGCACCGTGATCATCGGCGGGATCGGAACCCCGGGGTTCACCAGCGTCTCGAACCGGCCGAGCAGCTCGCCACCTTGCAGCCGCAGCGCGCCGATCTCGGTGATCGCGTCGGTGTTGGCCGAACCGCCGGTGGTCTCGAGGTCGAGGACGACGAAGGTGGTCTGCGAAAGGGGAGCGCCGAGATCGGCGAGCGACTGCTGGCGGGGCGCTCCGAGGGTCGGAGCCGTCGCCTCGAATCCAGGAAGGACCGCCGTGAGCGGGGAAGTGGGCGCCACGGCTGGGAAAGGGTAGTCGAACAGGCGTTCGCACGCACATATGTTCGGTATCGCTAGGCTCCGCCGCCGTGACCACGACCCGCTACCGCTGCAACGCCTGCGGGAATGTCACCCGTTTCGACGTGCTGGCGACCCGCCGCACCCGGGCGTTCCACCACTACTCCATCGGTGGCGAGCTGGAGATCGAAGAGGAAGAGGTCCTCGAGGACCGGGTGGAGCAGGTGACGTGCCGTTGGTGCAGCGCGTCGGGCGACAAGATCGCGATCGAGGCGGACGCCGAACCGGCGTAGGTGTCACACCGGGTTGTCATGCTTTCGGGCATGAACGATCGCACCATCGATTGCGACGATTGCGTCATGGCCCACACGAACGCCTGCGACGACTGCGTCGTGACCTTCATCCTCCGCCGCGAGCCGGGGGAGGCGTTGGTGATCGACGCCGACGAGGAGCGCGCGCTCCGGTCGCTACAAGGCGGTGGTCTCGTTCCCGAGCTTCGCCACCGCCCCCGGCGCGTTGGTTGACGGGGTTCTAGCTGAGTCGTTGGATCACGATCGAAGCGTTCACGTTGGTCTGCGTTCCACCGGCGAGCGCTTGCAACGTCACCGCCGCGGCCGACGAGTGATTGCGCAACGTCAGGACGGCGGCGGCCGGGAGTGTCACGACCACTTGACCGTTGTCCTGCTGGGTGCCGGCACCCGAACCGTATACACCGCCCGTAGCCACGACACCGTTGACGAACAGTGCGAATTGATTCGGCTCGACGCCGCTGACGATCGACCTGATGATGTACACCCCGGCCGTCGTCACGGTGATGCCCGCGTTGCCGGCGGTGTGCGTCACGCCGACCAGCGGTCCGTTGGTGTCGAACAGAATGTCGCCTTCGATCGCAACGCTTGCCGCAGCCGTGTTGTACACGTACGCGTAGCCGGTGACCGCCGGCGTACCGGGTGCCCCGGGAACTCCGGGAATTCCGGGAGTGCCGGGCGTTCCCGGAGTGCCGGCCGTTCCTGCCGCTCCCCGCGCGCCGGTCGCGCCCCGCGCCCCGGTGGCGCCGGTCGCACCGCTGCCGCGTCCGGTCGCCGTAATCCCAACGACCGAAGCGGCGAGACCCTTGCCCGCCATCGATCCCGCGAACGTCGCGTCGCCGAAGCCGAAGACTCCGCCGTCCTTCGCCACCAACCAGTAGCCGTGATCATCCGCGGTCCCGACGATGCCGGTGATCGGAGCCTTCAGCGGCTTGCCCGCCATCGATCCGTAGAACTGCGCGTTGCCGAAGGCAAAGACCCCGCCGTCGGCGGCCGCGACCCAATAGCCCTTGCCGCTCACGGCTTGGGCGACTGGAGTGGCCGAAGCGAGCCGCGCCGACAGGGCGCTCGCTCCCGGTCCCGATCCGAGGCCCGAAGCCACCACCGTCCCGAGCGTCAAGACTGTGGCCGCGATGGCCCCTGACCTGCTGTGAAGTCCGAAACGCATCCGGCTGCCTCCTCATCGGGGCCGCGTGTCACGGCCACCTTCGTTCTGGTCGTCAAGTCCGCAGGTGCACTCCAGGCGCGATCTCGAAGGCACGGTCCCGGCGGCGTCGGCCGGGCCAGACCTAGGGTGCAGCCCCATGCAGGACTCGGTCACCGTTCACATGTCCGCCCCCGCCGACAAGATCTGGGATCTGGTGAGCGACGTCACCAAGATCGGGCGCTACAGCCCTGAGACCTTCGAGGCCGAGTGGCTCGACGG
>DASYJT010000132.1:0-11111 GCA_035996165.1 Acidimicrobiia bacterium
CAGCGACGCCTCGATGCTTTCCAGCGATGCGGGTACGCGGGTCATCCGCTCGGTCGCGACGGCCCAGTCGTCGTCGGTCTCGAGCGCCATGAGGTCGAAGCACTGCCGGGCCGTGTCGATGGGGCTCGCGATGATCCGGACATCGCGCAGTCGCTCGCCCGCGTCGTACTGCTCGACCTCGAGCGCGAGTCTCTCGGTCATCACGCTCGCGGCCAGGCGGTCGTCGTCGGTCGCCTGGGGCGCGCCGGCCAGCGCGGTGAGCGTTTCGCGCACGAGATCCACCCGGCGCGCGGTGCCCTCGGGCGAGAAATCGGTCATCTCGTGGTCGTGACCGCCGATGCCCGCGTACGTCGCCCCGCACGGGTCGAGCGCCGCCAACTGGTCGCAGTAGCGGTCGGCGATGTCGAAGACTTCCGACACGTTTCCTCCTCGGAGTGGCCGGTACGGTGAGGAGTATGGCTCACCAATTCATCCTGACGATGCGCGATCTGCGACGGGTGCACCCACCCGACAAGGAAGTCCTGCGCGGCGTCAACATCTCGATGTACCCCGGGGCGAAGATCGGGGTGCTCGGGCTGAACGGAGCCGGCAAGTCCACGCTGTTGCGCATCATCGCGGGTGAGGACGACGGCTACCAGGGCGAATGCCGGGTCACGCCGGGATTCACCGTGGGCTTCCTCCCGCAGGAGCCGCGCCTCGACGCGAGCAAGGACGTGCTCGGCAACGTCATCGAAGGCGTGGCGAGCACGAAGCACCTCCTCGACCGGTTCGAGGAGGTCTGCAACGCGATGGGCGAGCCCGACGCCGACTTCGACAAGCTCCTCGCCGAGCAATCCGATCTTCAGGACAAGATCGAACACGTCAGCGGTTGGGATCTCGACCGCCAGCTCGATATCGCGATGGACGCGCTCCGCCTGCCGCCGGCCGACGCCGACGTGACGAAGTTGAGCGGTGGCGAACGGCGCCGGGTCGCGCTGTGCCGCCTGTTGCTCGGCAAGCCCGACCTGCTCCTGCTCGACGAGCCGACGAACCACCTCGACGCGGAGTCGGTGGCGTGGCTCGAACGGCACCTGCAGGAGTACCACGGCACCGTTGTGGCGGTCACCCACGACCGGTACTTCCTCGACAACGTCGCGGGTTGGATCCTGGAGCTCGACCGGGGCGCGGGAATTCCGTGGGAAGGCAACTACACGAGCTGGCTCGAGCAGAAGGAGCAGCGGCTCGCCCAAGAGGACAAGGTCGACGAGACGCGGCGCCGAACCCTGCAGCGCGAGCTCGAATGGGTGCGGCTCGCGCCCCGCGCGCGTCAGGCCAAGGGCAAGGCGCGCATCACGGCGTACGACAAGCTCGTCGCGGAAGCGGAATCCGCCGAGAAGCGCCAGGACAAGGTGCAGATCTCGATCCCTCCGGGTCCGCGCCTCGGCGACCTCGTGATCGAAGCCGAGAAGATCAGCAAGGGCTACGGCGACCGGTTGCTCATCGACGACTTCTCGTTTTCGCTACCGCCCGGCGGCATCGTCGGTGTCATCGGCGCGAACGGAGCGGGCAAGACCACGTTGTTCCGGATGCTCGTCGGTCAAGAGCAGCCCGACTCGGGTTCGCTCAAGGTCGGTCCGACCGTGCAGCTCGCGTACGTCGACCAGTCGCGTGAGGCGCTCGACGCCGACAAGACGGTGTACGAGGAGATCACGGGTGGCGTCGACCTCGTGAAGGTCGGCGAGCGCGAGGTCCACGGCCGCGCGTACGTCGCCGGACTCAACTTCAAGGGCTCCGACCAGCAAAAGCGGGTCGGTGACCTCTCCGGCGGAGAGCGCAACCGGCTGCACCTGGCGAAGGCGTTGCTCATGGGCGGCAACGTCCTGCTGCTCGACGAACCGACCAACGATCTCGATGTCGACACGCTGCGCGCGCTCGAAGAGGCGTTGCTCGAGTTCCCCGGGTGCGCGGTGGTGATCTCCCACGATCGCTGGTTCCTCGACCGCATCGCCACGCACGTGCTCGCGTTCGAGGGCGACAGCGAGCTGACGTGGTTCGAGGGCAACTTCTCCGACTACGAGAAGGATCGCCATCAGCGCCTCGGGGGCGACGCCGACCAGCCGCACCGCATCAAGTACAAGCCGCTGACGCATTAGTACCGAGGCGCCAGTACCGAGGCGCCGCGCCGTTCGTGAGCTTGCGTAGTGTCTGCGGTGTGGATCCGGAGGGCCGGTTGCGGGTCTCGCGGTCGTGCGCGATCGCGAGTGACGAGCTGGAATGGCGCTTCACGGCGTCGGGGGGTCCGGGCGGCCAGCACGCGAACACCTCCAACACCAAGGTGGAGCTGAGATTCGACGTGGAGTCGTCGCCGTCACTCGGACCGCGCCAACGGGCGCGATTGCTCGAGCGGCTCGGGCCCGTTGTGCGGGTGACGGCGTCGGAGCGTCGATCTCAGCATCAGAACCGGGAGCTCGCGCTCGAGCGCCTCGCGGCGCGGCTCGCGGCCGCGTTGCACGTCGATCCCAAGCGGTTCGCAACCAAGCCCACGCGCGCGGCGAAGAAGCGACGCGTCGACACGAAGCGCCGGCACGCCGACCTCAAGCGCAACCGGCGCCGACCCTCGGGCGAGGAGTAGCGGTGCACGCGTTGATCGCCGTGGCGCTGGTCGCGATCGGGCTCGCGGGCGCCCTCGTCGTGCTCGACGCCGCGGTCCGCACGTTCGTCGTCCCCCGCGGATCGATCGTCCTGTTCACGGTCGTCATCTTCCAGGCGATCAGGTGGTGCTTCGATCTCTTCGCGTCGCGGCGCAGCTCCTACGAGGCGCGCGACCGCGTGTGGGCCTTGTACGCACCGATCTCGCTGTTGGCGCTCCCGAGCATCTCCATGCTCGTGGTCTTCGGAGCGTTCGCGTGCATCTTCGGCGGCCTCGAGCAGGACGGGATCCGAAGCGCGCTCATGACGAGCGGTTCGTCGCTGTTCACGCTGGGATTCCAGCGACCGCCCGATCTTCCGTCGGCGTTCGCCGCGTTCGGCGAGGCGACCATCGGCCTCGCGCTGCTCGCGCTCCTCATCGCGTATCTGCCGACGATCTACAACACGTTCTCGAGGCGCGAGGTCGCCGTCACCGACCTCGCGATCCGAGCCGGCACTCCGCCGACGCCGAGGAGCCTGCTGGTGCGCGCGCACCAGACCGGCTTCCTGGGCGAGCTGGACCCGTTCTGGGAATCGTGGATGGCCTGGTTCACCGAAGTGCAGGAGACGCACACGTCGTACGGCTCGCTCGCGTTCTTCCGGTCACCGAACCCGCACCGGTCGTGGGTCACCGCGGCCGGTGCCGTCCTCGACGCCGCCGCCTTCCGGCTCGCCGTCGTCGATATCCCGCCTACACCGCAAGCCGCGCTTTGCATCCGTTCCGGATACCTCGCGCTGCGCGAGGTCGCCGGATTCTTCGGCTTCGACTACGACGACTCACCCTCGCCCGACGACCCGATCAGCGTGACGCGCGAGGAGTTCGACGCGGTGTGTGGCGCGCTCGTCGAGGCGGGCGTGCCGGTGCACCCCGACTACGACCAGGCGTGGCGCGACTTCGCGGGCTGGCGGGTGAACTACGACCGAGTGCTCGTCACGCTGGCGGGGTTCGTGCTGGCTCCCTACGCGCCGTGGGTCTCCGACCGGTCGGCCATCGAACCGCTCCCGCACTTCCGCTGGGGTCGGCGCCGCGTCGAGCTGTCGCGGCGCTCGCAAAAGTAGCTAGAGGTCGTCGAAGAGCCAGGTCTCGGCGGCATCGGGTGCGTCGCGCCGGATGAACCACTCCGCACCGAACGCTTCCCGGAATGCATCGAGCGGCATCGCCAAGAAGAACGAGTCGGGCGCGATCTGGCTGGCGTGGGCGGCCATCGCGGACCGTTTGCGATCGACGAAGTCGCGGACGTCGACCGTCGTGGTGATGATCTCGGCCGGAGACCCGAAGTCTTCCATCTCGGCCGCGCTGGGGGCGTCGGGGGAGTCGGGCATCTCCTCGGCGCGCCGCGCCATCAGGCCCTGTATGTAGTCCCGGTTCATCGTCGACTCGTAGACCCGGCGCGTGCCCGCGAGCTCCGCGGCCCGAACGCCGACCCGATGAACCTGCACATGGTCCGGATGCCCGTATCCGCCGTGGTTGTCGTACACCGTGAGTACGTCGGCGTCCTCTTCGCGCAAGACGTCGGCGAGGCGCGCGGCCGCTTCTTCGATATCGGCGCGGGCGAACGCGCCCTCGTCGTCGTTGGTTGCTTCGCCGGCCATGCCGGAGTCGCGGTACCCGAGGAACTCCACGCGATCGACGCCCAGGACTTCGGCCGACGCCGCGACCTCGGCGACGCGCCGTTCGGTCAACGTCTCGCCGGGCGCGAGGGCGTCGGGTGAGAACTCTCCCAGCTCACCGCGCGTCGCGAGGACGAGTACGACGCGGTGCCCTTCGGCCTTGGCGCGCGCCATCGTGCCCGCGGTCGCGATCGACTCGTCGTCGGGGTGCGCATGAAAAGTCACGAGCGTGTATCCCAACGCGGACTCCTCGGAGGTGGGAGGGTTCTTGTGGTGCGACGACTATGACGTTAGCGTCAGTATTCGGACCATTGCCGACGAACTCGACGTGACACCCGGGGGATTCATGGGCGCTCGCACCAAGGTAACTCGCACCAAGGTAAGCGGTTTCGCGACGTTGTGCTTTGCCATCGTTCTGGTGGCAAGCGCATGCGGCAACTCGAAGTCGCAGAACCAGACGACCGACACGACCGGGAACGCGGGCCCGGCTGCTACCGCCGCCCCGGCGGCCGACCTCACGAAGTTCGTTGCGGGCCGAGGGCCCGGCGTCGACGACAACAAAAAGGAGATCCGGGTCGCCGCCATCACGACGAAGACGAACCCGATCGGCGGCAAGTACGCCGAGTACGTCGACGGCATGCAGGCCTACTTCGACAAGATCAACGCCGCGGGCGGGATCTACGGCCGCAAGCTCGTGATCGTCAAGAACCGTGACGACACCATCGGTCTCCAGAACAACCAGCAGGTGCAGCAGAGCCTCGCCGACGACAATGCGTTCGCCACGTTCGTCGCGACACTGCAGTTCACCGGCGCCGACCTGCTCGCCAAGGCGAAGCAACCCACCTTCACGTGGAACATCAACCCCGAGATGGCAACGCCGAAAGGCGGCCCGTCGCACGCCAACATCTTCGGATCGTTGGGAGCGCTGTGCTTCTCGTGTGGCGGGCACTACCTGCCCTGGCTCGCCAAGCAGAACAACTTCACCAAGATCGGGATCCTGGCCTACAGCAAGGCGACCTCGGCATCGTCGGGCCTCTGCGCCGACGGGACCCGTAGGAGCTACGAGAAGTTCGCGCCGACCGCCAAGGTCGTGTTCTTCGACGACTCACTGCCCTTCTCCGCCGACATCGTCACCGATGTCACGCGCATGAAGCAGGCGGGCGTGCAGTTCATCAACACCTGCATGGACACGAACGAGGTCACGAAGCTGGCCCGGGAGATGAAGAAGCAGGGTCTGAACGCGGTGCAGCAGTTGCCGAACGCGTACGACCACGAGGCGATGGCCGCGAGCGGCGGCGTGTTCGAAGGAAACTTCATCAGCCCGTTGTACGTGCCGTGGGAGGTGACGCCGCAGTCGCCCGCAACCCAGGAGTACCTCGCCTACACCAGCGCCCACAACGTCAAGACCGTCGAGCTCACCCAGGACGGCTGGATCATGGCTGCGATGTTCCTCGACGCATTGAAGCTCGCCGGTCCGGAGTTCACGAAGCAGAAGGTGATCGACGCGCTGAACACGCAAAAGGGCGAATCGCCGGGCGGGATGATCGTTCCGATCGATTGGACGAGGCAGCACAACGACCCGACGAACAACGTCGCGGTCCGGAGCAAGCTCGAATGCGCGTCGATCATGAAGATCGTCGGCGGCAAGTTCGTTCCCCAGTACTCGGAGCCGGGCAAGCCCTGGAGCTGCTTCGATGCCGACCCGAACGCACCCATCCCCGTCCAACCACAGCACCTGTCGTTCGCGCCGGGCGGTGTCGGTTGACCGGAGCGCAACGGACCCTGAGCTGATCGCGGCCTGACCGATGGAGAATTTCCTCGGCGCGCTGATCGACGGCATTGCCTTCGGTTGCGTCTATGCGCTGCTCGCAGTCGGCCTGACGCTCGCGTACAAGACGTCGGGCGTCTTCAACATCGCGTTCGGCGTGCAGGCGTTCGCGTCGGGCGCGATCTACTACCAACTGCACGTGACCGACGGCTGGGGCATCCTCCCGGCCTTCGTGATCGCGGTGTTGATCGTCGCACCCTTGATCGGGGTCGTGCTCGACCGGGGGCTCTTCCGGTATCTCCGGAGCGCGCCACCGATGGCCCGCCTGATCACGGCGTTGGGTCTGCTCGTCGCGATCCCGCAGATCGTGCTGATCTGGTTCAACCAGACCGACGCGACGAATCCCACCGGCATCGTGCCGGGCGGGCGGGTCGTGTACCACGTGTTCGGGGCCGCGCTCGATCGTGATCAGCTGTCGATCATCGTCCTCGCGGCCGCGGTCGCGATCGGCCTCACGCTCCTGTTCCGATTCACCGCGCTTGGCATCCGGATGCGAGCGGTGGTGGAGAGCCCGCGGATGGCCGAGCTGTCCGGCACCGACTCCGACCGGATCAGTACGGCTTCGTGGATGTTGTCGAGCCTCGTGGCCGGGCTCGCCGGGGTGCTCCTGCCGACGGTCACCCAACAGGTCGGCGACATCTATTACACGACGTTGCTCACCGCCGCGATCGCGGCGGTCGTGCTCGCGCAGCTCACGAACATTCCGATCGCGTTCACCGGCGCGATCGGGCTCGGTGTCGTCCAAGAGCTCCTGAACCGTTACCTACCGACCAACAGCGTGCTCGCGAGCAACCTGCGGCCATCGTTGCCGTTCGTCGTGCTGTTCTTGGTGCTGATCCTCTCGCCCCGGCTGCGCAACCGAAAGGAGCTCACCGACCCGCTCTCGACCGTCGATCCGCCTCCGCCCGCGCCCGCGTCGGGGCAGCGCAGCCGGGAGCTGACGATCGGCACGCGCGCCGTCGGTGTGCTGTTCCTCGGCGCAGTGGGTTACTACGTCTTCTTCCACGGCAACGCGAGCGTTGTGGGTCAGACGATCCAGATCGCGATCTACGCGATCATCTTCTGTTCCATCGTCGTGATCACCGGGCTCGCGGGTGAGGTCTCGTTCGCGCAGGCGACGTTCGCCGGCATCGGGGGGTTCGCGTCGGCGCAGCTCTCGAGCAGCGCGGGGATGTCGGTGATCCTGACGATCATCATCGGCGGCCTCATAGCCGCCGCGATCGGCGGGCTGCTCGCGGTTCCCGCGCTCCGTCTCGGCGGCATCTTCCTGACGCTGGCGACGTATGCGTTCGCATTGTTCTTCGACAACGTCATCGTGAGCCTGAGTTGGGTGAGCGGTGGCCTGTTCCCCGTCGTCGCGCCCCGGCCGCAGATGGGCACCGTCGACTTCGCGAGCGACAAGTCGTTCCTCGCGCTGTGCATCGTGATCCTGGTGATCGTCGGCGTGGTGGTGATCCTCGTGCGCAACGGGACGACGGGTCGGTACCTGTCGGCGGTGCGGGGGAGCGAGGTCGCGGCCGCGTCGGTCGGTATCAACCCGATGCGCGCCCGCATCGTCGCCTTTGCCTTGTCGGCGGGCATCGCCGGCGTCGGCGGTGCGCTGCTCGCGAGCTACGAGGGCCACGCGAACAAGATCGACTACAACGCCGCGCTCGGACTCTTCTGGGTGGTGATCGTCGTCACGCTCGGACCGCGCACGGTGGAAGGCGCGATCCAGGCGGCCGTCGGCTTCGTGTTGTTCCCGGCGCGGGTGCTGCCCGACTGGCTGCCGTGGCTCATCAACCACGTGCAACCGTTCCTGCACGTCAACGCGTTGCCGATCGCGACGCAGTTCATCTTCTTCGGCCTCGGTGCGGTCACGTACGCGAAGCATCCGGAGGGGATTCTCGAGGCGAACAAGGGCAGGTCGCTCGCGAAGGTGCAGGGTCTCATCGATCGGTTCAAGCGCGGGAACCCGCCCACGCCGCAGCTCGAGGTCGCGGCCGCCGGTACCGGGGTGGGCACGCCATGAGCCTGCTCGTCGCCGAAGGAGTGACGAAGACGTTCGCCGGGATCACGGCGCTCGATCACGTCGACCTCGACGTGGGGCCGGGGGAGCTCGTCGGCCTGATCGGACCCAACGGCGCGGGCAAGACCACGTTCTTCAACTGCCTCCTCGGCATCCTGAAGCCCGACGGCGGGCGGGTCACCTTCGACGGGCGCGACCTCAGCCGCGTCGCCACGCACCGGCGGGCGCGGCTCGGTATCGGGCGCACGTTCCAACGCATCGAGCTGTTCGCGGGGATGACGCCGCGCGACCACTTCCTGGTCGCGGAACGCGTCCGCAACGGTCGGGGCGCGTTGTGGAAGGACGTGCTGGGCCTCGGTCGTCCGTCGGCCGCCGAGAACGCGCGCGTCGACGCGATGCTCGAGCTGTTGGGGCTGGCGGCAGTGGCCGACCGGCCGATCGAGTCGCTGAGCCTCGGTGTGGGCCGGCTGGTCGAGATCGGTCGCGCGCTCATGACCGAACCCAAGCTCGTGCTCCTCGACGAGCCGTCGTCGGGCCTCGACCGGCACGAGACCGAGACCCTCGGCGGGCAGCTCCGCGCCGTGCAGCAGGAACGGGGGTTCGCGATCCTGCTCGTCGAACACGACGTGGAGTTCGTGCGCAGCCTCGTCGAGCGCGTCTTCGTGCTCGACTTCGGGATGTTGATCGCCTCGGGCCGTACCGACGACGTGTTCGCCGACTCCGCGGTGCGCAAGGCCTACCTCGGGGACATCGTCTGATGTCCGGCATCCCGGGAACCGCGGTTCCCGACTCCTCGTCGGCGCCGCTGCTCGAGCTCCGGAGCGTCGACGCCGCGTACGGACCGTTCCGCGCCATCTTCGGTGTGTCGTTTGCGCTCGCGCCGGGCCGGGTCCTCGCGCTCCTCGGCTCGAACGGCGCGGGCAAGACCACGATCGCCCGCGTCTGCTCCGGTCTCGTCGTGCCGACCGCGGGCAAGGTGTTCTTCGAGGGCGCCGACGTCACGGGCCAGCGCGCGTTCAAGTACGCGCGGCGCGGGATCGTGCACGCGCCCGAAGGGCGTTCGGTGTTCGCGTCGCTCACCGTCGCGGAGAACCTCGAGCTCACCTTCCGGCGCAGTCGGGGTCGGGCGGGCGTCAGCGGAGCGCTCGACGAGGCGTTCTCGCTGTTCCCGCGGCTGGCCGAGCGCCGGCACCAGAACGCGGGCACGCTCTCCGGCGGCGAGCAGCGCATGTTGTCGCTGTCGCGCGTCATGGTCGAACAGCCTCGGCTGCTGATCGCCGACGAGCTCTCGCTCGGGCTGGCGCCGATCGTCGTCGACGAGGTGTACCGCACGCTGGCGCGCATCCGCGACGCGGGCACGACCCTGCTGATCGTCGAGCAGCACGTGCACCACGCGCTCGCCATCGCCGACGACGCGATCGTGCTCGTCAAGGGCGAGGTCGCGTACTCCGGTCCGGTGGCGGAGCTGGGCGATCTCCACTCGAGGGTGCTCGGCGGCGACGCCCCGGCTTAGCCGCCGAAGAGCGCGGCGTGGGTGACCCGCGCGAGCGTCTCTGCGATTGCGTCGGAATCGATGCGGACCTGTTCGGTCAGCGCGTAGTAGTTGAGCCGTTCGAGCATGGCGACGAGCGCGAGTGTGGCGATCGTCGGGTCGAGATCGGCCGGCGCGACCTCGACGATCCGGGCCGCGATCACGGCCGTGAACTGGGTCAGGAGGTCGGTGCCGAGCCGGCCGAACTCGCTGCCGCCGATCTCCGCTTCCGTCCAGGCGCGGATGACGGGCCCGTGGCGGCGGTAGAGCTCGACGAACTTCGTGATCCATCGCTGCAGGCGCGCCCGGCCGGTGGCGCCGGCGCGTAGCGGTTCCAACTCCTCGGCGACGGCTTGCATCTCCTCGGCCACCTCCGTGGCGAGCGCGCGGAAGAGCTCTTCCTTGTTCGAGAAGTAGAGGTAGAAGGTGCCGTGCGAAGTCTGCGCCAGCTTCACGACGTCGTCGACGCGCGTCGCGTGGTAGCCCTTCGACGCCAGCACGGTCTCGCCCGCATCGAGCAGCCGGCGTTTGGTGTTGCGGCCGCGGGCGCGCAGCTCCCGAGGTTCATTCGCAGCCCGCCGGCGCGCAGCGGGTTGGCTAGCACCGGCCCGGGGCACCCCGGAAGGCTAGGCCGTAGCCGACGTTCGTGTCAGGTTTCGGGGTTCTCGCCCTGACTGGACCGGGCTCGCACCGCTACGCTCCGACGCCGACGTCAGCTTTGGAGGCCCGATGACCGTGACCACATACGACGCCGTTTCGGTGGGCGAGCAACGGACGCAGGAATTCCCGGCGCTGTCGCGCACGATGTTCGTGAAGTACGCCGGCGCGAGCGGCGACTTCAACCCGATGCATCACGACGACACCATCGCGGCCCAGGTCGGGAACCCGTCGGTGTTCGGGCACGGGATGCTCTCGATGGGGCTCGCGGCGAGGGTCCTGAAGGACTGGTTCGGTCCCGAGGCGCTCCGGCGGCTGCAGGTGCGGTTCGCGAAGCAGGTCTGGCCGGGCGATGTACTCACGTGCACCGTGGTCGTCACCGCCAAGCGCGAAGAGGGCGGCGAGCAACTCGTCGACCTCGACCTCACGGTTGCCAACCAGGACGGCGTCACCGCGATCACGGGTGCGGCCACCGCCGCCGTCGCGTAGATGGGATTGCTCGACGGTCGCGTCGCGATCGTCACAGGTGCCGGGCGGGGGATCGGGCGCGAGTTCGCGCTGTGCTTCGCGAGAGAAGGTGCGTCGGTCGTCGTCAACGACGTCGGTGTGTCGCTCGACGGCCGCGGAACCGAAGAAGATCCGGCGGCGCTCGTGTGCAAGGAGATCGAGGCGCTGGGTTCGAAGGCGGTGCCGAACTACGACTCCGTCACCGACTTCGACGCGGCCGCGAACATCACGCGCACCGCGGTCGACGCGTTCGGTTCCGTCGACATCCTCGTCAACAACGCGGGCATCGTGCGCGACAAGAC
>DASYJT010000133.1:0-1521 GCA_035996165.1 Acidimicrobiia bacterium
CAGCAGCGCCGGCTCGACCTCGGCATCGCGCTCGTCGGCGACCCACAGTTGATCTTCCTCGACGAGCCGACCACCGGTTTCGACCCCGGCGCGCGCCGCACCGCTTGGGAGACGATCCGCGGCCTTCGCGCCCTCGGCAAGACGGTTCTCCTCACCACGCACTACCTCGACGAGGCGGAACAGCTCGCCGACCGCGTCGCAGTCCTGCGCGACGGCGTAATCGTGCGCGAGGGGCGGCCGTCCGAGCTGACCGGCGGCGCCGTCGAGACCGAGATCCACTACAGCCGCGGCGGCGAGGAGATCGTCGAGCGCACGAACGACCCGACGCGCCGCCTGCACGAGCTGACCACGGACGCACTCGCGCGCGGCGAGGAGCTCGAAGGGCTCGAGGTCCGCCGCCCGACGCTCGAGGACATCTACCTGGAGCTGACGGCGGAATGAGGTTGTTCCTGCACGAAGTGCGCACGGAACAGATGTTGTTTTGGCGGAACCGCGAAGCGGCGTTCTTCACGTTCTTCCTGCCGATCATCTTCTTCCTCGTCTTCGGGTCGATCTACGGCAACAGCACGATCACGAAGGAGAACATCCGCGCGGCGCCGTTCCTCGAGGCGGGGATGATCGGCTATGGCGTCGCGTCGACGGCGTTCGCCGGGCTCGCGATCACGATGGTGATCCGGCGCGAGAGCGGCGTGCTCAAGCGCATCCGCGCGACACCGCTGCCGCCGGCGACGTACTTGCTCGCCGTGCTGGTCTCGACGTTCATCGTCTTCCTGATCGAGGCCGCGCTGATCATCGCGATCGGCCGGCTGCTCTTCTCGGTCGCCGTCCCGGACCGCCCGTTCTCGTTGCTGATCGCACTTGCGATCGGCGCGGTCGCCTTCGCGGCGATGGGGCTCGGCCTCACCGGATACGTACGTTCGGCAGAAGGTTCTTCAGCAGTCGTCAACTTCGTCTACCTGCCGATGGCGATCATCTCCGGCACGTTCTTCACGCCGAAGGAGTACCCCTCGTTCCTGCGTGCGATCGCAGACATCCTGCCGCTCACCTACTTCACGAACGTGATGCGCGAGGTGATGGTGCGACACCACCACATCTGGTCCGTGACCGGCTCGCTCGCGATTGTCCTGCTCTGGGGCCTGATCGGCCTGGTTGCGGCGATCCGTGGGTTCCGCTGGCAGCCTCGCGAAGGTTGAGCCGCACCCAGCCGGGGCACTCGTGCGTTGAACCCATGATGGAACCTTCCATGGCATTCGCCGTGCACGAGCACGACGTCCCCGCAATCGAGGTGCGCATCAACTTCGGCATCTTCGCCGGACGCGACGCGACGGCTGCGGAGATCGACCGCCTCGCCGAGTGGCTGCTCGACGAGGTCGGCGAGGTCTCGATCATCTCCGAGGAGCGCCACGAGATCGATGCGAACGTCGAGGCATCCGTGCACCAGGTGCGAATCGAGGTGGCCGCCGACCGCGTCCCGGGCGATCCGTTCGAGCGGTCCGAGATCCAGGCCCGGATCGTCGAGCG
>DASYJT010000134.1:0-2510 GCA_035996165.1 Acidimicrobiia bacterium
GAGCGAGAGGCGATCACCGACGCCCGTTCCTCGGCGGTCATCAAGGCGCAGAATCTCGTCGAGCCCGCCGTCACCGACGGCCTTCTCTCCGGTTCGCCCCCGGCGATCGCGCGTGTCGATCGCGTCGTCCAGCACGATGTCCTCGACGCCTCGCTCGTTCGCGTGAAGATATGGAACCGACAGGGCGAGATCCTGTACTCCGACGAACCGCGCCTTATCGGCGAAACGTACGGGCTGGCGGCCGACGAACGCCGCTCGCTCGACATCGGCGCGATCACGGCGGACGTCAGCGACCTCACGAAGCCCGAAAACCGGTACGAACGCCGATTCGGCAAGTTGCTCGAGGTCTACCTCCCGATCCGCACACCGTCGGGAACTCCGCTGCTGTTCGAGGCCTACTACGACTACTCCCTGGTTGCGCGCAACGGCAGCCGTTTGTGGCGCAGTTTCGCCCCGATCTCCCTCGGTGCGTTGTTGATGCTGGAGCTCGTACAGATCCCGATCGTGTGGGCGCTCGCGCGCCGTTTACGCATGCGGTTACGGGAGCGCGAGCTGCTCCTGCACCGGGCACTCGAAGCGAGCGACGTCGAACGCCGCCAGATCGCCTCCGATCTCCACGACGGCGCGGTGCAAAATCTTGCGGGCGTCGCGTACGCACTCTCGGCGACCGCACGACGAGAAAAGGCGCAGGGCTCGAACGGTGATGCCAATGTGATCGACGACGCGGCCGAATCGATACGCGCCAGCATTCGGTCGCTGCGTACGCTGATCGTCGACATATACCCACCCGACTTCGACGAGGTCTCGTTCGAATCCGCGATGACCGACCTCCTTTCTCGAGGGAGCGATCGGGGCCTGCGCGTCGAGCTCGACCTCGACCTCGAAGATCCGCTGCCCGACTCCGCGGCACGGCTGCTGTATCGAAGCGCGCAAGAAGGACTACGGAACACGCTTGACCACGCGCAAGCCTCCACGGTTCGCCTGCGCGTGACGCAACACGACCGCGCCGCGATCCTCGACATGGTCGACGACGGTCGCGGATTCGACGCGGACGAAGCAACGAAGAGCCGAGCGACAGGACACTTCGGTCTCGTTGCCCTGCGAGGACTCGTCACCGACGCGGGAGGCCGGCTCGACGTGCGGTCGGCACCCGGCGCAGGAACGACCTTGCACGTGGAGGTCCCGCTATGACAATCCCGCCCGCGACGATCCGGGTCGTGATCGCCGACGATCACGCCATCGTTCGAGGCGGACTCGAACAACTGCTCTCGACCGCCGACGACATCGCTCTGGTCGGAACTGCCGTCGATGGGGAGGAAGCGATCGCGATCGTGGCGCGTGAGCATCCCGACGTGGTCCTCATGGACCTCTCGATGCCGGTAGTCGACGGCGTCGAGGCCACCCGCCGCATCGTCACCGCAGATCCCGCCGTGCGCGTCGTCGTACTCACCTCCTTCGCCGACGACCGGCACATTTCCGCCGCGTTGCAAGCCGGTGCCATCGGCTATGTGCTCAAGCACGCCGGACCCGACGAGCTGCTCGACGCGATCCGCGCCGCCGCGAGCGGTGACGCGCCGCTCGACCCAAAGGCCGCACGAGTGCTGCTCGAAGGCCGACGCATCGGCCCGGCCGGGCGTCCGCTCAGCGCCCGCGAAGAGGAAGTCCTACGGCTCGTCGCAACCGGACTCGCCAACAAGCAGATCGCGCGCAAGCTCTCGATAAGTGAACGAACCGTCAAGGCGCACCTTACGAACGTGTTCGCCCAACTCGGCGTGTCCGACCGCACCCAAGCGGCCCTCTGGGCGCAGGAACACCTCCCCCCCGACGCCTAGCCCGTCTGCGCTGTTGATCGTTGCCGAGAGGAGACCGCAGTGCCGAAGGTGATCGCCGACATCACGATGTCGCTGGACGGGTACGTGACCGGTCCCGGCGCCGACGAACAGCACGGGCTGGGCGACGCGCCTGAACTTCACACGTGGGTGGCGGAACAGGACGCGGTCGACACCGAGATCCTCGAACGGGCCACGGCCCAGAGCGGTGCCGTCGTCATGGGACGCCGCTTGTTCGACATCGTTGACGGTCCTGGCGGTTGGAACGAGGACATGGGGTATGGCGCGGATCAGACGGCGACGCCGCCATTCTTTGTCGTCACCCACGCGCCGCCGCGAGACGTTCGGCTCGAACGAGAGCTCGGGATGCGCTTCACCTTTGTCGCCGATCTGGCTACTGCGATAGACGACGCTCGGGCCGCCGCGACGCATGGTGACGTCGTGATCATGGGCGGCGGCGACGTCATCGGCCAAGCGCTCGAACAGGGTCTCGTCGACGAGCTGCACATCCACCTCGCGCCGATGCTGCTCGGTGGGGGAACGCCGCTCTTCAAACCCGGCACGCGTCAGATGTACCGCCAGCGCGCCATTCGCCCGTCGAAGAACGCGGTCCACCTCGCCTACGAGCGCGTGTAGAGCACGGCGCCACCTCCGCCGGACTACCGTTCGGGCCATGACGAT
>DASYJT010000135.1:0-2066 GCA_035996165.1 Acidimicrobiia bacterium
TCGGAGTTCAACAAGCTGCTCGACACGCTCACGAACGCGCGAGCGTCTGAGCATTGGGCCGCGGCGGAATCCGTAGCCGAGCAGTTGGTAACGTGGATCACCGATGACGCAGACGCCGGAGCCTGATAGCGCCGGATCCCCGAAGGCCGCGGGATCCGACGGAACTGCACTTCCCGCGGTAGCTGCGCCGGCGGAAGGCGCGTCGTCGGCGGTAGACGATGTCCTCGCCCAAGTTCGTGAGCGCGGCTTCATCACGACGGGTGAGATCTTCGCGGCCTTCCCCGATCTCGAGCCCGATGCCGACGAGCTGCGCGACCTCTGGGAGATGTTCGAGTCGCGCGGCATCAAGGTGCTCGACGAGATCGCAGAAGAGCTCAAGCTCGAAGACGAACGCCGCGGTTCGCAACCCGCCGCGCCCACGCCGGCGCCCGCTCCTGCGCCGCGGCGGGTCGAACACCGCCCGAGCGCGGCTTCGCGTCCGAGCGCGGGTTCGCACCGTCCGCCGGAGGACGAGCCCGATCCCGATCTCGTCTCGGTGCGCGCGGCGCAGCGTCCGACGCACTCCGAGAGCGGCGGCAGCTTCGACCCCGTCCGCATGTACCTCAAGGAGATCGGCAAGGTCCCGCTCCTCACGGCCGAACAAGAGGTCACGCTGGCCAAGCGGATCGAGGCGGGCCTGCTCGCGCGCGAGAAGCTCAGCGGGGGCGACACCGAAGGTGAGCCGGTCGAGATCAGCGAGAACCAACGGTCGAGCCTGCACGCGGTCAAGCGCGACGGCGAGCTTGCCCGGCGCCAGCTGACCGAGGCGAACCTGCGCCTCGTCGTGTCGATCGCGAAACGCTACGTCGGTCGCGGCATGGCGTTGCTCGACCTGATCCAAGAAGGCAACCTCGGTCTGATCCGTGCGGTCGAGAAGTTCGACTACACGAAGGGCTTCAAGTTCTCGACGTACGCCACATGGTGGATCCGTCAGGCCATCACGCGTGCGATCGCCGATCAGGCGCGCACCATCCGCATTCCGGTGCACATGGTCGAGACGATGAACAAGGTGCTGCGCATCTCGCGCCAGATGTTGCAGGAGCTCGGCCGCGAACCCACCGTCGAGGAGATCGCGACCAAGGTCGAGATGACGCCCGACAAGGTGCGCGAGATCCAACGCATCGCGCAGGAGCCCGTCTCGCTCGAGACTCCGGTGGGGGAGGAAGACGACAGCCTTCTCGGCGACTTCGTCGAAGACCCCAACGTGATCGCTCCGGCAACGGCCGCGGCGCGCGCGCTGTTGAGTGAAGCGATCGAAGAGGCTCTGCAGGAGTTGAACGATCGTGAGCGCGCGGTCGTCAGGTTGCGTTTCGGTCTCGACGACGGGCAGATCCGCACCCTCGAAGAGGTCGGCAAGGAATTCGGCGTGACGCGCGAGCGCATCCGGCAGATCGAGTCGAAGACGCTCGCGAAACTGCGTCATCCCACGCGTTCGCAACGCCTGCGCGACTACCTCGAAGAGTCATAGGGCGCCGAAGGGGCGCTGCTATCCTCAAGCGCCATTCCGGGGTAGCTCAATTGGCAGAGCGGCGGACTGTTAATCCGTAGGTTGAGAGTTCGAGCCTCTCCCCCGGAGCCCATTCTTTCTTGCGGAAGTGTCACATCCGGCCCGGCCCGGACGTCCATCTTTCGTGACGCCAAGGGTGGAGCGCGGTAGCGCCGGCGGGGGTGGGGCCCGGGTGGGACTGGAAGAGCGGTGGGATCCCGACGGGATTCAACGTCTGCGGGAGCTCTACGAGCCGCTCCGGCGGTTCGCGGCGGTGATCGGGCGTTGGGACGTCGATCCCGACGACCTGGTGCAGAGCGCCTTCGCGAAGGTGCTTTCCCGAGACCCGGGCGACATCCACGAGCTCGGGCCGTACCTGCGGCGCATGATCGTGAATCTCGCGACCGACGAGCGCCGGCGATCGACTCGGACGAACGGCGTGCTGCGCCGCATCGACACGCCACTGACGACGGTCGACACGTATCCGAGTGATCTCGAAGATCTGATGCATGTGCAACCGAGGATGCGGGCGTTGCTCTAT
>DASYJT010000136.1:0-9231 GCA_035996165.1 Acidimicrobiia bacterium
CACGAACCGGTCGACGAGTCCGTCCACCTGCGCGCTGAAGCCGTAGATCATCCCCGACTGGATCGACTCCGCCGACGACTTCCCGATGACGTGTTTGGGCTCGGCGAGCTCGACCCGGCGCAGCCCGGCCGCGCGACCGAAGAGCGCGTCCATCGAGATCTCGACGCCGGGAAAGATCGCGCCGCCGAGGTACTCGCCGTTCGCGCTCACCGCCTCGATCGTCGTGGCGGTGCCGAAGTCGGCGACGATCGACGGTCCGCCGTAGAGATCGTACGCGCCCACCGCGTTCGCGATGCGGTCGGCGCCGACCTCCTTCGGGTTGTCGTAGAGGATCGGCATACCGGTGCGCACGCCCGGCTCGAGCACGAGGGCCGGGAACCCGAAGTAGCGCTCCGTCATCTGGCGGAGCTCGGCCGTGACCCGCGGTACGCCGGAGGAGATCGCGACTCCCGTGATCGCGTTCTCGAACGAAAAGCCGTGGAACCCGAGGAACTGTTGCACCATCAGCGCGAGCTCGTCGGAGGTGCGCTCCACGACGGTGGCGATGCGCCAGTGGTCGACGAGGTCGGAGTCGCGGAACAACCCGACGACGGTCTGGGTGTTCCCGGCATCGATCGTCAACAACATGGCCGGCTCCTCACGACATGTCCAAGCCGATGTCGAACACGGGCACCGAGTGGGTGAGCGCGCCGACGGAAACGAAGTCCGCACCCGACTCCGCGTAGGCCGAGATGGTCTCGAGGGTGACACCGCCCGACACCTCGACCTCGATCGCGCCGTTCAGGAGCACGACCGCCTCGCGCACCTGCGCGGGACTCATGTTGTCGAGCAGTACCCGGTCGGCGGCTGCGTCGCGCGCTTCCGTCACCTGGGCGAGCGAGTCGCATTCGACCTCGATCATCCGACCGGGCCATGTCGACCGGGCCCGCTCGATCGACTTGGCGATGCCGGTGGCCACGACGTGATTGTCCTTGATCAGCACCGCGTCGCTCAACGAGTCGCGATGGTTGAAGCCACCGCCGGCCCGCACGGCCGCCCGCTGGATCGCGCGCAGGCCGGGAAGAGTCTTGCGGGTGTCGAGCACACGGACCTTGCCGTGCGCGGCCATCACGTAGCGATGCGTCGTCGTCGCGATTCCCGAGCAGTGGCACAAGAAGTTGAGCGCGGTGCGCTCGCCGGTCAGGATCGAACGCAGAGGGCCCGTGACCCGGCCGAGGTGTGCGCCGCCCGCGACGGAATCGCCGTCGTGCGCGCTCCACTCCATCTCGACGTCTGCGTCGAGCTGGCGAAACGTCTCGGTCGCGAGCGCGGTACCCGCGAGGACACCGTCGGCGCGGGCGACGAACACAGCCTCGGCGAGTTGAGCTTCGTCGACGCAGGCAAGCGACGTGATGTCGCCGAGGATCCCGAGGTCTTCGGCCAACGCGTCTTCGACGAGCCGGCGGACGACGGCGCGGGGCGGATCGAACGAAGTCATCATCGACCTCGAGCCACGACGCCGGGCAATGCCACGAACACGGGGCGCTCCGAACCCCGCGAGACGAAACGCCCGAGCAATGCGTCGGACGGGTCGGCGTACTCACGACGGGTGTGCGACCCGCGCGACTCGGTGCGCTCCGTGGCCGACGCGACGATGGCGCGCGAGACGCGCAGGAGGTCGATCACCTCGTAGCTCGCAATGCTGCGCGCCGGCAGGTCGTCGGCCAGGTGCACGAGATCGCCGAGGGTGTCGTGCGCGATCTTCAGGCCGTCGGCGTCCCGCACCACACCGCAGTCGGACGACATGACGCGCTGCAACGCGCCCCGCACCGAGTCGGGATCGGTGGCGCGCTCCTTCGGCAACACGATCGGATCGGCGTCGGGCACGGCGGTGCCGGGGAGATCGAGCACGCCCGACATCGCGCCGGTGGACTCGGCCGTCTCCTTGCCGCCGACGATCGCTTCGACCACCCGCCGACCGAAGACGAGGCCGTCGAGAAGCGAGTTCGAGGCTAGGCGGTTCGCGCCGTGCACCCCACTGCACGCGGCCTCGCCGCATGCCCAGAGATGGTCGAGCGTGGTCGCGCCGTCGAGGTCGGTGACGACACCACCCGAGAGGTAGTGGGCCGCGGGTGCGACCGGGAGCCATTCCTCAGTGGGGTCGAGGTCGGCGCGCACACACGAGAACCAGATCGTCGGGAACCGGTTCGAGAAGTCGTCGATCATCGTGGCGTCGAGCCAGACGTGATCGTCGCCCGAGGCCTGCATGCGCTCGTAGACCGCACGCGACACCACGTCGCGGGGCGCGAGGTCGGCGAGCGGGTGCAAGCCCGACATGAAGGCGACGCCGAGGGCGTCCCGTAACACGGCGCCTTCGCCGCGCAATGCCTCCGAGAGGAGGGGCCGCGGCATCAACGGCGTGTGCAGCGCGGTCGGATGGAACTGCACGAACTCGAGGTCGGCGCACGCGATGCCGGCCTTCAGTGCGAGGGCGATGCCGTCGCCCGTCGACAGCGTCGGGTTCGTGGTGACCGCGAAGCACTGCCCCGCACCACCTGTGGCCAGGACGACATCGGTCGCGCGCACGAACTCGACCTGGGCGTCGGGTGTGAGCGCGAGCACCCCTTCACAACGACCGCGCTCGACGAGCAACTCGATCGCGAACCAACCCTCGCGCACTTCGATGGCGTCGCTGATGCTCACGGCCTCGACCAGGGCGCGCTCGATCTCCGCGCCCGTGGCGTCGCCGCCTGCGTGGACGACGCGGGCGAGAGAGTGACCTCCCTCCCGTGCGAGCAGCAGCTCGGGTCCTTCCGGTGAAGGCTCGGTATCGAAGTGCGCGCCCAGGCGGGCGAGCTCCCGAACGCGATCCGGACCTTCGGTGACGAGGATGCGCACGGCGTCGGCGTCGCAGAGTCCCGCGCCCGCGGTCAACGTGTCGACGAGGTGCAGATCAGGCGTGTCGGGCGCCGCGAGCGCCGCGGCCACGCCGCCCTGCGCGTACCGAGTGGCGGAATGCGACAGCTCGCCCTTCGTGAGGACGAGCACCGACAGGCCCCGCCGCGCCGCGTGGAGCGCAGTTGTCAGCCCCGCGACGCCACTCCCCAACACGAGGACGTCGTACACGGAGGTTCAGCCTAGGTGGCGGCTGGGATGATCGCGCATCCAGACGAGGTTCGAGCCGGCGCGCTGCACCGCCTCGTCCGCGTCGATGGGCCGGTTCGCTTCGTCGACGTGCACGATCCGCGGCGCGTACGACGCGAGCTCGGCCTCGTCGTAGGACGCGTACGTGATGACGATGATGCGGTCGCCCGGTTGCACGAGCCGCGCCGCGGCGCCGTTCAGGATGACGTCGCCGGGACCACCTTCCATCGCGTACGTCTCGAAGCGAACGCCGTTGTCGATGTCGAGCACGGCGACCTGCTCGAACTCCTTGATGTCGGCGAGGTCCATCAACTCACGGTCGAGCGTGATGGAGCCGACGTACTCGAGATTGGCGCCGGTGATCGTCGCCCGATGCACCTTCGACTTCATCATCGTGCGATTCATTGCTTACTCCCTGATTCTTGCCCTGACTCGTGAGTTGCTTCAGCCGGTTGCAACCGGGTGCCGAGATCGGCACGGACTTCGGCGCCGCGCACCGAGATCGAGATGTTGTCGATCAAGCGGGTCTCGCCGACCCGGGCCGCCAGCGCGAGCAACAGATCGCCGTCGAGGAGGTCGACGGGCGTGAGCTCCGGCTTGGCGCGGACCTCGACGTACTCGAGCGCGACGGCCGGCTCGGCCGACACGAGGCCCCGGACGAGATCGACGAGCGCCGCCGGGTCGCGTTCGCCGGCGATCATCGCGGTGACCGCGACTCCGAGTGCACGCGACAGCACCCGCGCGGCGGCGCGACCCTCGGTCGAGAGATAGGCGTTGCGGCTCGAAAGCGCAAGACCATCGGGTTCGCGCACGATCGAGCAACCGACGACGGTGACGGGGAGGTTGAGGTCTTCGACCAGACGCTCGATCACCGCGAGCTGTTGCGCATCCTTGCGGCCGAAGAACGCCGAACACGGCCCGGTGATGGCCAGAAGCTTGGCGACGACGGTGGCGACACCGTCGAAATGGGTCGGGCGCGCCGCACCGCAGAGACCTTCGGTGAGCCCGGCGACGTGGACTGTCGTGAGAGGCCGGCCGCTCGGGTACATCTCGGCGACCGACGGCGCGAACACGAGGTCGACACCCTCCTGGGCGCACTGGGCGAGGTCACCGGTGAGGTCGCGCGGGTACCGGTCGAGGTCCTCGCCCGCCCCGAACTGCAGCGGGTTGACGAAGATCGTGACGACGACGACATCACACGCGGCGCGCGCCGCCCGCATGAGCGAGCGATGGCCTTCGTGCAGGAAACCCATGGTGGGAACGAGCCCCACCCGCAGCCCCTGCGCCCGCGCGCGATCACACGCGGCACGTACCTCGGCGATCGTCTCGATATGCAGCATGTTCGGCCTCGCTCGGTTCCGGCCTTCATGGTCCGGACTGGCGGGTCTGACTCGCTCAGCGTAGTGCCGGAAACCGACACCTCGCCAGGTCCCGACGTGCTCGTGTGACATCTCGCGCCGAACGGAATCCGGACTATTCGTCCTCGGGTGTTCCGGGCTGGTTGCGCAGGTCGCCGAGGAGGCGATCGAGGCCCGTATCGCGGCGTCCGGTCAGGCGAGCCGCCTCCCGCGCGAGCGCCCGGTACGCGTCGCGTTCGGCCGGATCGAGGTCGCGGAGGTGCTGTTCGACCGTGGCGAGGTCGCCGCGGGCGACCGGGCCGGTCAGCGCCTCGACCGGCCCGAGCGCGAACACGTTCTGAACCGATCCGAGGACGAGCGGCGCGAATGCCTCGAAGGGCACCGCGCAGGTTGCGGCGAGCCGCTCGACCTGACCGAGCAGCGCGACGAGGTGGTTCGAGGCGACGACAGCGGCCGCGTGGTAGCGACCGCGATCGGAGTCGGCGAGATCGAAGGGCCGCAGGCCGAGGGAACGGGCGAGGTCGGCGACGGCCGGATCGCCCGCCACCGCGGCCCACGCGCCCACGAGCCGCTCGAGCCCCGCAGTGGTCGACGGGAACGACTGCAGCGGGTGCATCGCGCCGACCCGGACACCGGTACGGCGTTCGAGCAGCGGTGCGAACACCTCGAGTCCGCGCGAGCCGGCGAGGTGCACCACGAGCGCGCCGGGCTCGATCGCGGGTTCGGCGGCCAACAGCACCTGCTCGATCGCGCGGTCGGGAGTGGCGACGAGCACGAGGGAGGCGCCGCGCGCGACTTCCGACACGAGTGCGGGACGCGATGAGAGGCACGCAGCCGCCGACGTGGTCGAGGGCGCGTCAGGGGCGCGGCCACCGACGCCGACCACTGTCCAGTCCAGGTCGAGAAGGCCCAGCGCGATCGTGGTCCCCGCCCGGCCGGGACCGATCAGGGCGACGGTGCGCGTTTGTTCCCCCATGGAATATGCAATGTTACCGCCGCCTCGCGCACTCCTTCCCACGTCGCCGCCGCATCGACGAGACCGGGAGCAACGTCGCGCAAGGGAGCCAGGACGAAACCGCGCTCCGCCATTCTCGGGTGCGGGATGGTGAGGTCGGGATCGTCGACGCGAAGGTCGTCGTAGAGGAGTACGTCGACGTCGAGCGTGCGCGGACCCCATCGTTCGGCACGCACACGGTGCGAGTCGCGCTCGATGCGCTGCGCGAGCTCGAGCAATGCATGCGGCGGCAGCACCGTGTCGACGACGACGACCGCGTTCAGGTACGCGTCCTGGGGCGGACCCCCGACCGGAGCGGTCTCGTACACCCGGGACACCCCGACGACGTCGGCGCCGTCGGCCGCGACCAACGCGTCGACGGCGAACTGCAGGTGCGCGGCCCGGTCGCCCAGATTCGACCCGAGGGCGAGATACGCCCGGCTCACCGTTCGATGCGCACGGCAACGTGGTCGAGCAACGCCCGCACGGGCGGATGCAGCTTGCGCACCTCGACCACGGCGCCGACCACGCGGGGATCGGCACGGCACACCTCGGCGACGCGCGTCGCGAGCCGCTCCAAGAGTTGGTAATGCTCGGTAGACACGATCCGGCTCACCGCTTCGCACACCGCGCCATAGTCGACCGTGTCGCCGAGGTCGTCGGTGGCACCTGCCACGGACACGTCGATGAGGAGCTCGATATCGACCTCGAACGGTTGCGGCCGGTGCTGTTCTTCGGGAAGAGCTCCGTGCACGCCCATCTCGCGTAGGCCGGAGATGAGAATGCGGTCCACGGCTCGACGCTAGTCGCGTGATAGTCCGGTGGTATGCGGCGCACCAAGATCGTTGCGACGGTCGGGCCCGCCACGTCGTCGCCCGAGTCGTTGAGGGCATTGCTCGCCGCCGGCGCCGACGTCGTCCGCCTCAACGCCGCGCACGGAACCGGCGAGGTGCACAGAGAACGCGCGGTGATGGCGCGCGAGATCGCGGCGTCGCTCGGGCGATCCGTCGGCATACTCGTCGATCTCCCCGGCCCGAAGATGCGCACGGGTCCGGTCGTCGACGACGAGATCCAACTCGAGACCGGCCGCGAGATCACGCTGACGTCGTCGGCGGTCGTGGGTGATGCGCACCGCGTGTCGACCACGCTGCCCGAGCTCGGCCGCTGGGTCGCTCCGGGCGACGAGATCTTCCTCGCCGACGGTGCGATCGTGCTGCGCGTCGAGCGCATCGCCGACGACGCCGACATCGGCGACGTCGCGTGCGAGATCGTGCGGGGCGGGTTGTTGCGGTCGCGCAAGGGCATGCACGTCCCCCGCGCCGAAGCCCACGTCGAGCCGTTCACCGAAACCGACGCGATCGCGCTCCGGATGGCGATCTCGATCAAGGCCGACTTCGTCGGGCTGTCGTTCGTGCGCCGGCCCGAGGATGTCGAGTCGGTGCGGGCCCGCCTGCCGAAGCGCGGTCACCGGCCCCAGCTCGTCGCGAAGATCGAGACCGCGGTGGCGCTCGACCACCTCCCCGGCATCGTCGGCGCGGCCGACGCAGTCATGGTCGCCCGCGGCGACCTCGGCATCCAGGTTCCGGCCCGCCGTGTCCCGCTGATCCAAAAGGAGATCATCCGGTTCTGCAACATGGCCGGGAAGCCGGTGATCACGGCAACCCAGATGCTCGAGTCGATGACCCGTTCGCCGCTGCCGACGCGCGCCGAGGTCAACGACGTCGCGAACGCGGTACTCGACGGCACCGACGCACTGATGTTGTCGGAGGAGACGGCGGTCGGCGAGTACCCGGCCGACACCGTACGCACCATGAGCGACGTGGCCGAGGCCGCGGAGGCGTGGCCGCACACTCGCACCGCGCCGCAGGGTGCGGCCGCCGCGCTCGACGACGATCGAGTCGCCTGGGCGGTCGCGCACGCATCCGTGCAAGCCGCCGAAGATCTCGGGGTCGCGGCAATCTTGTGCCCGACGCAGAGCGGCACGACCGCGCGCCGCGTCGCCGCGTTCCGTCCGACCGTTCCCATCGCCGGAATCTCCGAGCAACCGGAAGTACTCGGCCGGCTGTGTCTCGTGTGGGGCGTCCGACCGCTGGCCGCGACGCCCTCCGAGCAGGGCGACGTCGCTCAGGATGCGGTAAAGGCTGCGCGCGAATGCGGGGTCGTGCGCAAGGGCGACCTCATCGCGATCGTGTCGGCTTCCGCCGGCAAGCGCGCGGGCGCCACCGACACGGTGCGCGTCATCCGCGTCTGACCCGCGAGTCTGACCGCGCGAGCCGGCGGTTACAGGTGTTCGTCGAGAGTGACGGCGACGATCTCGCGGCCTTCGGCGCCGAGGCTCCTCGAAGTCAGCTTCTCGACCATCGACACTGCGTGCGGACCGTGATCGACCAGACCCGCGTGCAGCAGGTATCCCGCGAGGACGCCGAGCACCTTGTCGCCGAACTCCTCGTTGTGCACGTAGATGCGCTCGGTCGGGTCGTCGAGGAGCTTGGAGATCGCGTTGTAAATCGACGACAGGCGCAACGCGAGCTCGTCGTGCGGGCCGATCGGCACGTGTATGTAGGCCACACCCGCTTCGTCGTACGCGTGGAGGTTGTGCGGCGAGTCGAGCAGCGACACGACGTGCGTGAAGCCGTTGACGTTGAGCCAGATCAGCTCCTCTTGGCGTCTGACCTTGCGGTGGTTGCGCGCGAAGCCGCCGGGTCGCTCGCCCGCGCCGAGGCGGTCCTTGATGATCCACGTGAAGTAGCGCGGTTGAAGCCCCTGGGCCCAACGCCCGCGCAGGCCGCCGGTCGTCACGCCGCCATCCCTTCGGGAGTGGCGCGTTCGATCACTTCGAGCAGCTCGACCGCGCGTCGCGAACCGGCGACGTCGTGCACGCGCACCATTGCCACGCCCTGTTCGAAGCACCAGACCGTCGTCGCGAGGGTCGCGTCGTCGCGACCGCCCCGATCGTCGCCGACCACGGCGCCGAGGAACGACTTGCGCGAGGTTCCGACCACGAGTGGTACGCCGACGCGGACCGTGAGCTCCGGCAGGGCGCGCAGCAGCGCGAGGTTGTGGTCGGCGGTCTTGGCGAACCCGATGCCCGGGTCGGCGAGGACGGAGCGCGCGTCGATGCCGGCTTCGACGGCGCGGTCGACGCGAACCCGCAACTCGGATCCCACTTCGGCGACGACGTCGGTGTAGTTCGCGAGGTCGCGCATCGTGCGGGGCGTTCCTCGCATGTGCATCGCGATGTAGCCCGCGTTCGCGCCGGCCACGACCCGCAACATCTCGGGATCGGCCGTGCCACCCGAAACGTCGTTCACCATGCGGGCGCCGGCATCCAGAGCGGCGCGCGCCACGACCGACTTCGTCGTGTCGATGCTGACGGGGACGTGCACCTGCTCGACCAGGGCCCGAACCACGGGCAGGACGCGGCGGAGCTCCTCGTCGGCATCGACGGGATCGGCTCCCGGTCGGGTCGACTCGCCGCCGACGTCGATCACGGCGGCCCCCGCCGCGGCCAGTGCGAGACCGTGCGCGATCGCGGCGCCCGCGTCGAGGTAGGTGCCGCCGTCGGAGAACGAGTCGGGCGTGACGTTGACGACCCCCATCAGCCCTCGGCGCGGCAGATCAGCGACGAGGAGCGGCGGGAGGGCGGTCACCGCCGGAGGTTAGCGAACCGGTCAGGAACGGCCGACGGAGGGCCCGATGAGGGACATGACCTCGGCTCGGGTCGCCGCGCTGTCCTTGAAGAGTCCGCGCACCGCC
>DASYJT010000137.1:0-9998 GCA_035996165.1 Acidimicrobiia bacterium
CGACGACGAGCCGGCGGTAGGCGCGTGCGGGCCGCGGATCCGTAACACCGACGGCACCGACTATCCCTCGGCGCGCCGTTTGCCGTCGGTTCCCCTCGCCGTCGCGCACGGCTTCCTCGGGTTGTGGTGGCGCACCAACCCCTTCACCGCGCGCTATCGCGAGCTCGACTCCGATCCCGGCCAACCCCGGTCGGTCGATTGGGTCTCGGGTGCCGCGGTGTGGCTCCGCCGGAGCGCCCTCGACGCGGTCGGCGGATGGGACGAGCGCTATTTCATGTACATGGAGGATCTCGATCTCTGTTGGCGGTTGCGCCGCTCGGGTTTCGGAGTCGCGTACGAGCCGGGCGGTGCGGTCACCCACGTCCAGGGTGCGAGCACTTCGCGTGTCCCGTACCGGATGCTGGTCCAGCATCACCGGTCGGCACTGCAGTTCGCCCGGCGCCGCCTCACCGGCGCACGCGCGGTTTTGTTGCCATTCGCGGCGGTATATCTCGTCGCTCGAGGGCTGCTGGCAATGGCGGAGCACGCCTGGCATGCATCTCGGGCGAGCCTCACCCGCGAGTAACCTGCCCGGCGTGACCAACGCATCTCGAGCGAAGCGCAAGCGCGCCGCCGTCCGGTCCGCGAAGCGCTCCCGCCACAACACGTGGTGGTACGGCTTGACCGCGATCGTCGTCATCTTGGGCATATCGCTCATCACCTACGCGCGCATGACCGCCCCCTCGCCGGTCGGGCCGTTCCTCACCGACGCGGCGAACCCCACGAAGAAGGACACCCACTGGCACGCGGCCCTGGGCGTCTACGACTGCGACCACTGGATGGGCGACACGCCCGGTTCGGGTGTGTGGAACTGGCCGTTCGCGAACGCCCAGAACCAACCGTCGCGGGCCGACAACCAAAGCGTGTACGCGGGCCTGCACAGCCATAACGACGGCGTGATCCACATGGAGCCGCTGGTCTCGTCGGAGGCCGGCAAGAACGCCACCGTCGGGCTGTACTTCAACTACGGCGGCTGGAAGTTGTCGTCGACGGGTTTCTCGTTCCTCGGCACCACCGTCAAGAACGGCGACAAGTGCGGCGCCAAGACCGGCACCCTCCAATGGGAGGTCGGCACCTGGGACGGCGACACCACCGGCAAGGTGAAACAGAAGTACACGGTGCAGACGGGTAACCCGTCGAAGTACAAGCTGCACCAGTACGACATCGTGGTGATCGCGTTCCTGCCGCAGGGCAAGTCGCTCGCCAGCATCGGGAGCCCGCCTTCGGTGCCCAACCTCGCGAAGGCACTCGGTGTCGAGAACGTGGCTCCGGGCGCGAGCAGTGCGACCACCATGCCGCCGGTGACGAACCCGCCCGCCGCGACGCCGACCACGAAGCCCACGACGGGAAGCACCAAGGCGCCGACGCCCACGACGTCGAAGCCGTGAAGGCGGTCGTCCTCGTCGGTGGCGAAGGTACCCGGCTTCGTCCTTTGACGTTCACGACCCCGAAGCCGCTGCTGCCGATCGCCAACCAACCGCACCTCGAGCGCCAGCTCGAGTGGCTCGCGGCGCACGGCGTCGACGAGGTCGTGCTGTCGATGGGCTACCTCCCCGACGCCTTCCACGAGCACTTCAAGCGCGACGGCGCCGGGCACGACATGTTCGGTGACATCGTCGTCCGCTACGCCGTCGAAGACGAGCCCCTCGGCACCGCAGGCGCGATCCGGTTCGCGGCCGAGGGCATCGACGAGCGGATCATCGTCTGCAACGGCGACGTGTTGACCGGCCTCGACCTCGACGCGATGGTGCGCTTCCACGACGAGCACGGCGCCGAGGCCACGATCTCGCTCACGCAGGTCGAGGACCCGAGCGCGTTCGGCGTCGTCCCGACCCAGGCCGACGGCGGCGTGATCGCCTTCGTCGAGAAGCCCGCGCCGGGCAAGGCGCCGAGCAACTGGATCAACGCCGGAACCTACGTGGTCGAGCCGTCGTTCCTCCAGCGCATCCCGCCGCGCCTCAACGTGTCGGTCGAGCGCGAGACGTTTCCGCGCATGCTCGCGGAGCCCGGGCTCCTGTTCGGCTACCAGAGCGACGCGTACTGGCTCGACATCGGAACGCCGGAAAAGTACCTGCAGGCGCATGCCGACGCGCTCGCCGGCCGCCTCTCACTCCCGCCCGCGCCCGGTGCCCGCGAGGTCGCCGCCGGCGTATGGATGCAGGGCGAGGCAACGATCGAACCCGATGCGCATATCGAAGGGCCGGTGCTGATCGGCGCCGGTGCCCGCATCGAAGGCGGCGCACGCGTGCACGCGTCGGTTCTCGGCGCGGACGCGGTAGTGGAAGCGCGCGCAGAGCTCGACGGCGCGGTGCTGCAAGACGGTGCCCGTGTCTCGCACGGCGGTCGCGTGCGCGATTCGGTCGTCGGGGCGTACGCCGTCCTGAAGCCCGACGTGTCGCTCGCCGCGGAGACGATCGTCGGTGCGCGGGCAACCGTTCCGTCGGGAACACGGATCTCCGGCGGGCGTGTGCCCGCCGAGCGTGAGTAGCGGGGTCACATGCAGGCGTTGGTAACGGGCGGCGCAGGTTTCATCGGGTCGACCCTCGTCGACCGGCTCCTTGCCGAGGATTGGCGTGTCGACGTCATCGACGATCTGTCGTCGGGCTCGCTCGCGAACCTGGCTACCGCGCGCGAGCTTCCCGACCGGCGCTTCTCGTTCCACCGGCTCGATCTCGCGTCGCCCGCAGTCGTCGATCTGATCGACCATCGCAAGCCCGACGTCATCTTCCACCTCGCGGCGCAGATGGACGTGCGGGTGTCGGTGGCGAGACCGGTGTTCGACGCGACCGTGAACGTGATCGGTTCGCTCAACGTGTTCGAGGGCGCGCGTGCGGCCGGCGTCAAGAAGATCGTGTTCGCTGGGTCGGGGGGAACGCTCTACGGCAGCCCCCAGAAGATCCCCACCAAGGAAACTGCGCCGCAACACCCGGAGTCGCCGTACGGCGTCGCCAAGAAGGCGGTCGGCGATTACCTCTACTACTACCGCCAGCAGCACGGGCTCGAGTACACGGTCCTCGCGCTGGCCAACGTCTACGGGCCTCGGCAGAACCCGCACGGCGAAGCGGGCGTGGTCGCGATCTTCTCGAACAAGTTCCTCGAGCACGAGCGACCGCTGATTTTCGGCGACGGCTCGCAAACCCGCGACTTCGTCTTCGTCGACGACGTCGTCGATGCATTCGTGCGGGCCGCGGCGAAGGGTGGCGGCCTCACCATGAACATCGGCACGAGCCTCGAGACCAGCGTGCAACAGCTCTACGACCTGATGGCCAAGCTCACGGGCTTCCGCGAGCCGGCGCGCTACGAGCCGGCGCGGACCGGCGAGCTCCCGCGCAGTGCGGTCGACCCCGCCAAGGCCAAGATCCACCTCGGCTGGACGTCGTTCACCACCCTCGAAGAGGGCTTGGCGCGCACGCTCGAGCACTTCAAGGGAATGCGCGCCGGCTTCCGGTAGCCGCCCGCGCCGTCAGGCGAAGCGGCGGATCTCGTCGAGAGGAACGGGCGGCCGGGTCCGGCCGACGTACTCGGGGTCGGGCCGGCCCACCAGCACGAGCGCGTGCGGCAACCACTCGGGGGGGAGTTCGAGCGCGTCGCGCGCTTCTTCGGGGCAGAAGATCGGCGCCGCGACCCAGCACGAGGCCAGGCCCCGATCGGTCGCCGTGAGCATCAGGTTCTCGACGGCCGCGCCCAACGACAGCAACGCCATGCCCCACTCCGCGCGCTGGCGGCGCTCGTCGGGATACCGGTCGAGACCGTTCCAAGTGAGGCACCCGACGACGAACGCCGGCGCCCGCTCGAGTTTCTCGTGCGAGCTCGCGACGAGCTCGTCGACCCGTTCGGCATCGACGCCGTCGGCGAGGAGATCGCGGCGCCAGCGCGCGCCCATACCCGTGGCGAGCGCACGCTTGCCCGCGTCGGAGTCGACGACGACGAACCGCCACGGACGCGAATGGTGGGGTGCGGGCGCGAGACACGCGGCTTCCACGATCGCGTCGAGGTCGACCCGGTCGATCGGATCGGGCCGGAACGCACGGATCGATCGGCGGGCTTCGACGAACGCGGGAACGCCACTCATCGGAACAGGTCCTCGTTCGTAGGGCGGATGAGCTCGCGCACGGAACCCTCGCGAAACCATGAGCGGTCGACGCCGCGCACGATCGCGACGGGGACGCCGGTGGCCTTGCCCATGACCAACTCGGCGGCGGACGCGATCTCGTCGGCGACGGCCACCTCGGTCACCTGCAGCACTCGGCCGAGCGCGTCGGTGGTGTCGCGGAGGTCGACGACGGCCGCGATGCCGCTGACCCCGATGGCGACGTCGGTCAGGCCGCGCCGCCATGGGCGTCCGAATGTGTCGGAGACGATCACCGCAACCGCAACCTGCTCCCGCGCGCGCAGCGCGTCGCGCACGTGCTTCGCGGACCGGTCGGAATCGACGGGAAGGAGCGCGGCCCAGCCGTGTTCGACGTTCGACAGGTCGACGCCGGCATTGGCGCAGACGAATCCGTGGCGGGTCTCGCTGATCGTGAGGTCGCCGCGGCGCCGGACGACGCGCACCGATTCCGACTCGACCAATGCCCGCCGCGCGTCGAGGTCGGTCGGGTCGAGCGGGACGAGGCGGTTCTCGGCCTTCGACACGATCTTCTGCGTCACGACGAGACAATCGGCGTCCTCTAGGGGAGTGCCCTGGGCGCGGGCGGCGTCGGCGATCAGCACCGCGAGCTCGTCGCCGGGCCGGATCTCGCCGATTCCCCCGATCGGGATGATGGAGAGGGTCACGCCACCGCGGCGAGGGTCTCGGCGGCGAGCGCGGCCGCGATCTCCGGGCTGCGCATCATCGTGTCGGTCACCACGGCGCGTACGCCGGTGGCCTCGACCTCGGCGGCCCGTTCACCGTCGACCGCGTCGATCACCAACGAGCTGCAGATCTCGGCGTAGACGCGAGCCACGCCGACGCAGGACACCTCGATACCGAGCGGCGCCATCAACCGGTCGGCCGGCCCCTTGACCGGCGCGCCGCCGACGATGGGGCTGACGGCGACCACCCGATCGCGCCGCGCGACCAGTACGTCGCGGATGCCGGGAATGGAGAGGATCGGATCGATCGAGATGACCGGGTTCGAGGGACAGATGACGATCGTGTCGGCCCGGGTGAGCGCCTCGAGTACCCCGGGCGCGGGACGCGCGCCGGCCGCACCTTCGAAGCGCACCGAGACCACGGGCGGAGCCGCGTGCTCGCCCACGAACCAGCGCTGCATGGCGAGCTCTTCGACCGTGCCGTCGTCGCGGCGCACGGTGATCCGTGTCCGCACGGCATCGTCGGTCATTGGCAGCAGGCGGGCCTCCACCGACCAGGCGCGGGCGATCTCCGCCGTCACCGTCGACAGGGGAGCACCGTCGCGCAACCGCTGCGTGCGGTAGAGGTGGGTGGCGAGATCCTTGTCGCCCAGCCGGAACCACGTGGGAACGTCGTAGCGGTCGAGTGCGTCGAGCGTGGCGAACGTCTCGCCTTCGAGTCCCCAACCCTGCGTGACGTTCGACGCACCCGCGAGTGTGTAGGTGACCGAGTCGAGGTCGGGGGAGACGTACAGCCCGTGGAACTCGTCGTCGTCGGCGGTGTTGACGATCGCGACGACTTCCGCGGGCGGAACGACGCGCACCAATCCGGCAAGGAACCGGGCGGCACCGACACCACCGGCGAGAGTCGCAAGCACGCTGCGACCCTAATGCGGTCGTGCCAAATGCCGGTCGTGCCAAATACCGTGAATGGAAGGTTCGGTCAGGCGGCGTTGCCGGCGAGCTCGCGCACGCGTGCCGCGACGGGCTCCATTGCCTGGACGACCCGCTCCGGCAAGTCGCCGAGCTGCGCCTGCACCTGACCGACGACGGGCTCGACGCGCTTGCCGACCTCGTCGCGCAGCGCACTTGCCTGCGCGCCGGCACGGCTGACGGTGTTGCGCACCTGCGTCTCGGCTTGCGTCCGGGCCGTTTGCGTCTGGGCGTCGATCGTGCTGCGGAGGTTGCGGGCGCGACCGGCGACGCAATCGCCGACTTCGCTGACGCGGCCGCGGGCGGCGCGGGCGCGGGCCTGGGCCTGCTGGAAGCCCATCACCCCGAGGCCGACGGCGATGTAGCCGGCGTCGGTCAGTGTCTTCTGCGCGTTGGTGGGCATGGCTGCTCCTTGGGAAGCGGGTCCGAACAGTGAAGCGCGAACGATGGTGACGGGAAAGGAAATCGGGACGAGGAGAACGGGAAAGCGCCCCGATCACGTGCTCGCGACGATAGCAATAAGTGCTAACTTTTGCAAGCACTCGTGATCGCGCGCACAACCGCGCGGACCGTCCGGGATATCCTCTCCCGGCCTCATGGAGACGATCGACCCCGACTCGATCAGCGCCGATCTGCTCGAGCGTGACGACGAGACCGAACCTGCGTCCGCGGTGCCGCCCGTGGTTGCCGTGGTCGTCACGAACGACGCCGGACCCTGGTTCGAGGAGGGCCTCGCGGCCCTCGGAGCCCAGGACTACCCGTCGCTTTCGGTCCTGGTGGTCGACAACGGATCGGGAGCGGACCCGACCGAGCGCATCGCGAGTGCGCTCCCGGGCGCCTTCGTCCGCCGGTGCTCCGGCACTGGCGGCCACGGGTTCGCGGCGGCCGCCAACGAGGCGCTCGCGTCGATCGAAGGCGCCGTCTTCTTGCTGTTCTGCCACGACGACGTCGTTTTCGACCCCGATGCCGTTCGGCTGCTGGTCGAGGAGGCGTACCGGTCGAACGCCGGGATCGTCGGCCCGAAGCTCGTCGCTCGCGACAACCCCGACGTGCTGGTCGAGGTCGGGATGTCGATCGACCACTACGGGGTCCCGTTCTCCGGCATCGAGCCGGGCGAGGTCGACCAGGAGCAACACGACGGCGTCCGTGACGTCTTCTACGTGTCGCACGCGACGATGCTCGTGCGCGCCGACCTCTTCCACGAGCTCGCCGGGTTCGACCCCGCGACGTTCCCGGGCGCCGACGACATCGACCTCTGTTGGCGCGCCCGGCTGGCGGGGGCGCGGGTCATCGTGGCGCCCGCGGCAAGGGTCCGAGACGGACGGGCGACGTTGGTCGAGACCCGCCGCGAACGTGACACCCCGGCGGTCGATCTCCGCGCCGAGACCCGTTCCCGGGTCCGCCTGTTGTGCAAGTCGTACTCGGCGCTTGCGCTCGCCTGGGTACTGCCCGTCGCGTTCGTCCTGAGTCTCTTCGAGGCGGTCGCGCTGCTCGTGACCGGTCGGGTGGCCCGGGCGCGGGCAGTCGTGGTCGGTTGGTTCGGCGCGTTCACGCACCCGGGCGAGCTCCGCCGGGCGCGATCCGCGACGCAGCGAATGCGCAGCGTCGACGACGGCGACGTGCGCGACCTCATGATCCGCGGGAGCGCGCGGTTGCGCCGCTTCATGCTCGAGCGCGTGCACGCCGCCGACCGGTTGGCCGACGTATCGACCCGCACGCGGGTTCGGATGGACGAGGCCGCGCGCCGGGCGCGCCAGTTGCCCGCGGTGATCGCGGTCGTGCTCGGCGTGCTCATCTTGTTCGGTTGCCGATCGCTGCTCGTGGGTCATGTTCCCGAGGTCGGATCGTTCCAGGCGTGGCCGGGTGTCGGCGCGGCGTGGTCGACCTTCACGGGATCGTGGCGGACGACGATGATGGGCGCGGCCCGCCCCGCGAGCCCCGTGTTCGCGTTCATGGCGGCCGCGAGCGCCGGGTTGATCGATCATCCCGGCCTGGCCCGTTCGCTGTTGATCGGGGGCGCGATCCCGCTGGGCGCGTTCGGCGCTTACCGACTCCTGCGCCCGTTCGCATCGTCGTCTCTCCCCGGAATCGCCGCGGCCGCGGCCTACGCGGCCAATCCCGTCGCACGCAACGCGATCTGGCACGGTGAGCTCGGCCCGCTCGTGTGCTTCGCGTTGGCGCCGTACGTGCTGGGAGCGTTCGTTCGAGCCACCGACGACGACACCGCAGACGACACCTCAGCGGACGCGACGGACGCGACGGACGCGACGGACGCGGCAGTCGCGGCGCGGCGGCGCCACCGGGTGCACGGGCTCTGCTCGGTCGCGTTGCTGATCGCGCTCGTCAGCTCCGTGTGGCCGCCGGCCCTGTTCCTCGCGCCCGCGCTCGCGATCGGATATTGCATCGCGGTGCCGTTCGCGGGCGGTGCCCGCCACGCGGTCACGGTGGTTGCCGGCGCGGTTGCGGCGAGCGTGATCGGGCTCCTCCTGCTCGAGCCATGGTCGTTCACCTTGTTCGGCGGCGACGCAACGACCTTCGGCGCCCAGCCGCGCGCCTCGCTGTCGTTCGCGTCGATACTTCATTTCCAGACCGGGCGGGCCGGCGCCGGCTTGGCCGCGGGGGGGATTATCGCTGCGGCGGTGGTTCCGCTCGCGATTGCGACCGGTCCGCGTCTCGCGTGGGCGACGCGCGCCTGGGTAATGGCCGCGATGTCGTTCGCGATCGCGTGGTTGCCCGGTCGGTTGTCGGCGGGCGCCACTTCGCTGTCGCCCGACGGCGTGCTCGTCGTCGCGGCTATCGCACTCGCGTTTGCCGCCGGTCTCGGCGTGGCCGCCGTGCTCGACGATCTTCGTCGGTTCCATTTCGGTTGGCGCCAGATCATGATGATCGTCGCCGTCGCCGGCCTCGCGTTGTCGGTCGTCGGCTTCGCGGGAGACACGTTTTCGGGCCGGTTCGGGCTTCATGCCGACGATTGGGCCGGCACGTACTCGTGGATGAACGACAGTGCTCCACCCGGCGGCTTCCGGGTCTTGTGGGTCGGCGATCCCAACGTCCTGCCCGCCGACGCGATGGTCGCGAGCGGTGTCGGATTCGCGCTCACGCGCGACGGCGTGGGCGATGCCCGCGCGTCGTGGTCGGCGCCCGAGCAGCGGGCCGATCGGGTCCTCGGCGCGATGATCGAGGCCGCGTCGTCGGGTTCGACGGTCCGGCTCGGGCACCTGTTGGCGCCGGCCGGCGTGCGCTACATCGCGTTCGTGCAGCGGGCGGCTCCGAGCAGTGGGCCATTGGGTCGCGACCAGACGAAGATCGCCGACGCGCTCTCCCGTCAGCTCGATCTGACGTTGTCGCGCGTCGACACCTCGGGTCTCGTCTACGACAACGACGCGTGGATTCCGTCTCACGCGCTCGTTCCCGCGTCGGTCAACACCGTCGTCGTGGACGGTTCTGACCCGGCCGCGGCCGCAGTTCGAACCGACGCCGCGGGTGTCGTCGGGGTGGGCGTACAAGGTGGGACGACGAACGCGGTCGGGCCGGGCACCTTGTTGTGGTCGGAGGCTGCCGATCCGCATTGGTCGGCTACCGCGAATGGTCACGCGGTCGCCCGGCATTCGGCATTCGGCTGGACGAACGCCTTTGCGCTCGACGGCAACGCGACCGTCCACGTGCACTACGCGGGAAGCCGCGTGATCGGTATCGCGCGCTTCGCCGAGATCTTCCTGTGGATCGGAGTGCTCATCGTTTGGTTCGCGACGCGCCGCGGACGCGTCGAGCCACGCGTCGCGCCGGCGGAGGACGCATGAAATCCCGGCGATTCCTCTTCGTCGCATTCGTAGCCGTGCTGATCGCGGCCGCGTTGGCCGCGGGTCGCGCCTCCGACGCGTCGTCGCATGCGGCGGGCGCGAACGCGGCGGGCCGGCCGACGGTCGTCGCGCAGTCGAACGCAGTGTGGTTCTGCCCCGGTCTGCCACCGGCCCTCCCGGAGCGGTCGGCGCGCGTCACCTTCTCGAATGTCGGGAACGCGCCCGCCGACGTCGAGGTGACGGATCTCGCCGACAAGGGAAATGCGACGCACCTCACGTTCCAGGTTCCCGTCAACGCGGTCGTGACGAAAGCGCGCTCGCAGCTCGGCGGCCCGGGTGCGCTCACCGTCGAGACGTTCGGCGGGCGGGTGCTCGTCGAGGAAGGGATCGAGG
>DASYJT010000138.1:0-2534 GCA_035996165.1 Acidimicrobiia bacterium
GCCGGGCGCAACCTGTTGGCATGGGCCCACGAGGCAGGGTTCTCCCGGGTCGAGCCCGGCGCGTCGGCATGGTGCTTCGCCACGCCCGAGGACCGCGCGTGGTGGGGCGAGCTGTGGGCCGACCGGATGCTCTCGTCGGCCATCGCCGAGCAGGCGGAACGCGACGGCTTCGCGACGCGCGCCGACCTCGAACAGATCGCCGCCGCGTGGCGCGCGTGGGCCGTACAGCCCGACGGCTGGTTCGCCGTGCTGCACGGCGAGATCGTCTGTCGTCCGTAGGACCCTTAGGCGGGCATCGCCAGACCGCCGTCGATGACCAGGGTCTGGCCGGTGACGAACTTGGCGTCGTCGCTCGCGAAGAACACGCAGGCGCCGGCGAGGTCTTCGGGCTCGAGTGTCGACTTCATCGCGGTCTGCGCGGTCATGCCTTCGATGTAGAAGTCGGGGACGATCTTCTTGGTCGCCTCTGTCATCGTCACACCGGGCGCGATGCAGTTGACCGTGATGTTCCACGCGCCGAGTTGCGCGGCCATGAACTTCGTGAGCCCGACGATGCCCCACTTCGTGATCGAGTAGCTGTAGTTGCCGAGGCCGGTGAAGTCGTCGCCGAAGCTGGGGAACGAATACGCGTACGCGGCGCCCGACGACTGGTTGATCACACGTCCGTAGTGCTGCTTCGCCATGACCGGCGCCGCGGCGCGCACCATCAACCACGCACCGAACTGGTTCACCGCGAAGACCTTCTTCAGGTAGTCGAAGCTCGGATCGAAGTTGTCGATGTCGTAGTAGAGCGCCGCGTTGTTCACCAGGATGTCGACGGTGCCGAACGTCTCGACGGCCTTGTCGACGCACGCCTGGGCGGAAGCCTCGTCGGAGATGTCGGTCTGCACGAGCAGAGCGTCACCTTTGCCCGCCAGCGTCTTCATGCCGGCGGCGGCCCGCTCCTCGTTGATCTCGGCCACGACGACCTTGGCGCCCTCGTCGAGGAACCGTTGCGCGTAGGCAAGACCGATCCCCTGTCCGGCACCGGTGATGATCGCGACCTTGTCCTGCAGACGTCCCACGCATGTCCCCTATCGCTTGAGTCGGGCAATCAGATTGAAGCGCTCGGTCACGACGGGTGAGCCGTCGCGACTGTCGTTCCATTGCGTCTCCATGACCACGAAGGTCATGTGCGCGCTCTCGGTTTCCTTTTCGTAGATGTCGGTGATCGTCTGCACACCGTCGAGCACGTCTCCCGCGACCGGCGTGCGGTGATAGACGAACTCCTGCTCGCCGTGCAGCACGAGAGCTCCCCGCGAGTGGAGCGCGCCCATGATCGAGTGCATGGGATTGCCGCCGGCGCCGGTCGGATCCGCGGGCTGCTCGTCGGTGGAAAGGCTCGACCAGAACGGTGCGGCGAACGTGAAGGTGGGCGGCGCGGGTGCGTCGGAGCGCCGATACGCAACGGTGCGATCACCGACCGCCGTCGCGAAGTTCGCGAGCACGGAACGGTCGAGCGCAACACGCCACGCACCGGTTTGGCGGCCGATCACGCTCGTGTCGACGGCCATGCTCACCTGCTCCTCTGTCTTTGGCACGCGCTTTCGGGCCCGCGCTACGGTGACGCCAACGTCAGTTTTCTTGTCAGCAGGGGGAACGCGCAAATGGGCATGCTCGACGGCAAGGTGGCCATCGTCACCGGAGCGGGCAACGGCGTCGGACGCGGCGAGGCGATCATGCTCGCCGACCACGGCGCCAAGGTCGTGGTGAACGATCTCGGAGGATCCGTCAGCGGTGAAGGCTCCGACAAGCGGGCTGCCGACGAGGTGGTCGAGGTCATCAACAAGCGCGGTGGCGAAGCCGTCGCGAACTACGACAGCGTCGCCGACTTCGACGGCGCCAAGAACATCATCGGCTCCGCGATCGACGCCTTCGGACGCCTCGACGTGCTGGTCAACAACGCCGGCATCCTGCGCGACAAGATGATGTTCTCGATGTCGCCCGAGGACTTCGACTCGGTGGTCAAGGTCCACATGTACGGCGCCTTCAACACGATGCACCACGCCTCCGCGTACTGGCGCAACGAGTCGAAGGAAGGCCGCCAGCCCCGCGCCGCGATCATCAACACGGTGTCGAGCGCCGGGCTCCAGGGGCAGGCCAGCCAGATCAACTACGGCGCGGCCAAGGCCGGCGTGGCGGCGATGACCATCATCGCGAGCCTCGAGCTCAGCCGCTACGGCGTGCGCGCCAACTGCATCGGCCCCGGCGGCGCCACGCGCATGGTCGCCCAGGCGATGAAGATCGAAGTGAAGAACCCCGAGGACTACACCGAGTTCGAGGCCATGAACCCCGGGAACTCGGCGCCGGCGGTCGTGTGGCTCGCGTCGGACGAAGCGCAGCACGTCACCGGTCAGGTGTTCCGGCTCGTCGGCAACAACCTCGCTCACTACCGCCCGTGGGAGATCGGCGAGCAGTTCCTCGCCAAGGACAAAGAGGGCAACGCCAAGCAGTGGGCCCCGTCCGACATCGGGCGCATCGTCAACCGCTACGTG
>DASYJT010000139.1:0-10113 GCA_035996165.1 Acidimicrobiia bacterium
AGGCCGGACCGCGTCAGGTCGACAACGCGCGCGTCGGCCTTGCGCATACCGTCGGACGCGGCGCCAACGCCGCGTGCGTCATCGTCACGCGCTGACTGATCGTCAGGTCGTCAGGTCGTCAGCGGGCGCGGAGGAACCAACCGCGCGGATCCCAATGGCGGAGCGCGCTCACCTCGGCCGCGGTGGGGGGTTCCAGAACGGGCAGCACACCGGTCGGTGTTTCCAGCGCCCATGCGCAGAGCGCGCGCACTTCGTCGAACTCGACACCGGGCGCGAGCGCGCTGACCTGCAGCGCGCCGGCGCGCTTCTCGAAGCGGGCGAGGTCGGTGACGAGCGCCTGCACGTGGGTGCCGGGCGACGTCACGTACGGGCACTCCTCGACCGTGCGTTGCGCGGTGAGCGTGGCGACGATCACGTTCTCGGTAGCGGTGCTCGCGACATCGTTCCCGCCGCCCGACCCGACCAGGAAGGGACGCGGGGGAATCCACGTGGAGTTGATGTTCCCGACGCGGTCGACCTGCGCGCCGCCGAGGCAGCCGATCGTCGCGGTGCCGGGCCCGCCGACGAGGGCTCCGAGCACGACCTGCGCGTCGGTGAGCATCGTCGCCGTCGGGAAGTTCCGATGGTTCAAGACGAACGGGTCGCCCAGCGTCGCGTCGTAGTCCCACAACCCGATCTCGGCGGTGAGTTTCACGTCGGAGCCGGCGGCTCGAGCGATTTGCACGCCGAGCCACGCCGCGAGGTTGGCGACACCCGCGCCCGCGAGCACCGCGTGCGCGCCCGTCGCCACGACCCTCTCCGCGAGATGACGCGCACCCCACACCGCGGCGCGCTCCCACGCGTTGACGGGCGCTTCGAGATCGGGCGGGTGCGCAGCCGCGTCGGTCCGCCACGATTCGGGATCGGCCTTGGCGCGTAACGCGGCGACGCGCGCTGAGCCGAGCCGATCGATCCACTGCTCCTGCGACTCGACGTCGAGGACCCACTTGCGAATCCACGCGTCGTACGCGTCGGCGCCGGCACGCGTCGCGGCGCGCGCGTCGATCCAGAAGTCGTAGTCCTCCCCGTAGCCGTCGACCGGAAGGTCGCCGGTGTACAGCCCACCGGGGTGCGCTCCCATCGGGCACTCGACGACGGCCAGCACGCGATGCGCGGGAATGCGAACGAGATGCGACCACGGCCGAACATCGTCGACGATGCGCTCGACGGTGACAATCACACCCCGGCGCGCCGCCAGCGCACCCCACACGCCCTCGAGCAGGGGTGGGTGCACGACGACGTTGCCCTCCCGGTCGGCGACGACTGCGTGCATCAGCGCGATGTCGGGGACGAGCGGGGCGAGCAGCCCGACCTCGCCGAAGGGTGTTTCGGCCCGGGTGAAGGCGGAATTCTCCTCCATCGACGAGCCCGCGATCGAACGGGTCACGATCGCCGGCAGCCCCCGCGCCGCGGCTTCGAGTCGCTGGGAGAATGCCAGGAACGACCAGTGCTCCACCTGTACGTCGCCGCGCTCGTAGGCGCCGGCGAACCACGGGTTGGGCGTGAAGTTGGGGAAGGTGTCACCCGAGTAGCCAGTGATCACCTTGGTCACCAGCCCGCCGCGGAAGAACAGCGCACCCAGGCTCGACAGCGACAGCATCGCGAGCGTGAACCCAGGATCGCGACCCCACCATTGGCGCACCACCTCCCGCGTCGCCGCGCTCCAGCGCGTATGGCCGACGATCGGGTGCAACACATCGCCCGGACGCACGTGTTGCGCGACCGCCTCGGCCAGTCCCGCGGTTTTGTCCGTCATGGCCCGAAAACTAGCGAGCCATATGGGCCGGTAACCTTTTCAGCGTGGTTGCGCACGCACTCACCCCCGAACCGCCGTCGGAGCATTCGGCTCCGCCCGCGGCGTTGAGCCCGGTCGGACGGCGGTATCGCGGCCTGTCCGCGGAGGAACGCCGGGCCGACCAGCGGCGCCGCCTCGTACGCGCCGCGATCGACGAGTTCGCGGCGCGCGGCTATCACCACACGTCCGTCGAAGACATCGTGCGTAGCGCGCGCACCAGCCGTACCGCCTTCTACGCCTTCTTCGACAACCGCGAAGACGCGATGTACGGAGCGCTGCAAACGTGCCTTCGCACATTGATCGACACGATGCGCAACAAGCTCGACCACGCGCCGCCCGGTGCGAGTCTCACCGAGGTCGGCGTGCGCGCGTATGTCGATTGTCTCGTCGAAGATCCGGCGGCGGCGCGCATCATCCTGCTCGAGGGCGTCGGCACGTCGCCCGAGGTCAATGCGCTGCGCAGCCGCATCCGGCGCGAGCTCGCCGATCTCATCCGCGGACTCTGGGCGCGCTCCGATGCCGAAGCCGCGGTCAGCCCGCAAGCCACCGCGCTCTCGGTCGGCGTCTTCGGAATCCTCTTCGAGTCGATGGTGCACCTCGCGGAGACGAATCGGCTCGCCGAAGCGCCCGCGCACGTCCCCGCGCTCGTCACCGCAATCGACCGCGTCCTCGCGTAACCTCCGCCGAGTGAAACTCGGCATCGTCACCCCCGCTCTGACGATGCTGCCGCGCGCGCACGCGCAGTGGGAGGAGTCGGCGTCGTTCGCCGAGATCGTCGCGATCGTGCAGGAAGCCGACCGACTCGGGTATCACCACTGCACGTGCAGTGAGCATGTCGCGGTCCCGGTCGACGTCGCGCTCGTTCGCGGCGGTCGCTACTACGACCCGCTCGCCACATTCGGCGCGCTGGGCGCGCTCACCACGACGATCCGGTTCGCGGCGCACGTGCTCGTGCTCGGCTATCACCATCCGCTCGAGATCGCGAAGCGCTACGGAACGCTCGACGTCGTCACCGGCGGGCGCGTCGTCCTCGGCGTCGGGGTCGGTTCGTTGCAGGAGGAGTTCGAGCTGCTCGGCGCGCCCTTCGACGACCGCGGCGCACGCGCCGACGACTCGATGCGCGCGCTGCGGGCCGCGCTGTCAGAGCCACAGCCGCGCTATCACGGCGAGTTCTACGAGTTCGACGACTTCCTCGTCGAACCGTGCGCGGAGCAAACCCACGTCCCGATGTGGGTCGGCGGCCGCACGTACCGCTCGCTTCGCCGCGCGGTCGAGCTCGGCGACGGCTGGGCTCCGTTCGGACTGCGCACCGGAGAGCTCGCGAGCATGCTCGACCGGGCGCGCGCCACCGAGGCCTGGGCCGACCGGAAGACCCCCGTCGACATCATCGTGCAGAACGAGCACCCGCTCGATCCCGTCGCCGAGCCCGACCGCGTCGGCGAACAGCTGGCGCGCTTCACCGCCATCGGCGCCACCGGCGTCAACGTCCGCTTCGTGCACCACTCCCCCGCGCACTACCGCGAACAACTCGCCGCCCTCACCGAGTTGACGCCGCCCAACCCCCCCTAAAATCCCCCCAACAGTTGGCAGGAATTTCGTTGGTAGGGAACGATTTCCCTGACAACAGTTGGCAGGAAAATCGTTAGTGGGGAACGATTTATCCCCCAACTGTTGGCAGGAAATTCGTTGGTGGGGAACGATTTTCCTGACAACTGTTGGGGGGAATTGGGGGTTAGACGCGCTCGATGACGGTGGCGTTGGCTTGGCCGCCGCCTTCGCACATCGTCTGGAACCCGAAGCGGCCGCCGGTGTCCTCGAGGTGGCGCAAGAGCCGCGTCATCAGGGCGACGCCCGACGCGCCGAGCGGATGGCCGAGCGCGATCGCACCGCCGCGCGGGTTGAAGCGGTCCATCGGGTAGCCGAACTCCTTCTGCCACATGAGAGCGATCGCGGCGAAGGCCTCGTTGCACTCGACCGCATCGAAGTCGTCGATCGACATCCCCGAGCGTTCCATCAACTTGTAGGTCACCGGTACCGGCGCCGACAACACGAGCACGGGGTCTTCCGCGGCCACCGCGAAATGACGGAACCGAGCGCGAACGGGAAGACCGTGCTGTTCGGCGAAGTCGGCGGACGCGATGATCATTGCCGCCGCGCCGTCGGTCATCTGCGACGAATTCGCGGCGGTGATGTCGGGCGCGGGCTGATCGGCCGACTCCCACGCGGCGGGTCGCGCCGCGATCTTGTCGAGCGTTGCGTCGCGGCGAATCCCCTCGTCGGTCTCCAACATCTCGCCGGTGCGCGCACCCGTCTCCGGGTCGACGATCGGCACCGGGACGATCTCGCCCGCGAAGAACCCGTTGTCGGTATTGGCAGCGGCGCGCTGATGTGACTGGAGCGAGTACGCGTCCATCTCCTCGCGCGTGATCCCCCACTTGTCGGCCAGCACCTGCGCCACCCAGAACTGGATGCCGAGCGTGTTGTCGGTCTGCGCGAGGAACTCGCCGCTGAAGGGACCGGTGCCGCCCCGCGCGTTCGACGACATGGGCGCGCGCGTCATCGATTCGACGCCGCACGCGATGCCGATGTCGTACGCGCCCGCGATCACACCCTGGGCGACGAAGTGCGCGGCCTGCTGCGACGATCCGCATTGCCGGTCGACACTGGTGGCAGGAACGGTCCACGGCAGGCCGCCCGCGACCCACGCGTTTCGGGTGACGTTGCAACCCTGCTCGCCCGACTGCGTGACGCAACCTCCGACCACGTCGTCGATGCGCGCGGGGTCGATGTCGTTGCGTTCGACGATGGTGCGCAACACCAGACCGAGGAGATCGGTGGGGTGCCAGCCCGCCAGCGCGCCCTTGCGCTTGCCGAACGCGGTGCGGGCGCAGTCGACGATCACAGCTTCGCGGGCCATAACCTCACTGTATGCGGATCGCCGTTTTGGTGAAGCAGATCCCGAAGTTCGAGGAAATGGAGCTCGGCGCCGACGGCCGGCTTCGCCGCGATGGCATCGAGCTCGAGCTCAACCCGTACTGCAGGCGCGCGGTGAGCCAAGCCGTCGAGCTCGCAGCGCAGCGCCCCGGCTCGCGCGTCACCGTCGTCACGCTCGGGCCACCGACCGCCGACGACGCGTTGCGCGAAGCGATCGCGTGGGGACTCGAGCGCGCGGTCGACATCGACGGTCTGCTCGTCACCGATCCGGCCTTCGCGGGATCCGACACGCTCGCGACCGCCCAGGCGCTCGCCGCGACGCTCGAACACGCCGGTCCGTTCGACCTCGTGCTCACGGGCCGCAACTCGGTCGACGCCGACACCGGCCAGGTCGGTCCCGAGCTCGCCGAACTGTGCGACATGCCTTTCCTCGCCGGCGTGCGCCACCTCGCGATCGACGGCCAAGTCGTGTCGGCCCGCTGCGAGCACGACGACGGCTGGCTGCAGGCGGAGGTGCACCTTCCCGCGATCCTCTCGTGCGCCGAGCGCCTCATCGATCCGGCCAAGGTCGACCCGCCGGGCCGCGCCGCGGTCGGCGCGGCGCGCATCCGGCGCCTCAGCGCGGCCGATCTCGGCCCCGGACCATGGGGGCAGGCCGCGTCGCCGACCTCGGTGGGAGACGTCAAGAGCATGGCCGTGACGCGCGCCCGCCGGCGCAAACCGGAAGCGGCCGTTACCGCGCAGGTGCACGAGGCGGTCCGGATGCTGCACGAGCGGGGCGCGTTCGACAACGGCGCGGAAAGGGGCCGAGCGGAGGTCGTCGGGCCCGCGCGCCCCGACCAGCCGCTCACCATCGTCATTGCCGAGCCGGACCGTCTCCACGACACGCGCGAGCTCCTCGGCGCGGCCGCCGCGCTGACCGGCAACGTGCTGGCCGTGACCTGCGATCGGCCACTCCCGGCCGACCTTTTGAGCTCGTGGGGCGCCGACACGGTCACGAGTCTCGAGGGCGACAACATCGAAGAAGACGTCGCCGCCCGGGTCGTGACGCTCATCGAGCACGTACGCGGCGCGAGCGGACCGAGCGGCGCGCCACCTTGGGCGATTCTCACCGGATCGACGGCATGGGGCCGCGAGGTCGCGTCGCGCATCGCGGCCCGGCTCGGCGCCGGACTCACCGGCGACGCGGTCGACCTCGAACGGGAAGGCGATCGACTCGTCGCGTGGAAGCCCGCGTTCGGCGGTCAGCTCGTCGCGGCGATCCATTGCAAATCGGAGATCCAGATGGCCACGGTCCGGGCCGGCGTCCTGCCCACGCGGCAACCACGCGAACCGTGCGGCGTCACCACCCTCACCGTTCCCACCTCCGGACGCGGTCGCGTCCGCGTCCTGGCCCGCACGCGCGACGACGATCTCGACCTGCTCGCGGAGGCGCACACCGTCATCGGCATCGGGAAGGGCGTCGCGCCCGACGCGTACGACGACCTCGAGCCGTTGCGCACGCTGCTCGACGCGCAACTCGGCGCCACGCGCAAGGTCACCGACAACGGCTGGCTCCCGCGCTCGCGCCAGATCGGCATCACCGGCCGTTCGATCGCGCCGCGCCTGTTCGTCAGCATCGGTGCGAGCGGCAAGTTCAACCACACCGTCGGCCTGCGCGCAGCCGGCACCGTGCTTGCGATCAACCCCGACGTCAGCGCACGGATCTTCGACGCGGCCGATATCGGCATCGTGGGCGATTGGCGCGAGGTCGTCCCGCTGCTCGTCGAGCAGCTGAAAGCCGCGCGCGCCTGAAACGACGTGCGCGCCTAGCTCTCCGCGGGCTTCGGCGCCGGCGGTCGCCAGAACGTGACGAGCAGGGCGATCGTGCCGCCCACGCCGATGATCAGCGCCGAGATGAGACCCCACCAGTGGTGGAGCTGGAAGTCGATCTTGTCGTCGAGCGACCACCGGCCCGGCCCGACGCAGGCGATCGCGAAGCACGCCACCGCGAGGTTCAGCACGTACTCGTATCCCTCGCCCGGGCGGAAGATGAAGAACCCGTTCTTGCGATGGTTCGTAATCAGCGCCACGAGCATCACGCCCGCGCAGGCACCGGCGGCCAGTGGCGTCAGGAGTCCGAAGACGAGGCCCGCACCCGCCGCGAGCTCCGTCGCGCTCGCCAGCCACGCGTGCAGCACGCCGGGCTTCATACCGAGGCTCTCGAACCACCGGCCGGTGCCGGCGATCTTGCCGCCGCGGAACACGTGGTTGTAACCGTGCGCCATCATCGTGCCGCCGACGACCACGCGCAGAAGCAACAGCCCGAGACTCACCTGGTCGACAGCCATGGGCGCGCACAGTAGTACGGTCGAAGCATGGCCACTTCGGATCTCGACGACGGCTACGACGCGTTCGAAGCCTTCAACCGCAGCGCCGGAATGGGGGTCGTCGAAAACCCCTATCCGATGTTCTCGCTCGTGCGGCCGCAGAACCCGATGAAGCGCGAAGACCTCGACGGCGCGGTGATGGTGCCCGACGGCTCCGACCTCGACTTCATGCCGATCGACCGCAGTGTCGGTGTGTTCACCGCGTTCAGCTACAACGCGGTGCAACAAGTCCTGAAGGACGGCGAGACTTTCTCGTCGGCGGCCTATGCCGACGTGATGGGCAAGGTGCTGGGCCATTCGATTCTCGAGATGGACGAGCCCGAACACCACCTCTACCGCGGTCTCGTGCAGCAGGCGTTCAGCCGCAAGGCGATGGAAACGTGGGAGCGCGAACTCGTCCGTGACGTCGTCAACGAGCACATCGACACGTTCGTCGACCGCGCGGACAAGCGGGCCGACCTCGTGCGCGAGGTCACGTTCCCGTTCCCCGTCGTCGTCATCTCACGTCTCCTCGGGCTGCCGCGCGAAGACCTGCCGATGTTTCACCGCCGCGCGGTCGAAGTCATCAGTGCCGGGTTCGAGCTCGACCGCGCCGAGAACGCGTCGAAGGCGTTGTTCGACTACTTCTGCACGATCATCTCCGACCGGCGCAAGAACCCCTCGGACGACGTGATCTCCGTGCTCGTGCAAGCGGAGCTCGAAGGCACGCGCCTCAACGACGAGGAGATCTGCTCTTTCCTCCGGCTCCTGCTCCCGGCCGGAGCGGAGACCACCTACCGCTCGTCGTCGAACCTGCTGCACGGGTTGTTGTCGAACCCCCAACAGCTCGACGCGCTGCGCGCCGATCGCGCACTGCTACCGCAGGCAATCGAGGAGGGCTTGCGCTGGGAAGCGCCGCTCATCGGGATCATGCGCACCGCGACCCGCGACACCGAGGTCGAGGGCGTGCACGTTCCCGCGGGTTCGTTCGTCGGCGTCAACATCGGCTCCGCGAACCACGACGAGAAGGTGTGGGAGAACCCCGAGGACTTCGACATCTTCCGCCCGCCGCACCAGCATCTCGCGTTCGCGTGGGGCCCGCACATGTGCCTCGGCCTGCACCTCGCGCGCATGGAGACCCGCGTCGTGATCACGCAGATCCTCGACCGCCTTCCCGGCCTGCGCCCGGACCCCGACGCGGAGCCCGCCGCCATCTCGGGTGCAATCTTCCGCGCGCCGGCCGCCCTGCCGGTCACCTGGGACTGAGCGGAGACCACGGCATGGCGCGCAACGTCCTCGGTACGGAGCTCGAGCCGTGCAGTTTCGATCCGCTCACCGGGTTCATGCGCGACGGATGCTGCAACGCGCACGGCGAAGACGTCGGTGTGCACCTGGTCTGTGTCGAGATGACCGCCGAGTTCCTCGCGTTCAGCGCGGAGCGCGGCAACGATCTGAGCACGCCCATGCCGCAGTATGGGTTCGCCGGACTGAAACCGGGCGACCGGTGGTGCCTGTGCGCGCCCCGCTGGCAGGAGGCCTTCGAAGCCGCCGCGGCCCCCCGAGTGCATCTCGCCGCGACCCATGCGGGCGCCATCGAATGGTGCTCGCTCGAGGCCCTGCGCGCCCACGCCATCGAGGCGTGACACCCGGCCGTCCACCGCCGTACACTGACGCCAACGTCAGGTTCCAGTTTCCGAGGGGGAACCCATGCAGCTCGAAGACCTCATCCTGGTCAGCGTCGACGACCACGTCGTCGAACCGCCTGATCTGTTCGAAGGCCGACTGCCCGCCAAGTACGCCGACATCGCGCCGAAACTCGTCCGCAAGGACAGCGGCATCGACGTGTGGCAGTTCATGGGCGCAGAGCTCCCCAACATCGGGCTGAACGCGGTCGCGGGCCGACCGCCCGAGGAGTACGCGATGGACCCGCAGTCGTTCGACGACATGCGGACGGGTTGCTACGACATTCACGACCGCGTCAAGGACATGAACGCGAACGGCCTGCTCGGATCGATGTGCTTCCCGAGCTTCCCGCAGTTCTGCGGCCAACTCTTCGCCCGCGCCGCACAGAAGGACGAGCCGCTCGCGGTCGCGTTGGTGGAGGCGTACAACGACTGGCACATCGAGAGCTGGTGCGGCGCGTACCCCGGGCGTTTCATTCCGCTCGCGCTCCCGATGATGTGGGACGTCGACAAGATGGCGGCCGAAGTCCGGCGCGTCGCCGACAAGGGTTGTCACGCCGTCACGTTCTCGGAAAACCCCGTGCACCTCGGCTACCCGAGCATCCATTCCGGCCACTGGGACAAGTTCTTCGCGACGTGCGAAGAGGTCGGCACCGTCGTGAACGTGCACATCGGGTCGTCGTCGAAGATGGTGATCACCGCCGACGACGCGCCGATGAGCGTGCTCATCACGTTGTCGCCGATCAACATCGTGCAGGCCGCCGCCGATTTCGTGTGGAGTCAGGCCGCGCAGAAGTTCCCGAACATGAAGTACGCGCTGAGCGAGGGTGGGATCGGCTGGATCCCCTACTTCCGGGAGCGCATCGACTACACGTTCGACCGTCACCGCTACTGGACCGGTCAGGACATGGGCGGCCGCATGCCGAGCCAGGTGTTCGACGAGCAGGTCATCTGCTGCTGGATCGACGACCCGGTCGGGATCGAGATGCGGCACAAGATGAACGTCGACATGATCTGTTGGGAGTGCGACTACCCGCACTCCGATTCCACATGGCCGCAGTCGCCCGAGCAGTTCAACAAGCAGATGCAGGCCGCGCATTGCCCCGACGAGGACGTGAACAAGATCTCGCACGCCAACGCGCTGCGGCTCTACAACTACGACCCGTTCTCGGTGCTCGGCGGCCGCGAGAACTGCAACGTCGGCGCACTGCGCGCCCAGGCCGAGGGCTGGGATGTCAGCATCGTGGCGCGCGGCATCCGGGCGTCCGCGACCAGCGCGGCCGATCTCGCCAAGTTCGCCAAAGCCGACCGCTAA